>JBGQHV010000023.1:0-26294 GCA_041498155.1 Gemmatimonadota bacterium | reverse complement strand
CTGTATGCCTCGATCTTGCCGATATCGTGCAACAGCGCACCGGCGAGCACGAGCTCGATGTCGGCGCCGGCCGCCCGGGCGATGGTGCGCGCGATGGCGCCGACTTCCACGGTATGCTGCAGCAGACCGCCGCGCGCGGCGTGGTGCCCGGCGACGCTGGCTGGGCAGCACTCGTAGCGACCCCGAAAATCCGCGTCCGTATAGAATAGATCGACCACGGCAGCCAGCCGGGGCCCGCGGATCTCGGCCCGCCAGGCGTCCACGGTTTCCCACAGACGGGAGACGTCACCGACGCTCGGCATGAGCCGGCCCAGCTCGATGCTGGCGGGCGGCAAGAGGCGCAGCGAGCTGACCCGCAGCTGCCGGCGGCCGCGGTAGTCGGCGATTTCACCGAGCACCTGCACCACATGCCCGCGCCGCACGCCTTCGACCATCGCCTGCTCGCGATCCCAGAACGGCGCGCTCGCGAGGCGGCCGCTGGCGTTGCCGAAGGTGAGGACCGTGCAGGCGCCGCCGTCGAAGTTCTTCTGCTCGGCGTCGAGCACCAGGAAGGTGTCCTGCACCCGTTCGCCGAGGCGGAGGGATGGCAGGTCGAGGGCGCGGGACATGGAGGCGGGGGAAATATACGGGGAGTAGCGGTGTGAGGAGTGGTACCGAACTTTGCGCATCGTACCTCATTGCTGCACCGTCACGTACCACTCCCCACCCCCCACTCCCCGGTCTTGAGTCTTGGCAGGTCCGTCTCCCGATCGTGCTCCTTGTGGAACGGCAGGCGCGGCGCCCGAATGGGAACCAGGTGCGCGATCGAGTTCGCATAGTACTCGAGCAGGGGACGGCCGCGCGGCAGGATCACGAGGCTCGTACCCTCCGCCACCACCAGACGACGCAGCCGCAACATGCGCCAGGCGCGGTCCCACACCTCCTCGATCCTCGCCCCGCCCCGCACGACTTTGCCGTTCACTTCCAGCAAGCGGTCGCGCAGCGTATCCATGCGCTCGAGCAGCGCTTCTCGCCGGACCACCGACTGCTCGAAGGAGAGCAGGGCGGCCGCCGCGAGTGGCACCGGTGTCACGGGGATGATGGCGCCGATGCGGCGCAGCATCTCGTCCGCCAGATGCTGCAGCTCGGGGAGGCGGCGGTCGCGCGGCCACTCCAGCACGCCGGCCGGGGCAGTGGCGAGCCAGGCGCGCAGGCTCTGGGGGGTCCCGAAGTTCACGGCGACGCGGCCATAGCGCTTCAGCCGCCCGGCCACGAGCCGGACAGCGTTGCCCAGGACATAGCTCGTCACCGTCGCGAGCTGGGCCGCGAGGCCAGGCCGGTCTCTCGGGTCCGTCAGCTCCCGGATCAGGGAACGGTCTTCCAGCACGCGGTCGTAGTTGAGCGCCACCGGCACGAACCACACGTCCCGCTCGAAAGAGGGATCGAGCACCGACCGGCAGATGTAGTCGAGGAGGCCCAGTTTGGGTGGACGTAGTCGGCCATCGCGGGTGAGCCCTCCCTCGGGGAAGATGCCCTGGGTCACACCATTGGTTGTGATGAGCTGGACGTAGCGTTCGAGCACGGCGTGGTACAACGGCTCGCGGAAGCGCCGCCGGATGAAATAGGCGCCGAACGATTTGAAGACGTACTCGAGCGGCCACGCGCGCGCCCATTCGCCCACGGCGTAACTGACGTGCGTGCCGCGCGCGAGGACGTACGCCACGACGATGTAGTCCGCGTTGGAGCGGTGGTTCATCAGGTAGACGACGACGTCGCGTTTGGGGATGCGGGATAGCGCGGCCTCGTCCTGGTAGTCCACGCTCACCTTGTACAACAGGTTCACGAGGATCTTCGCGGCGTTGTAGCCGATCTTGTAGTAGGAAAGCACGCTGAGGTAGGGAACGATCTCGTCGACGTACCTTCCGACGAGCCGCCACACATGCGCTTCCGCGACCTGGTGCTCGCGCGCGTGCTCCGCGACCGCCACCCCGACGACGGGGTCGCCGAGCAACGCGGCCTTGGCGAGCCGCCGCTGCTGTAGATGGTACCGGGCCAGGCGGGCGCGAAACCGGAGCACGGCGCGCTGTGCCATGCGGCGGAGACGCCGGCGGGCGATGTAGAGGATGCCGCCCCCAAGAGCGAGCGCCAGGACGGCGGCCAGAGCCCACGAGCGGGCCGTCACGGGGTGCCCCGCTTCAGGTGGTGGGGAACTGTCCCTCGGCTTTGAGCCGTTGGTACGCCATCCCTTTGAGGCGGGCGATGCGCGCGGCCATGGGCGGGTGGGTCGCGAGCAGGTTCGCCATGCCGCCCTCGTGGAGGTTCATGCGCCTGCCCAGGGGATCCGCGATGCACAGGTGCGCGGCTCCGCGCTTGATCGAGCTCGTCGGGGCATCCGCGCTCTCGATTTTCTGGAGCGCGGAGGCGAGCGCCATGGGATTGCGGGTGAACTGCGCCCCCATGGCGTCGGCGAGGTACTCCCGCTTCCGGCTCACGGCCATCGCGAGGAACTGCGAGATGATCGGCGCCAGGATCCAGGTGATGACCCACAATACGAGGAGAACGATCGCCAGCTGACCGAGGCCACCCTTCTTGCCGCCGCGTGAGCCGCCGCCGCCGCTCCCTCCGCCGACCCTGAAACCGCCCTGCATGAGGCGGCCCATGCCGTCGTGCATCAGGGCCACCGCACCCACCAGCGCCGCGAGGGTGGTCATGAGCCGCACGTCGAGGTTCTTCACGTGCCCCAGCTCGTGAGCGATCACGGCCTGGAGCTCATCCCGGCTGCACAGGTCGAGCAGGCCCTGCGTGACGGCGATGTGGGAATGCCCCTGGTCGAGCCCCGTCGCGAACGCGTTCGGGTCGGGATCGGGCACGATCCAGATGCGCGGCCGGGGGATCCCCGCGGCGATGGCCATCTCCTCCACGACGTTGACCAGCTGTCGTTCCTTATCGGTGGCCGGATCAACCACCTCCTGGGCGCCGGTGGACCAGAGGACCTTGTTCGGACCGGTGGCGAATCCATAGCGCGCGATACCAGCGCCAATCGCGGTCATGAGCAGCCCGAACCACGGGAACGTGTGGTGGTAAGTCTCGGGAGCCGCGTCGGCCGTGGCGAGATAGTAGATGAAGTCGCCGCCAAAGCCGAGCCAGGCGAAGAACAACACGAAGCCAATCACCAGGATGACCGTGCGCCGGCGATTGGCTTCCTGTTGCTGAAACAGGTTGAGCGATGTGTCGTCCGTCACGCCTTCGGCTTCATCGAGAGATCGACCTGCGGGACAGCGCGCTCACCTTCATCGGTGATCTCCCACAGCTCGGCGGGCGTAGCCTTGGCGATCCCGGCGAACAGGCTCGTCGGAAACTGCTGTTGCTTGGTGTTGTACTGCGTCGCCGTGTCGTTGTACGCCTGGCGCGAGAAGCTGATGCGGTTCTCGGTCGAGGTGAGCTCTTCCTGCAGCTGGCCCACATTGGCCGTGGCCTTCAGCTGGGGGTATTGCTCCACCACGACATTGAAGCGGGACAGGGCGGCGGTCAGCTGATTCTCGGCCGCGGCGATCTGCTTCACCGCGCCCGGCGCCGCGTTCGCCCCGGCAGCCACCGCCTGATTGCGGGCCTGGATGACGGCCTCGAGCGTTTGGCGCTCGAAGTCCATGGCACCCTTCACCGCGTTCACCAGATTGGGAATCAGATCGTGCCGGCGCTTCAGCTGCACGTCGATTTGCTTGAACGCGTTGAGCGTCTGGTTCTTGAGATTGATCAATCCGTTGTAGGCGCTGACGCCATACAGCACGACCACCGCCAGGATGATCAACAGGATCACCGTGCCGCCCATGATTGCTCCTCGAGGAAAAGATTGATTACGCGGGCCACTGCGGCAGAAGTTTCGCGAGCGCCTGCCGCACGACCTCCGCCACGCCGGCTTCTTCGGGGCCGAGGCGCGCGAGCGGGTGGTCCGCGTCGAGATGCAGCTCCACGCCGCGCGCCACGGGAATGCGCCGCCAGCTCGTCGGGCCCCCGGGCTCGCGCTCCACGTCCCGGGCCAGCCAGGCATTGATGGCGCGCCCGGATCTCCCGCGCGGCAGTCCATCGCCGCCCCGCAGCGACAGCCGGTCGGGCGGGGGCAGCACGGCGCCCAGCGTCTGCGCGGCGCGCCGCTCCAACACGTCCCCCGTCTGGTCGTGCATGTCCCGGGTGATCGACGCCAGGGTCGCCCCTTCCATCTGGCGCAACTTGATGCAGAGCAGCTGCAGGAAGTGCCGGTAGGTGTAGGTCGCCGCCGTGCCCCGGCCCTCCGGAGGGGACACGAGCCCCTTCGCGACGTAGAACCGGATGGTGCGCTGACTGGGCGTGGCCCGCGCGGCGGCGTTGATCGGCGTAATCGCCGATGCCTGCAAGACCGCCCCCACGACCACGGACAGGTCATGGAGGTTCCATGGGGCGAGGTTACGGTACTCGCGCAGGGTGTGGAGGGGATCGCGCTGCGGTGCGGCGGTCATCGGCTCCCAGTCCGGGCACTTGCTTGGACAGCCAACAATAGCGTCTCCGGGTCCAAGGGGTTAGCCCGCCGGGGGCACCGCGGCGCGGGGCTTTTCGGGCCCTGGCGGCGTGAAATCGATGACGCTCGTCGCTCGGTGACTGCCTACCTTCGCGGTCATGCAGCGCGGATTCACCCTGATCGAGCTCGTCGTCGTCCTCGTGATCCTGGCCGTCGTGATCGCGCTGGGGGTGCCGCGCCTGCAGCCGGCCTTCGATCGGATCGCCACCGACGGGGCGGCGCGCGACCTGACGACGGCGATCGCCGTCGCACGCGCCGCCGCCGTGCTGCAGGGGACGCGCGCACGGCTACGCATCGGGGTCGATTCCCTGCGGGTGGACCGCGAAGGGGCGCTCGGCTGGGAGCCCTACGCCCGGTGGGCCGGCCCCGGCGCGGCCGGTGTCTCCCTCGAAGTGACCAACCCCGAGATCGTGTTCGGCCCCATGGGGCTGGGTTGGGGGCCGGCCAATACCCGAGTCGAGCTGCGCCGGGGGTCCCAGCTTGAAACGGTCACGACCTCCCGGCTGGGCCGGGTGAAGCGCGGTTGAGCGCCCGGAGGTCTGCAACGCTTCGGCGGGGCGCCGCATCTAAGGAGGTGTAACGGACGCTGCAACTATTCTCGAGGTGCCTGCGTAGGATGGGCGCCTGACATCATAGATCCAAAGCGGTCGCGGCCGGAGTGTGACGGCCACTTCGCCCGACCCACCAGCCCGGGGTGCGCAAGCCCCCGGGTTTGGTCTTTTTAGACCCCTTCCGCCCCTTCGAGAAAGACCAGCGAGCGTCGCCGGGTCACCACTTCGGCCAGCGCCGCGAAGACCTTCGCATCCAGGACCGTCCCCACCAGCTCTCCCATCCGGCGGATCGCCTGGGTGGAGGGCATCTTTTCCTGGTAGGGCCGGCTGGTGCAGAGCGCGTCGTAGATCTCCGACGCGCCGATGATCCGGGCCGCGATGGGGATTTCTTCGCCCCGGAGCCCGTCCGGATACCCGGCCCCATCCCAGCGCTCGTGGTGACTCCGAACGCCGCCCAGGACGGGTCCGAGGTGCGCCAGTGGAGACAGGATCTGCGACCCGATGATGACGTGCTGTTTGATGTGCTCGTATTCATCCGGCGTGAGCGGCCCCTGCTTGTTCATCACCGTTTCGCGCGTTCCGATCTTCCCGATATCGTGCAGCCGGCCGGCCAGGCGCACCTGCTCCACCTCATCGTCGGAGAGGCCCATGTGTGCGGCGATGGTGGCAGCGAGGTCGGCGACGCGAGCGGAGTGGCCGCGCAGGTACGGGTCCCGTGCCTCCATCGCGTTGACCAGGGCTTCGAGGGTCGCCACCGTCAGGCGGTGGGCGCTCGCCCGCTCGCGTTCCCATTCGGCGGCGCGCGCGGCGAATTCCTCCTTGAGCTGGACATCGAGTTGCCGGCTTTCCGTCAGGGCCGCGCGACGGCGGAGGGCCCGCTGGACGGCGCGAGCGAGATCGTCGAGCTCGAGCGGCTTGGTGAGATAGTCCATCGCCCCGCGCTGCATGCAGAGCGCGGCGGTCGTCGCGTCATTGATGGCCGAGAGCATCACGACGGCCAGGTCCGGAGAAACCTCGAGCGCCTGAGAGACGAGATCGATTCCACTCATCCCGGGCATCCGGATATCGGCGAGCATGAGGGCGATCTCCTGCTCGCGGAGCACGGTGAGGGCTTCGCCGCCGGAACCGACGGCGTACACCGTGAATTGTTGCCCGGTCAGGAACCGCTTGAGGGCATTACGAATCGGCTCTTCGTCGTCGACGACCAGCAAGGCGACGGAGCTTTGGTGTTCCACGCGATACCCCTCTCGTGAGGGGTCGAAGTTATCCGGCGATGAAGCGTAGCGCCACGGGCGCCGGCAGCAGTCCCGCGCGGAATCCGCGATCGAGCAGCGCGGCGACGGCCGTCCGACCCCGCTCGCCGTAGTCGACGGTGAAGTCGTTCACGTACATTCCCACGAAGCGATCCGTCTTGGCAGGGTCGAGTCCGCGGCTGAACGACTGCGCGTGGGCCAACGCGTCGGCGCGGTGGGCGAGCCCGTATTCGATGCTGCCTTTTAGATCCCGGGCGATCTCTCCGAGCAGGGGCTCTCCCAAATCGCGGCGCGCCACGTTGCCGCCCAGCGGCAGCGGCAAACCGGTTTCCGCGTGCCACCACTCTCCGAGATCCGCCCAGAGATGCAATCCACGATCGGCGAACGTGAGCTGCCCCTCGTGGATCAGCAGCCCGGCGTCGGCGCGCCCCGCGGCGACGTAGTCTTCGATCTGATCGAACGGGACGACGACGTGCCGGACATCCGGCTGGTACAGCCGCAACGCGAGATAGGCGGTGGTGAGCTCGCCGGGCACGGCGACGGTCCGTCCCGCGAGGGCCTGGCGGGGATCGGCGGGCGGCGCCGCGCGCGCCACGACGCGCGGGCCGTAGCGGTCGCCGATCGAGGCGCCGTGGGCCAGCAGTGCATACCGGTCGGCGAGATAGGCATACGCATGGAGGGACACCGCGGTGACTTCGAGCTCCCCGGCGAGGGCGCGCCGGTTCAGCGACTCGATGTCGCCGAGCTCGTGGGCGTAGCGGCGGTCGCCGGTGTCGATCTTCCCGGCCGCGAGCGCCCAGAACATGAAGGCATCGTCGGAATCTGGACTGTGGGCGACGTGAATGAGGCGGGTCAAGACGTCCCGGTTTCGATGGCCGAATGCGGCAGGGTGAGGAACCGACGGACGACGAGCTGCAGCGCGGCGTCCGGCGTGAGCGACAACCGCATCTCGCCGGCCGTCAGACCCAGGTACAGCCTGGCGTGCTGCTGCAGCGTGCGCACCTGGGAATAGCCGAGCCGCTTCGCGACATCCTCCACCGTAAAGCCCGGGTCCTGGAGCAGCCGGTGAGCGTAGAGGACGCGCGCGGCGGCGAGGAAATGTCGCGGGCTGGGCATCGCGGCGCGGAGGAACCAGCGCTCGCACGTTCTCCGACCCACGCCGGCCGAGGCCGCGAGCTGCTCCACCGTCTGCACGCCCTCGGGCGCGCGCAGTGCCGCCTCGAGCACCCAGCGAATCTCCGCGCGTAGCGGCGCGAAGGCCGTCGCGATCTGATCGAGCAGCTGCTGCGAGCACGCGCGCGCCTGCTCGCGCTCCAACGCGGCGCGCAACCCGTCCGGATGATCGTCGAGTCGACAGAACACGACTTCCTGGACGCCCTGGCGGCCCAGGGCGAGGAGCACCGGCGCGAGCGACGGGGTGAACGTCGTGTAGAGCAAAACCGGCAGGGAGGGGAAGAGCAACCGCAGGCGCTCGATCTCCTGGCTCCGGGGATCTCCCGAGAGCAGCGGGTCGACGACCGCCAGCTCGATCGGCTGCCCGCAAATCAAATCGACGACCTCGCCCCACCGTCCCGCCGGCACGAACCGGAACCGACTCCCGGCCGCGCGACGCAGACGGAGCACCTGAATCTCGGGTACCGCGGCTAGAACGAGCATCGATGTCGCAAGAACGGCCTATCGTGTCGCAATAATGGCCTCAAAAACGGCGACCGCCCACATCAATTTGTGGCTCAGTCGCCGCGTCGTCTACACCCACCTTTGGAGGCTCAAATGTCCCGTCGCACCTACGCCCTGCTGGCGCTCATTTTCATCGCGTTTACCATGGCGGCTTCGGCCTGCGCCGAATCGACCGCGCCCAGCTCGAACGTCAGCGCCGATGCGACGTGCGACTGGCAGAGCAACAACACCTGCCATCATTAAGCGGATCAGCCGGCGATACCGGCCAGGGCGGTCGAGACTTCGGAGATCGAAGTCGCCCAGGCCGGTGTCTCTGTCGGCTCCGCCGCCGGGGATGCGGTGGTGCAGCAGTCGTAGATGCCGGACAGGATCCGTTCGATCCGGAATTCGAACTCGTGCAGGCGGTGCGCCCGGGCGTCGTCCATGGCGTGCCGCAACTCCACCGCCGCACGGTCGATCTGGCCGAATCGCGCCAACCCGATACCGACTTTCAGGTGGTAGTCGGCGCAGTTGTTCGGCGGCATCGTGTCCGCGTCCCGGGCGCATTCCGAGCGCCACCGCTCGAAGCCGATGCGGTCCCGCCGGAACGAGGCGCAGTGCATCAATTCAATCTTCGCGCTGATCACATTCTCGGGCGAAACGTCCTTCGCGACGACGACCCTCAGGGCACGCTCTGCGCCATCGACCGCCCCGAGCCGCGCCAGGGCCAGCCCCAGATCGTGCAGCGCGCGGAGCGCCTGATTCTCGTCCTCGTACCGCTCATACGCCTGCCACAGATAGGGGACGGCGTCCGGGACCTGTCCCCGCGCGCCGAGAACCGTGCCAAGGCCGTGTTCGGCGCGGGCCTGCACCGCCCGCAAGCCCGCCGTCCGCGCGTCGCGCAGCGCCTCCCGATTCCACCGCTCGGCCTCGGTCAGGTTGCCGCGGCCCCAGAATACGTTGGCGCGCCCCAACCGGGATAGCAGCACCGAGGCCGTGTCTCCGGCGGCAGTCGCCAAGGCTTCGGCCCGTTCGTATGCCGCGTCCGCCTCTTCGAAGCGGGCGATCTTCCGCTGGACGCGGCCGCTTTGCAGCGCGACCGCGACCGCGTGCGCGGGGGCGATCCCGCCCGCCGCGACACGCTCGAGCGTCGTCAGCACGTCAAGCGCTTCCACATAGTGCGTCGAATCTTCGAGGTGCGTGGCCAGCGACAACATGGCCGGTGCGATGCGTCCGGTCTCCCGCCGGCGGTGCGCGTAGCTCGCCGTGCGTACCAGCTCCTGGAGACACTCAGCGGCTTTCCCGGGTTCCAGTTGCTCGTTGCAGTAACGCCCCGTCGCCGCGGCCTGGTATCCGAACAGATCGTCCTGAGGCCCCGGCTCGTGCGACGAAGCCAGCAGGTCGACCAGCCGCAGCACCAGAAACGCGGCCTGACCGAACTTGCCGGGCGAGGAGTCAAACTCCCGAGCGGCGCGTTCTAGAAAGACCACGTGGGGCAATCCAATCGGCGTGGGGTTCGCCTCAGGCATGCAGCGGCTCCACTTCTGATTTACGGGACGATGGCCCGCCAACATAACGCCACAACCCCACCGAGTCGCAGGTCACCGGTCACACACGTGTGTAGGGTTTGCCTGACACGCTTCATGGTGCGTGTTCGACGCCCCATTCCCGCATCTCGTGCGGCGTGCCGTCGGAGTCGGTCAGGAAAGTGAGCGACCGGCGCCGCGTCACCACCTCCGATAGCGCGGCGAAGACTTGCGGATCAAGGACCGTGCCGACCAGCTCCCCCATGCGGCGCAGTGCCTGGTCGTGCGTCAGTTTCTCCTGGTAGGGGCGCGAGGTGCTGAGCGCGTCCCACACTTCCGCCGCGCCGATGATGCGCGCCGGGAGCGGGATCTCCTCGCCTTTTCGGCCGTCGGGGTAGCCGGTGCCATCCCAGCGCTCGTGGTGGCTCCGCACGACGTCGATGACCCCCCCCAGGTGCGCGAGCGGGGCGAGGATCTGGGAGCCGATCACCACGTGCTGCTTGATGTGATCGTACTCTTCCGAGGTCAGCGGGCCGTGTTTGTTCATCACGTCCTCGCGCGTGCCGATTTTGCCGATGTCGTGCAGGCGGCCGGCCGTGCGGATGTGCTCGATTTCGTCGTCGGGGAGCCCCAGCTGTGAGGCGATCGTGGCCCCCAGGTCGGCGACGCGCGCCGAATGCCCGCGCAGGTACGGATCCTTGGCTTCCAGCGCGTTGACGAGGACCTCGAGGGTCGCCACCGATACCCGCTCCAGCCGGGCCCGCTCCGTGTGGAACTCGGCGGTGCGGCGCTCGACCTCCTCCTTGATGTGTTGATCGAGCTCCCGTTTGCCGATGAGCATCTCGCGCCGCTTGAGGGCCCGCTGGATCGTCCGGCCCAGCTCCAGGAGCTCGACGGGCTTGGTCAGGTAATCCAGGGCTCCGCGCTGCATGCACAGGGCCGCCGTTGTCGCATCGTTCACCGCCGTGAGCATCAGAATGGCGAGATCGGGCGACAATTCCAGCGCCTGCGGCACGATATCGACGCCGCTCATCCCGGACATCCGGATATCGCACAACATGAGGGCGATATCCTCGTGCGCCCGCAGCTCTTCCAGTGCCGCTTCTCCCGAAGCGGCAGTATGGACGTGAAAGTCCTGCTTGGTGAGGTAACGCGAGAGGGCGTTCCGGATCGGCTCTTCGTCGTCGACGACCAACAACGACACCGGGGGACTGCTCATAGGGGCCCTCCTTCACCAGCGCGGGGCGGAGATGCGACAATTCTACGCCATCGGCACGATGAAGGTTAGGTCCCGACGACTAGTAATAGAAGACGGTGAGCGTCACCGTGCCCTGGTAGGTGCCGGCAGCCGTGTCAGCCGAAGGCTGAACGCTGCCGCCGAGCCACACGTACAGCGTGGGATCGCTCCCCGGCCCGAACTGACCCGAGACCCCCTGGTGCGGGTCGAACGTCGTCGCGCCCGCGGGATCTTCCACGTCCCGGCGCCAACGGGCGGCTGTGCGGGAGAATCCAATCGCCAGCGGGGCCGCGGTGGAGTCCCGCGAATTGACCAGATCGGATGACCCCCCCACCTTCATCCGTATCATGGCATTCGGCGTGCCGATCAGTCGCCACTCACCCGCCGCGGCGTCCGTCGGTTGCACGGTCGTCGAGACGGCGTGACGGTGAACCGCAAACGCGATTGGACGCAGCGCCGCGACGCTCAGTCGATCGGTGACGACGATCGCGCTCACCAACATCGCGCTCGCAGGCCCGGAGGATCGCTGCGTGGCCGCCAGTTCGCTGGGAGCCAGAAGCCCCACGAACACCAACCAGCAGCATCCGGACAAGATGCGGTGTACGTTCATGTTATCACCCGTTGGAGTCGCGGCTGCCGGGACCGTCGCGGTGTGCGGCCCCCGGGGCGTTTCCTGCCGACCAGTCTATGGAATCGGCCGATCTCGGGGTATCGGGGCGCCCTGACGCGGCCTGTCCGGCTTTCCGCACACGCGTTCGGATGAACGCCTTGGGAAGGGGCACCACGTGATTCGGGTCGTGATGGCGGATGACCATCCCGTCGTCCGGGAAGGGTTGCGACGGATTCTCGACCGTCAGGTGGGCATCGAGGTAGTGGGCGAGGCCGATCGCGGGGATGTGGTGATGTCGCTGGTGCAGCGCACGAGCCCGGACGTCGTGCTGCTCGATATCGAAATGCCGGGGACCGATTTCCTCGAGCTGATCCCGTCGATCACGGCCGGCGGAACGGGCCCCAAGGTGCTGGTGCTGAGCGGCCACCCGGAAGAAACCTACGCCCTGCACGCCTTGCGCGCCGGCGCGGCCGGATACGTGGAAAAGGCCAACGCCGCGGAGCGGCTGGTGGAAGCGGTGCGGCGCGTGCACGCTGGTGGTCGCTACATCACGGCGACGCTGGCGGAGCACCTGGCCGGTCAGGCCGCGGGATCCGACCAGGCGCCGAGCCACGTCAGGCTGTCCCAGCGAGAGCTCGAAGTTCTGCGCCTCATGGGGTCGGGGGTGAGTCTCAAGGAGATCGCGTCCAGACTCAGGGTGAACGCCAAGACCATCAGTACCTACCGCGCGCGCATTCTGTCGAAACTCGAGCTGCGCTCCAACGCCGATCTCGTGCGCTACGCGCTGGAGCACAAGCTCGTGAGCGGGCTGCGCCAGGGGGGATAAGCCGCCTTTGTCGCGATCGCGCCCCTGACTGGCGCAAAAACGCCCTAGGACTCTCGATCTCTTTGCCATTATTGGGGATCGGCCCGAAGGCGAACGGCCGAGGGAGGCGCCACGTGGCAGTAACGAAAGGCCCATGACCATTTCGCTGCGCCGGCCGGTGAACGCGGGGCTGGGATCGGCCCTCGTCATCCTCCTGATCATCGGCGGCGTGTCGTACTGGAGCGTGTCGGGGTTCCTGGCCGCTTCGCAGGCCCGGCGGCAGAGCTACGACCTGCGCGACGGGCTCTCGGATGTCCTGCGCTATATCCAGGACGCCGAAACCGGGGAGCGGGGATACCTCCTCACCGGCGCGGATCCCTATCTGGCGCCCTACGTCCGCGGCGTGGGCGGCTTCGCGCGAGGGATGGGCACCCTGCGGCGGCTGGCGGGCAGCGACACGCTGGTGCACCGGTGGCTGGCGATCCTCGAGCCGGTCGCGCTGGCGAAGCTGGCCGATCTGAACCGGATGATCGCGGTGCGGCGCGACAGCGGACTCGCGGCCGTGCTGCCGCTGGTAGCCGGCGACCGCGGGCGCGTCTTGATGGACAGCCTGCGCGGCGTGGTGCGCGCTCTCGACTCGACGATCACCCAGCGCTCGGCGGTGTCGGATGCACGGGTGCAATCCGCCGCCGGCCTGGCCCAGCTCACGATCGTGGCGGGCACCCTGCTGGCGTTGGTGCTCGTGCTCGCATCGGGGATGCTGTTCAGCCGCAACGTCGCCCAGCGCGATCGGGCGGAGCTGGAGGTCCGGATCTCCCATGGCTTCCTCGATTCGGTGATCGAGCAGATGCCGCACATGGTGTTCATCAAAGACGCCAAGGAGCTGCGGTTCGTGGGGTTCAACCGGGCCGGGGAGGAGCTCCTGGGCTACACACGCGAGGATCTGATCGGCAAGAACGACTTCGACTTCTTTCCGGAAGTGGAAGCCCGGTTCTTCGTCGAGAAGGACCGTGAGGTGCTGGCGCACGGTACGGTGCTGGACATTCCCGAGGAGCGGATCCATACGCGACACAAGGGCACGCGCATCCTGCATACCAAAAAGGTCCCCGTGCTGGGCCCGTCGGGTCAGCCGCAGTTCCTGCTCGGCGTCTCCGAGGACATCACCGAGCAGCGCCGCGCCGCGGACGCGCTGCGGGCGACGCAGGAGCGCCTGCAGCAGGTGTACGCGTTCAGCACGACCGTCTTGTACGCGCTGGAGGTGAAAGGGGATACGACCACGCCAACCTGGGTGAGTGACAATTTCACCCGCATGACGGGCTATGACACCGCCCAGTTCTCCGATTCGGCATGGGGGATGAGCCAGCTGCACCCGGACGAGCGCGATCGTCTGCTGGCCGAGCTGCCGGCGTTGCTGCGACAGGAGCGGTTCACCCGGGAGCACCGCTTCCGGTTCCGGGACGGGACCTACCACTGGATTCGCGACGAGGCCCGCGTGATACGGGACGAGCAGGGCGCCGCCGTCCAGGTCTTCGGCGCCTGGCTCGACATCACCGAGCGGGTGCACGCCGAGGAGGAGCTGCGCCGCGCGCGCGCGGCGGCCGAAGGGGCGAATCGCGCCAAGTCGGACTTCCTCGCGAAGATGAGTCACGAGCTGCGGACGCCCTTGAACTCGATCATCGGCTTTTCGGAGATGCTCGAGGACGGAACGTTCGGATCCCTGAATGAGAAACAGCGCCGCTCGGTGGACAACGTGCTGACGAGCGGCCGGCAGCTGCTGCAAGTGATCAACGACATCCTGGACCTTTCCAAAGTGGAAGCGGGTCGCATGCAGCTCGCGCCGACGGAGCTCGATGCCGGGTTCGCGCTGGGAGAGGTCCGGGGGGTCATGGAGGCGCTCGCGCGGATGAAAGGCCACACCGTCGACATCGATGTCGAGTCGGGACTCCCGCCGCTGCTGGCCGATCCGGGACGGTTTCGCCAGATCATGTTCAACCTTCTCAGCAACGCCATCAAGTTCACTCCCGATGGTGGCCGGATCCGTATGACGGCCCGGCGCGCGGGAGGGGAGGGGGCGGTCGAAATCGCGATCGCCGACACCGGTATCGGGATCGCACCGATCGACCAGGAGCGGATCTTCCGGGAGTTCGAGCAGCTGGATTCCGCCTATGTGCGGCAGCAGCAGGGCACCGGCCTCGGGCTGGCGCTCACACGGAAGCTGGTCGAGCTGCACGGCGGTCGTATCTGGGTCGAGAGTGAGGTCGGCCGCGGCAGCACGTTCCGGTTCGTCCTCCCCAATCGGGCCCGGCAGCGTCCCTCACCTGCACCCTTCGCGATGCCGCGCGAAGCGGCCTTGAGCGTCGAGTCGGGACCCCTCGTCCTGGTGGTGGAGGACGACCCCCGCGCGGGGGACCTGCTCGGTCACTACCTCAAGGAAGCCGGATACCGCGTCGCCCAGGCGTCGAGCGGCGCTCAGGCGATCGCTCTCGCCAAGAGTCTCAAACCCGATGCGATCACGCTCGACATCCTGTTGCCCGGGGAGGACGGTCTGGCCATCCTCGGCCAGCTGAAGTCGGCGGCG
Source organism: Gemmatimonadota bacterium (assembly GCA_041498155.1). Classification (GTDB taxonomy): domain Bacteria; phylum Gemmatimonadota; class Gemmatimonadetes; order Gemmatimonadales; family GWC2-71-9; genus DASTHG01. The sequence continues at coordinate 11,547 of JBGQHV010000023.1, read as the reverse complement.
GAGACCAAGGCGATTCCCGTCGTGGTCGTCTCGATCACCGACCATCGCGAGCTGGGATACAGCCTCGGCGCGGTCGAGTGGCTGGTGAAGCCGGTGCAACGAGACAGTTTCGTGATGGCCGTGCGCCGGACCATCGGTACGCTCCCGGCCGGCACCACGCCGCGCGTCCTGATCGTGGACGACGAGCCCGCGACCGTCGAGCTGCTCACCGACGTACTCACGGCGCAGGGCTTCCGGGCCATGGCGGCGCACGACGGCCGCGAGGGGATCGAGATGGCGTTGGCGCAGCGCCCCGATGCGATCGTCCTCGACCTCGTCATGCCCGGTGAATCCGGGTTCGACGTCGTGCGACAGCTGCGGGATCACCCATGGGGGCGCAACGTCCCGATCCTGGTCTTCACCGGGAAGGACCTGTCGTCCGACGACCGGGAGCGGTTGTTCGAGGGCGTGCAGGCCATCGTGTCCAAGGATGGCCCGGCGGAGCTGTTGAGCGAGCTTGCACGGGTCTGCCCGCCGATGGGGAGGCCGGCGTGATGCTCCACTCCCGACCGGAATTCGTCGTGCTCGATCGCGCTGGCGTGATCCTGCACGCCAACGAAGCGTGGGCGCTCGGAACGGCCGCCGGCGCGCCCCCGTTCGGCCGCGGCAGCAGTTACTTCGCCATCTCGGGAACGACCGGGGAGATCGAGGCGGGCATTCGCGCCGTGCTCGAAGGCCGGCGCAGCGAGTTCCGGAGTGAGTATCAGGCGGCGTCGGACGAAGGGCAGGCGGGCGCTGTGCGCCGGATGCTCGTGGCCGCGACAGCGCTCGCGACGGAAGGGGGCGGCGCGATCGTCACCCACACCGACATGACGGCGGAGCGCTCGGCGGAAGAGGAGCTGCAGCGGGCCAAACAGTCCGCCGAAGCGGCCGATCACGCCAAATCGGCGTTTCTAGCGTCCATGAGTCACGAGCTGCGCACGCCGTTGAATTCCATCATCGGCTTCTCGCAGCTGCTCGAGGACGGTACCGGCGGGGCGCTCACGGAGCGCCAGCACAAGTACGCGGTGAACATCCTCACGAGCGGCCGGCAGCTGCTCGACCTGATCGACAACGTGCTCGAGCTCACGAAAGTCGAGGCGGGACATCTGTCGCTGCAGCTCAGCTTGTTCGAGGTCGAAGCGGTGCTCCGCGATCTCCACACGCTGGTGCAGCGACTCGCCGAGCGGAAACGGATCGCGCTGACCTTGAAGGCCGGCGAGGACCTGCTTCCGGTCACCGCGGACCGACCCAAAGTGAAGCAGATACTCTTCAATCTCCTGAGCAATGCCATCAAGTTCACCCCGGAGGGAGGAGCGGTGGGTGTGCGCGCCAGCCGAGTCGCTCCCCCGCCGGCCGCGGGGCCAGCCGTGGGTGACTGGTTTGAGGTTGCCGTCTCTGACTCGGGGGTGGGCATTCCCCCGGAGCGCCTGGACCACCTGTTCGACGCGTTCGCGCGTACGGACGTCGCCGGGGGGGAGCGGCCCGGCGTGGGCCTCGCCCTGGCCCGGCGCCTGGTGGAGCTGCACGGTGGCCGCATCCGGGTCGACAGCGCCGTCGGATCCGGAACGACCGTGACGGTCCAGCTTCCCGTGGCGGCCCACTCGACGGCGACGCCGGTCGCCGTGGTCGGTCCGACGTCCGGCGAACCGGAGCGACCCGGCCCGCTGGTCCTCGTCGTGGAGGACGACCGACAAGCGGGTGATCTGCTGTCGGACTACCTGATGGGCGGCGGGTACGCGGTCGCCCAAGCCCATACCGGAGAGCAGGCGCTCCGACTGGTGCGCGACTTGCAGCCCGTGGCGATCACCCTCGATCTGCTGCTTCCCGACCGCGATGGTCTCGAGCTGCTGGCGCTCTTGAAGTCCCTCCCGGCCACGCACGAGATTCCCGTGGTCGTGGTTTCGGTCACCGCGCCTCGCGACGTCGCGATCCAGCTCGGAGCGTTCGCCTGGCTGATGAAGCCGGTGCAACGGAGCGCCTTGCTGGAGGTGCTGGACCGGGCGTTGCAGGCCGCCGGCGCGGTGCCAGAGGCTGCTGGAGGTGGGACGGGATGAGCGGGGACACCACGAAGATCCTGGTCGTCGAGGACAATGCGCTCAACCTGGAGCTGGCCACGGAGCTGCTGAGCGCCCATGGCCACACCGTCGTGGGTGCTCGAACGGCGGAGGAGGGGCTGCGACTCGCGCGGACGGAGCGGCCAGACCTTATTCTATTGGATGTGCGCCTCCCGGGAATGGACGGCCTGGCCGCGGTGCGCGCCTTGAAGCGCGATCCCGATACGCAGTCGATCCTGACGGTGGCCATGACGGCCCAGGCCATGGCCGGCGATGAAGAGGCGGCGCTCGCCGCCGGATTCGACGCGTACGTCACGAAGCCCATCGATACGCGGACGTTCCCCGGGCTCGTGGCCCGCTTGCTGGCGGCAGGGAAGGGGAAGGGAGGGACGTGAGCGAACCGGCGGTGCGGCGGCGCGACGCGGTGACCGGCCGGGTCCTGGTGGTGGACGACCAGGAGAACAACCGGCTGCTACTCAAAGACCTGCTCGAAGCCCAGGGGCACGAAGTGGTCGAGGCCGCGGACGGCGCCGCGGCGCTGCAGCAGGTCGTCGACTCGGTGCCCGACGTCGTGCTGCTCGATGTCGGCATGCCGGGCATGGACGGGTTCGAGGTGTGCCGCCGCCTCAAGGCCGACCCCGCCACCGCCGCGATCCCCGTGCTCCTGGTGACGGCGCTGAGCCAGCGGGATCAGCGGCTGCTGGGGATCGGCGCCGGGGCGAACGACTACATCACCAAGCCGATCGACAAGAGCGACTTGAGCCTGCGGGTGCGCAACGCCGTCCGGATGCGCCAGCTCTACGTGGAGGTCGAGGAGCAGTACCGGCGCCTGGAACGCCTGGAGCTGCTGCGCGACAGCCTCGTGCACATGATCGTGCACGATCTCCGCTCCCCGCTGGCGGGCATCCGCGCCTACCTGGACCTGATCAAGCTCGACGGGGCGGGGAAGCTCGACGTGGCGATGACCCAGTCCATCGACGAAGCCCGGAAAGTGGCCGTCGAGATGACCGACATGGTGAGCGATCTGCTCGATGTCAGCCGCCTCGAGGCCGGGCAGATGCCGCTGGAGCTCGCGCCCGCGGACCTCGGGGTGGTAGTCGCCGAGGGTGTGGCCGGGGTGGCGGGCGCGAGCCCGCGCGTATCGATCCGGCCGGAATCGACGCCGGAGCAGCTGCGGGTCCTGTGCGACGCCGGCGTGGTGCGCCGCATTGTCGCGAATCTGGTCGGCAACGCGATCAAGTTCACGCCGGCCTCGGGCAAGGTCCGGGTCATCGTGCAGGGCGACGGAGTCGAGGTGAAAGTGTCGGTGCGCGACACGGGTCCGGGGATCCCGCCCGAATACCACGAGAAGATCTTCGAGAAGTTCGGCCAGGTCGATGCCGCCCGTCACGGCGCACGGCCGTCGAGCGGGCTGGGGCTCACCTTCTGCAAGTTCGCCGTGGAGGTGCACGGCGGACGCATCGGGGTCGAGAGCAAGACGGGGGCGGGCAGCACGTTCTGGTTCGTCCTGCCCGCCGCCGGTCCCCCGCCGCGGTGAACATCCTCATCGCTGAAGACGAAGCCGTCTCCCGCCAGGTGCTGCAGGCGATCCTGGCGGCGGGCGGGCACACCGTGTCGGTCGCCAAGGATGGAGCGGACGCGCTCGATGCCTGGCGGCTCAATCAGGCCCGCATCGTCATCTCCGACTGGGCGATGCCCGAGATGGACGGACTCGAGCTGTGCCGCCGCATCCGCGCGGAAGTGCAGGACCGGTATACCTACTACATCCTCCTCACCGGACGCAGCGGGCGAGAGAGCTACCTCACCGCCATGGACGCCGGGATCGACGACTTCATCACCAAGCCGGTGGACGGGGACGAGCTGAACGCGCGTCTGCGAGTGGCGGAGCGTATTCTCGGCCTGCGCAAACGGATGGACGATCTCGAGGGGTTATTGCCGATCTGCAGCTACTGCAAGCGCATCCGCAACGACGATCAGCAATGGGATCGGCTGGAGGGCTACATCGAGCAGCGCTCCGGGGCGGAATTCAGCCACGGCGTGTGCCCGGACTGCTTCAAGCAGCACCTCGAGCCGAAGCTCGGCTAACGGCGGTTCGACGCCTGCGTGTGGAACGCGTCCAGGATACGGGCGTGCTCGCTGTACTCGGGACGGTTGCGGGCCCGCTCCGCGGTCTCGTTCTTCAGGAAGTCCTGGTAGGCCTGGGCCAGCGCCCGGGTGTCGTTCCGCGCCTGAGCGGCGCGGGCGCGGAGCACGAAGATGAACAAGTGGTTCGGCGCCTGCTGCCGGATGGCGTCCGCCTCGCTCAGCCCCGCCGCCACGTCGCCTCCCGCCAACTGCAGCAGACCGACGTCGAAATGCGAATCGAGGCTCATGGCGGGGAGCTGCTGGTACGCGCCGACCGCCATCGGGAGGAAGAACTGCACGCTGTCCTGCTTCCCCTCCTCCTGCAGCCGCATCACGCGATCGAACAATCGCTGCGCCCGCTCCTCCGGCGACATCTGGCTGATGTCGGGCGCGGGCATGCCACCCACCGGGGCGCCCCCCCCCGCGAACGGCGCGACGCCCGCAGGAGGCGTGCTCGATCCGCCTGGGCTGCCGCGCATGAAGAGCACGGCGAGCAGCGCGCCGACCGCCAGGCCGGCGATGCCCCACGGGAGACCTGCGCGCCACCCGGCGGCCGCGGTGGAGGGATTGGTGGTGGCTCCGCACTTGTGGCAGAAGCGGGCGCCGGGGGAGAGCGCGGCGCCGCAAGCATGGCAGTTCATAGGCGCGGAAATCTAACTGGCATCCCGGGCAATGGCAGCGTAGCGTATTGAGGAATGAGCGAGCCATTCCCGGGCCAGGAGCGGTCGCGCCACATGGGCGAGCTGAAGCGCGGCCCTACTCGCTGGGACGTCTACCTCGAGCTGGAGCCGGATCCGGAGCTGGAGGCGGTCCGGGGGAGGATCCACTTCGTCGGAGACGGGTCCCGGAAAACGACGGGGTGGGTCTTTCTCGAGCGGCAGGAACAGGACATCGTGGAACGATTCGGTGAATTTTCGGCGGTGGAGTTGCTCCAGTTTGTCGAATCGATACAAAGCTGAACGGCGTCGAAAGGAAGGGCGTAAGGATAAAGAGCGTAACGGGCAAGGGCGTATGGAGAAAGACGTGCTGTATCCCCTGGGTCACTCAGAGCGGGGAGGATGTTCGTAGAGCCGACCGATCATCTTGATTCCCAACGCAACGCGACTCTCCAAACGGCGCACCTGTGTCTCCAGCGCCGGGTTTACCCTCCTCGTGATCTCCAGATGTGTGCGCAGCTCCTGCGCCGATCCTCGTGCATACACGAGGAACCGCCGAAATTCTGGAACGGTGCCTCGCCCGCAAGCTTCCGCTATGTTGGACGGTATTGAGATTGCCGCTCGGATCATTTGATCCGTGCGCTTCTCGGCCCCAGGGCCAGTGATGCCCTCGGCGAGTCTGATGGCCTCCGTCGCAACCTCCGAGGCGAGTTGATGGACGAGGAGCCGTCCCACATGAGCATGGATAGGCATGGGGAAGTCTAAGAGTCAGATGCGTCTGCGACGGTACCGTTTCTACGCCTCCTCCATACGTTCTCTTTCTTTACGCCTGTTCCTTACGCTGTCTTGTTACGCGTGCGACATCCTCCCGCAGAAGGGCGACACCATCGGCGAGCAGCAACAAGCCCAATGGCTCACCGCCGCCCGTCTGGTGGTCGACGCCGATCCCCGCATGACCCTCGTCCGAATGCGCGCCGAGCCGCTCGATTCCGCCCACGGCGGTCATCATGTGTTGCTGACGCGATTCGAGTTCAACCCGAGCTCCGCCGAAGGAGACGAGTACGCGCTGAACGTGGCGCTGGATCTGGGAGACATCCGGGCAGTGCGGCGCGGGACGACGTATGCCCTTGGCCCCCAGGGCATTCCCGCGTACGGCACCGTGACCTGCCTGTGCCGGCCGCTGAAACCCGACTCGGTGCGGGGCACCTTCATGATCTCTCAGCGCGGCATCGGACAGATCATCGGCCGGATCGACGCGACGCTATTCTTCACGGCATGGGACGACACGAGTCGCCACGCGAGCTATCGGCTGCGCCAGCGCATCGACGGCATGCGATGAGGGTGGTGACGATACTGGCGGCGCTGGCCTGGATGGGGCCCGCGGGCGCGCTCGCCGCCCAGCGGCCGGCCGACCCGACGATCGACACGGTGATCGTCGTGTCGCACAACGTATTCGACCCCCCCGATGGCACGCCGCGTTTCGTGGCCCATCTGGGCAACGCGCTGCACATCACCACGCACCCCGCGGTCATCCGCCGGCTGCTGCTGCTCGACGCCGGGATGCCACTCGATTCCGCCCGCCTGCTCGAGGCGGAGCGGTACCTGCGCGAGCTGGGCGTGTTTCGCGGTGTGCGATTGGATACGGTGCGCGTGGGCGAGCGCCTGGCGCTGCGGGTCGAAACGGCCGACGGCTGGAGCACCTCGCCGCAGCTGAATTTCGCCAGCGCGGCGGGCTCGACCACCTGGAGCGCCGCCCTGGTGGAGAAGAACTTCCTCGGCACCGCGACGTTCGTCAGCGTGGCCTACGGGCGCAACCCCGATCGCAGCTCGTTCGACGTGCAGTTCGCGAGCCCCGGCTTGGTGTTCCATCACGCGCCGCTGCTCGCCGCCTACAGCAACCTGTCCGACGGCCGGCTGGGGGCGTGGAGCTACGGCATGCCGTTCTACCGTACTGACGCGCGCTGGTCGCTCGTCACCGCCGGCGCGGCGGCGAATCACCGGGTGCTGGATTTCCGAAACGGCTCCCTGGCCGACAGCAGCCGGCAACGGGCGTTGGTGTTCACCCTGATCGGCGGCGTTGCGCTCCACGCGACCGGACGTGGCTACACGCGGCTCTGGGCGGGCGCGGCCTGGCGGCGCGAGGACTTCGCCCCGGTGGGCGCTGCGTCCGCCTATTCGGGCTTTGGATCGGTGGGCGTCGGCATCGACGCGGCGCGCGTGCGCTTCGCGGTGTTCGAGCACCTGAACGGGTTCGGCCGGCGCGAGGACGTGGACCTCTCGTCGTTGGTCCGCGTCGGCGTCTGGTCGGCGCCCCGCGCCTGGGGATACTCGAGCCTCAGGGCGGGGGTGGGGCCCGAGCTGAACTGGCAGCTGGGCACGCGTTGGAGCAGCGGCCTCGCGTTGCTACGCGGCCAGGTGCACGGCGTGGTCGGATCGGCGGGGGTCGATTCCGGGCTGGTGCACGGGACACTCGACGTGGCGACCCTAGCACTGTCCCGCCAGGCGCTGCTGCTGCACCTCGAGGGCGGGGCATTGCGGCGCCCCAAGCCGGGTGAGGCGTTCGACCTCTGGTCCACGGACAACGGGCCGCGCGGATTCGGGGCGCACGTCTTCACGGGGAGCCGGATGGTGTACGCCATGATCGAAGATCGCGTGCTGCTCGCCGACGAGCTGTGGGGACTGATCGGCGTCGGGGTCGCGCCCTACCTCGAATACGGCGGGGCGTGGTACCCGGGGGACGCGAGCCGCCTGGGCGGCAACGTCGGGCTGGCGCTGCGGCTGGGGTCGCCGCGCTCGGTGCGTGGGGACGTCGCCGAGATCGACGTGTCGTGGCGGTGGCAAGACGGGCTGTCGGGTCGTCCCTGGGCGCTGACCTTCCGGAAGAGCTACACCCTCAAATAAGGCGCTCGATCAGCGCCGCTGCTTGATCGAGCGCGGTCCGCTCGGCCGGCGGGAGCGCGGCCAGGCGGCGCGCCAGCTCCGCGGTGCGGAGCGCGCGGCCGCGCAGCAACACGCGCCGGCCGCGAAACGTGGCCCGCATGATACTGGCGCGGCCGTCCTGTGGATCGGCGGCGCGCGTTGCCAGGCCGTCGCGTTCCAGCGTGGCGACGAGGCGGCTCATGGTGGGGACCCGGACCTGCTCGGCCCGGGCCAACGCGCCGATCGATCGCGGTCCCCCGAATACCAGCACGGAGAGGGCGGAGAGCTGAGCCGGCCCCACGCCCAAGCGGGCGTCGGTCCGTCGCAGCGTCCGCAGCAGGTGGATGGCCGCCGAGTGCAGGTGATCGGCCGCCGCCTGCAACGCGGGCGGTGGAGCCGGGGGGCTTGCGGCGCCGGGCATAAATGATAATTTAGTTAGCGTTGCTAACTAAATCAAGGCGAGGGGCCCATGCTGGAGCGGATCAGGCAAATCGGCGTGAACGTCAAGAATCTGGAGCGCGCGGTAGGGTTCTACCGGGACGTGTTGGGGATGACGTTTCTGTTCCAGGCGCCGCCGCAGATGGCGTTCTTCGATTGCGGCGGGGTGCGGCTGCTACTCGGCGTGGCCGACCGGCCCGAGATCGATCACCCGGCGTCGATCATCTACTACCTCGTGGTCGACATCACGGCGGCACACCAGGTCCTGAAGCAGCGCGGCGTGAAGTTCATTACCGCGCCCCACCTCGTGACCCGGATGCCCGATCACGAGCTGTGGCTGGCCGACTTCAAGGATTCCGAAGACAACATCGTGGCGCTGATGAGCGAGGTGCCGGTCTAGCGACTCAGCGGCTCAATCGCAAATGGAGGGCGGCGTACGCGCGCCACGGGCGCCACCGCTCCGCCAGCGCGTAGAGGTCGTGGGCGCTCGACACGCCCGCGCTGCGCCGCAGCACCGGATCCGACGCGGGGAACGCGTCGGGCCAGGTGAGCGCGCGCATCACGATGGTCGTCGCACAGCGATCGCCGACCCCGTCGATGGCGAGCAGAGCACGCCGCGCCGACGCGATATCACTCCCCGGCTCGAGGCGCAGTGTCCCCGCGACCACCGCCCGCGCGACCGCCGCCAACGCGGCGGCCCGGCGCGCCGGCACGCCGAAAGCGGCGAGACGCGCGGGCCCCGCCGCGGCAATGCGCTCGACTGAAGGCGCGAGACGCGACAGGGCGGGGAACCCGGTATCGACCGCCGCGCCCAGGGCGTGCACGACGCGTCGCGCCGATTCCCGGGACACCGCCCCCCACCGACCCGGGCCGAGCAGCAGAGCGCTCAGCGCCGCCTCGAAGCCATCGAGCGCACCGGGAACCCGGACGCCATGCCGCCGATTCACCAGTGCGCCGAGTCCGCCCTCGGTGAGATGGGCATCGATCACCGAAGGCTCGGCGTCCAGGTCGAAGAGATGGCGCAGCCGCGCGAGCAGCGGCATCAGGACGGGTAGCAGACCGGGCGAGACGTCGATCTGCAGGTGCGATTTAGCGGCGCCGTGGCCGGCGTCGACCGCCGCATCCGCGGCGAACACCACACCGACGCGACCGTCGAGCCCGACGGTGCGCCCATACCGACCCGCCTCGATCACCTCCACCCCCGGCAACGCGCTGTGTCCCAGCAAGTCGGTGAGCACGTCCCACGCGATCGGGGCGCGGTAGGCGAGCGTCAGCCGGACGAGATCGCTCTCGGGACGCGCGGAACGCGGCCGCGGGCGCAGGGCGCTCGGGCTCAGCCGGTAGCGCTCCCGGAAGGCGGTGTTGAAGCGCCGCAGGCTCTGGAACCCGCTCGCGTAGGCGATGCGGGTCACCGGCAAGTCCGTGTCGGCGAGGAGTCGTTTGGCGAGCAGCAGGCGATGCGTCTGGGCCAGCTCGATCGGAGACACGCCGATCTCCCGCTCCAGCGCCCGCCGGACGTGGCGCGCGCTCACCCCGAGCTCGCGCGCCAGGTGCGCCACGCTGTGCCCGTTGAGGGCACCGGCGGCGATGCGCAGCGCGGCCACGCCGGCGAGCTGCGGCACGGCGTCCATCTGCGCGCGCCCCGGGGCGAGCTCGGGGCGGCACCGCAGGCACGGCCGAAAGCCCGCCTGCTCGGCCGCCGCGGCGGAGTCGAAGAAGCGCCGGCGCGTTGGATAGGCCGAGCGCGATGGACAAACCGGCCGGCAGTACACCCCGGTCGTCGTGATCCCCACGTAGAAGATCCCGTCGAACCGCGGATCGCGCGCCCGCAGGGCGCGCTGGCAGACATCGGCGGTGAGCTGCATCCCAGGAGGGATTCTACCCCGCGCGGGCTCTCCGACTCGCCGGATCCGGACCTGCAATTCCGCGCCGGATTCCGGGTCCGGATCCGGCAAGCGCGCGGCCGTGCGGCGATCAATGATCCGGTACCCACGACGGAGGAGGAGACTCATGAGCGAGGCCGGAACGGAGGTCGTGTCGATCGTCAAGCGCTTCGACAGCGCGGAGCGCGTGCTGTCGTTCGAGCAGGGCCGACTCGACGTGATCATGGTGGGCGGCCGCGCGATCGGCAAGGGCAGCTATGCGCCGGGGTGGCGCTGGTCGCGCGTCGCGCAGGCCGGCGCCGGCCGGCGCGGTCTCCCCGAGCACGTCGGGGTCGTGCTCTCGGGACGCGCCAAGGTCCGGATCCAGGGCGGCAGCGAAGTCGACCTCATGCCCGGGGATTTCTTCCACATCACGACCGAGGAGGACGCCTGGGTGGTCGGCTATCGACCGTGCGAAATCCTGTACCTGAGCGGGGTCGAGGCCTTGATCCAGCAGCTGCACCGTCAGGAGTGATTGAACCGACGTTTCTACACAAGGAGGATGTCATGCGCAGTGTCTTGTCGGCCCTTCTGATCGCCGTCGTCGCCGGGTGCGCGGACGACGTGCCGGTCACGCAACCGCAGATGATGCTCGCCGGACACGCACCGAAAGTGACGTACCGGATCGACAAGCTCCCCACGCTCGGAAAGAACAGTCAGGGCGGGGGCATCAACGAGCGGGGATGGGTCGGGGGCTACTCCGGCCTGCTCGACGGCTCGCGACACGCTGCCCTGTGGCGCAACGGGTCGATCCTGGATCTGGGCACCCTGGGTGGGATCGCCGGGCTGAACAGCAACGTGCAATGGCCCGGATTGAACAACGAGGGCGCAGTCGTCGGCATCTCGCAGACAGCGGCGCTCGACACGCTGGGGGAGACATGGAGCTGCGCGGCGTTCATCGCGCCGACCGGCCATGTCTGTCTTGGCTTCGTGTGGGAGCACGGCGCGATGGCGGCGCTCCCGACGCTCGGGGGCGAGAACGGCTTCGCCGCCGGCGTCAACGACCGGGGTGAGGTGGTGGGGTGGGCCGAGACCGCCGTGCACGATCCGACGTGTCGGACGCCGCAGGTGCTCCAGTTCCGGGCGGTGGTCTGGGAGCACGAGGGAAGGTTCAAACACCAGCTACGGCCGTTCCCGGGGGATTCGACGTCGGCCGCCACCGCGATCAACGAGCGCGGTCAGGTGGTCGGCATCTCGGGCGAGTGCGACGTCGCCGTGGGCCGGCGCAGTGCCACGCACGCGGTGATGTGGGATGGGCATCGCATCATCAACCTGGGCAGCCTGGGCGGGGACTTCTGGCACACCCCGATGGCGATCAACAATCGAGGCGAGGTCGTCGGGTTCTCGAACCCTCCCGACGGCGACATCGACGCCGACAGCCTGCGCGCCTTTCTCTGGACCCGCGGCGGCGGG
>JBGQHV010000022.1:0-26879 GCA_041498155.1 Gemmatimonadota bacterium | reverse complement strand
GCCGCCAGGCTGGTGGCGCCGTCGCTGCGCGCCGTGCCGGCCTGCACGATCGCCCCTGAGCCGTTGCTGCCGCCCGTCTCGACGCCGATCCACTGCGACACGATCCACTGCACGTTGGACACAGTGCTGCCGAAGGTGATCGTGATGGGACCGCTGCCGGGGGAGGCGCTCATCGCCCGGAAGACCACGAGGCGCTTGCCGGGCGCGCCCTGGGTGTCGAAGTCGACGCTCGTGACGAGCGCCCAAGTCGACATGCCGCCACCCGTGATGGTGGGGCTGAGCACCCCGCCTGAGCGACGCATCAGCACCGCGACCGTGATGAGCGCGTTTGGGGTCGGAGCGATCGTCGCGGTAGTGTAGACCTTCTGATTGGCCGCGTTGTTGCCCGACGTGAGCAACGTATGCGTGATGTCCGCCGCGGCCTGGCTCCCCACCGCTACCGACGCGGTCTGCGTGATCGCCGAGCCGTTGATCGTGGCGGAGACGATCGTCGTCTCCTGCATCGTGGAGGTCAACGTCCCGGTCGCCACGCCGCTCGTGTTGGTCGTGTCCGCGGGCTGCGTGAGCACGCTCATGCTCCCCGTCTGGGCGAGAACGACCGTGGCGCCGCTGATCGGGTTTCCGCTGGCATCCTTCGCGGTCACCGTGATGGTCGACGTCGCGCCTCCGGTGGCGATCGAAGTCGGCGCGGCCGTGACGGTCGACTGACTCGCCGACACCGGACCGACCGTCGACGAAACGGTCACCGTCGCCGTCTGCGTGATCGCCGTCCCGTCGATCGTGGCCGAGACGCTCTTGGTCTCCGCCACCGTCGAGCTGAGCGTTCCGGTCGCCACTCCGTTGGCATCGGTCGTGCCCGCCGGCTGCGTCAGCGTATTCCCGGTCCCCGTGGCCGACAGGACGACCGTGGCCCCGCTGATCGAGGTGCCACTCGCGTCCTTCGCGGTGACGGTGATCGTCGACGTCCCGCTGCCCGCCGCGATCGCGGTCGGTGACGCCGCAACCGTGGATTGGGAGGCGGACACGCTGCCGGGGCCACCACCGCCACCGGCCGTGGCGGCTTTGATCTCGACGCCCAGGGCCCCGCCGTTCAGGGCAGCCCAAGTCGCATCGATCGTGTTGTCGTTGGTGCTCCACTCGGCTTCGAGATCGGTGGGGGTGCTTTCCCCCGAGGGCTGCTCGGCGATCTCGGTGAAGCCCGGGCCGGGCGTGACCGCGACGGCATTCTTGCTGACACCGAACACCCCATAGGCGACGTTGTTCGCGTCCCCCAGGGCGGCGAGCGTCACCGACAGGCCGGCAACCGCGTCGCCGCGGTTCGAGCCGGTTTGCACCACCGCCCCTGCCCCATTCACGCCGGTCACGTCCACATCGTCCCATTGCGACACGATCCACTGGCAATCGGACTGGCTGCTGCTGTACGTGATGGTGAGCGGACCGCTGCCGGGGGAAGAGCTCATCGCCCGGAAGATCGTCAGGCGCTTGTGGGGGGTGGCGACGGCGTCGAAGGTGGTGGACGCCACTTCAATCCAAGAGGCCATCCCACCGCCTGATAGTGTGGGGCTGGGGGCGGCACTGGAGGAGTTGTGACCCAGGACGGCTACGGTAATGAGCGCATTGGGGGCGGGGGCGATCGAGGCGGTGCTGTAGACCTTCTGATTGACAATGTTCGTTCCGGACGTCAGCAGCGAATGGAGGATCGGGGGAGCAACGAGCGACGCCGGGGTTTGGGCGCCGGCAAGGCCCGGGTCTGTGGAAGCCGTCGGCGTCGGGTTGTCGACGCACGTGACCAACACGCCGATCAGGGCGATGGCCATGATCCGGGGAGCACGATTCACGGCGGGCCTCCGTACCTTTTGACGATCCCCACCCGAGTGTGTGGCAGGCGCCCAACAACGGCCGCCACGACGGACAGGGCGCGGTAGCATAGCAGTGGGTTACTTGGCGCGATAGGCACCCTGTCGCACGAAGTGGGCCAACATCCTCGGAATCTCCTTCATACGCGGACGCGAGTGCGGAACACGTCTGTGCTCAAGTACTTCAGGCCGGAGTCGACCATCAGCGTGACCACCGTGGCCGCCGGCCCCAGCCGCTCGGCCACGCGAAGCGCGGCGACGACGTTCGCGCCGGAGGACGTCCCGGCAAAAAGGGCCTCTTGCCGCGCGAGGCGCCGCGCCATCTGCTCCGCGTCGTCCGAGCTGACCGGCAGGACGTCGTTCACCAGGGCCGGGGCCCACAGCGGCGGCGTGCGGCCAATCCCGATGCCTTCGATGCGGTGCGCCCCCGGCGGGCCGCCCAGCAACACCGACGACTCCGCGGGTTCGACGACGACGATCTGCACGCCCGGGTGGTAGCGCCGCAGCACCGTCGCGACGCCCCGCACCGAGGCGGCGGCACCCGCCGAGTGCACGAATGCGTCGATCTTCCCTTCCGTCTGACTCCAGATCTCTTCGCCAAGCGAGTGGTAGCCCGCGATGCTGTCCTGGTTGTTGAGCTGGTCGATCCAATACGTGTGCGGCTCCAGGCTCATCGTGCGGGCTACCTCGATCATGTCCTGAATCAGTTGCCTGGTCGTGTGGCCACCCTCGCTGGGGACCAACGTCAGCTCCGCCCCCAGCGCCGCCATGTGATCCCGCTTCTCCTGGCTGAACGCATCGGAGGTGACGATCCGGAGCCGGTAGCCTTTGGCGGCGCACACCAGCGCCAGCGATGCCCCCGTACTGCCCCCGGTGTATTCGACGACCGTGTCTCCGGGCTTCAACCGGCCGTCCTCCTCGGCCCGCGTAATTACGGCCAGCGCCATCCGGTCCTTCATGCTGCCGGTGGGGTTCTCCCATTCGAGCTTCGCGAAGATGTCCGCCCCGTTGGGTGGGACGATCTTGCGCAGCTGAACGATCGAGGTGTTGCCGATGGCGTGCAGGATGTCCACGGTTGCCGCTCGGTGTACTGGGGTTGTGTGGCGATGGAGCGGATGGGATTCGAACCCACGACCCCCTGGTTGCAAACCAGGTGCTCTCCCAACTGAGCTACCGCCCCTTGGTTACAAAACTAGCGGGAAACCCAGCAGGTGACGACGCCCTCGGCCGCGCCGTGCATGCCGTCCGCGGGCCGTACACCCGACCACAGACCGCAGGCGAAACCGGGGAGATAGGCGTGCGTGCCGGTGGCGCCGTAGCCCTGACTGTCGGCGGGCACGATGACGATGCTGTCGTTGGTGCCCGCGGCGAACCCGTCGCCGAGCGCGGCGCGATCGGCGTAGTGATGGTGGTCGGAGAAGTAGGCCTCCTCCGCCAGCACGACGTTGCGCAGGTCGCTCTTCAGCTGGGCCTTGTAGGCCTTGTCTTTGCCCCCGCAGCCGCAGGCGAACTTGGGCGTGATCACCACCACCATGAGGAAGAAGAACGCTCCAACGAGACTGGAGCGCCCGTACGCGAGCCGCCCACTCGACTCGAGCGGTGGGGCGAACCGCACGGCGCGGACGATCGCCGTGGCACCGATGGCCGCCACCACGCCCCCAATGAAGACGCCCACCGCCAATGCGTCCTGCGCCGACGCCCAGGCGTACAGGGCTCCGCCCAGCACCAGGAGACCGGCGCTGATGGTGACGGCGCGCCGCATTCCGGGTGTGACCTCCGGAGGCGGGGTGCGCCAGGAATAGAAGAGGAATAGCGCGGTCGGGAGCGCGAAGAGCAGCAGGCCGAACGCCGCGACCGCGACGAGGGCCACGAACATCGCCTCGCTGTCGCGCAGGATGAGCAGCACGAGAGCGGCCAGCGAAAGTAGCAGTCCGGCGACGAGCACCCGGTTGGCCGTGCGCCCCAACGCGCGCGGGGATTCGGCTCCCTGCGTCGGCGTGCTCACCGCGGTGGGATGGTCCGCACCACCCGCCCCGTCGCGTCGACTTCCACGATCGGCATGCGCAGGATGTCGTCGCCCAGCACCAGCCTCGTGCCCCGGGTGGCGGCGGGTGGCGCAGGCACGGCGTAGGCGTCGGACGAAGCGTAGTTCACCAGGTAGCCGAGGTCGCCCATCGATGCAGTGGTGACCACCGACAGGGGGTTCGCCCCCGCGTCGATGAACCCCGTCATCAGCTCGTTGTTGAACACCGATTCGCGCCAGTGCGAGTCCTGCGTCCCCTGCCCGCAGGTATTGGGCGGAAAGCCCACGCAGTTTTCCACCGGCACCTTCGAGCCCCCGGCGAAGTTCAACCCTCCAGAACTATTGAACGCCGCCAACGCCTGAGGGCCGGTGAAATGGGAGTCGCTCGTCCCGCCGCCGGCCAGCAGCCCCAGCGTGGTCCATATAGTGCCGTATCCCAGAACGTGGCCCATCTCGTGCTGAATCACCAGGCCGAACCGCCCGGTCGCCTCGAGGCCGGCCACGTCCGCCGTGTCAAACTCCATCACGCCGATGAGCGGGAGGTTGCTGCTAAAGCGCGCGACGCAGAAGCCCGACTGACCCAGAATCTTGCCGGGGCCGTCGATGGAATCGAGGATCGCGTAGATAATGATGTCGTCGACCGTCTCGTTGATCGCGGGCAGCACGCCTCCACACCCGCCAGCCCCCTGGTGCAGGGTCACATCCGTGACGTCGCCAAAGATCAGCGACTCCCATCGGCTCGCCGCCGCGGTGAACGCCGCCTGTCGCGCCGGTGTCGTCGACACCAGGAACCGGACGTCGATGTGATAAGCCGCGGCGGCCCCGGTGGCTGTGATCGAGACCGGGTTGCCGATGATGATGCCGGTGTCCTGTACGGTCGCGGTGAGGGCGTTCGCCCCCGCGATGATGCTCCACGAGCCCACGCGCGCCACGCCGTTCACATCGGTGATAGCGGAGGCGCCCTGCAAGGTGCCGCCGCCGCCTGTCACGGCGAACATCACGGTCTTCCCCGGGATCGGCACTCCGAGACCATCGCGAAACACGACGGCGGGAGGCACGTTCACCGTGAACCCCGTGAGCCCCGTCTGGCCGTCGCCCGCGAACACGCTCACGCTCCGCCCCGACCCGGCCGCGACGGCAGTCGCTCCGAAATTCGCCGGGTTCCCCGTGATTCCTGTACCCGCGGCGGTGGCGCTGACGGCGTTGGCGCCGAGCGCCGGCCCCAGCGTCCACGTCGTCGACGCGCGGCCCCCGAAATCGGTCGTATCCACTTGCGCCGAAACGTTGCCGCCGCCCAGCGTGACCGCGAACGTCACGATGATGCCATGAATCGCGTGCGAGGTAGAGTCGTTCACCTGCACCACGATGCTCGTCGGCAGCGTCCCCGCGGTCGTGTCGAACTGCAGGTCCCCGGACACCTTCACGAGCTGCGCGGGCACCTGGGAGACGGTGATCGTAGCGCTGTCCAAGATCGGGCCGGAGGAGCGCTGCACCGTCGCGTACGCCTGCGTGACCCCCAGCCCCAGCGCGGTGACGTGCCCGGCGGCGTCGATGCTCGCGACCGTTCCGTTGCCGACGCCCCACTGCACGCTCGGCCCCGCGATCGTATCCCCATGCTGGTCGCGCACCACCGCCACGAGCGTTCGCACGCGCGTCAGGGCGCCGAAACTCACCGCGGCGGGTGACACATCGATCGTGGTGGGAACGAGCGTGACGGGCTCGGTGCCCTTGCAAGCAACGCCGATCACGAGTCCGCACATCACCCAACGACGGGACGGCATGGGGTCTTCTCGTGGAAGAGATCTCGGTGCAACGTAGGGAATCGCCCTGACGCGAACAAGCCGTCTGCTCCAACGAGGACGTGTGATGCCGGTCACACCCATGCGACACCGGGCGCACCTCTCGCTACTGCTGCTGGCAGTCGCCTGTACTGTCGCCTGTAATCATGAAGGCACACGTGCCCTGCGACTCGGCACGACGACCACGGTGCGACAATCGGGGATGCTCGCGGTTGCGGAGTCCCTGTGGACGGGCGCGCCGCTCGCCACCATCATCGGTCCGTCGGGACAGATCCTCCGCTCCGCGGCCCAGGGGGACCTGGACGTCGTGCTGACGCACGCCCCCGCCCTCGAAGCGAAGATCCTGAGTCCCGAGAACACCGTCGAGCGGTGCCCGTTCGTCACGAGTGCCTTCGTGGTGGTGGGACCGGCGGCGGACCCGGCCGGCGTGCGCACCGCGGGTGACGCGGCGGAAACGTTCCGCCGCATCGCCGCGCGCGGCGTCACCTTCGTATCGCGGGGAGATTCGTCGGGCACGCACGAGCGTGAGCTCGCGGTGTGGCGCCGGGCGGGTCTGGCGCCGTGGCAGGGGGGCCATCCGTGGTACGTGGAATCGGGCACCGACCAGACCACCACGCTGCGCCTGGCCGACGAGCGCGGCGCCTACGCGCTCGCGGATCTGCCGACGCTCGCCACACTCCACGACCTCGCCGTGCGGCCGTTGTTCGGGGGCGATACGATGCTGGTAAACCGGTACTCGATCAGCCTGATGCGTCTGACGGTGCCGCATCCGGCGGCGCGCCGCTTCCTCGCGTGGGCGCTCGATTCCTGGCGCCCCCGCCTGCTCACAATCCGTCTCGAAACCGGCACGCCGGCGTTCGCCGTCGCGCCGGGCGCCTGCACTACTTGGTGACGGTCGCCGAGTAGAGGGTCAACGGGTTCCGCAGCAGGAATGTCCCCGACGTCGCGACCTGCTGCACCGTCACGCTGTACTGCCCCACCTTGTTCACATCGTCCACCTGCAGCGAGAGAATCGTGCCCGTGGAGAGCGTGCCCGTCAGCACGATCCTGGCGCTGGCCGTTGCGACCGGCCCACCCCACAGCGCGAGACCCGCGGCCGCCGTCACCGAGGTCGGCGGCGCTGGAGCGTTCAGCAGAAGGACCGCCGCGCCGTCCAGACCGCTGTTGGGCGTCGTGAGATTCACCTTGAGCGTACCGGCGACAGGTCCCGTCGGGCTCCCTTTGCAGGCGGCCAGCAGGATCACGGCGGCGGTCGTGATGGTGCGACGCAGCGCGGTCATGGCCGGCCTCCTTTCCTGGCGGCGATCGGTGGTGTCGGTGTGGCTCCCGTCGCCTGCACCCAGGCCAGGAAGTCTCCGACGTCGAGACAGGACGGGGCCGCGTTGAGCACCGAGCAGCTTTTGTTGCCGAGCTGGTCGAGGTAGCGCAGCTCGTCGATCGTGAGCGTGCCGGCGCCGTTCAAGAGCTCGGACAGCACCGTCGAGGCCACCAGCGTCGGCGCCGTCACCGTGATCGAGTACTGCTGCTGCTGTTGCTGGCCGAGCGACGTCACGCGGACCGTGAAGGTGAACACCCCGGTCTGACCGGGGAATCCGGTAATGCGTCCCGATGTGGAGAACGCCAGGCCGGACGGCAAGGCGCCGCTGAGGAGTTGCCAGGTATAGGTCCCCGACCCGCCGGTCGCCACGAGCGTGTCGGTGTAGGCCTTCTCCATGATCCCCGCGGGGCGGGGATCGCCACTCGCGATGACCAGCTGGGGATCGAAATGGGCGGTTACCGCGTACGGCCGGCCCATCGGCAGCACGATGATCGGATTGCCGCTCGTCGTATCACCGGTCCAGCCGGCGAACACGAACGGCGACGTGGGCGTGGCGGTCAGCGACACCGGCGTCCCCTGGTCGACGAACGTCCCGTTCGTATCGGCGGTGGGACTGTACGCGACAGTGCCGTTGGCGCCGACGGTGACGTTCAGCCGGTGGGCGCGAGCGAGCGTCGCGGTATAGGTGGCGCCCGCGAAGGCGCCGGTGACCGTGTGGCTGATCGCCAGCCCGTCCGACCACGACAGGAACGCGAACCGCGTCCGGCCGCTCGGCGTGAATTGGGGCGTGTCCACCGCGATCGTGTGCATCGATCCGTCGTCGAGCAGATTGCGGAACACGTTGAATGCGAGGCCATCGACCTTCACCTGCGCCGTCGTGTCGCTCGCCTGTACCAGCGTAAGGCCGCCGAACCGCAGCCGAAACGCCATCTCACCCTTGGGGACCAGCTGGCGGATCGAATCGATGGCGAACCCCACGAAGCTCGTGTCGGAGTTCTTGGTCGCGGCGGGATTGGTGCCGAACGAAAAGGCGCTGTCCGCGCTCGTCCCCGGGTACGGATCGCCGCCGTCGCCGCGGTTGTCGTGATTCCACAGACCGCGCAGTCCGTCGGCTTCTTCGATCGCGAGCCCGTGGATCGACCCGACGTTGACCTGGTTGCCGGGACACGCGTCGATCATGCACGCCTTCAAGCCGTCCACATGGTAGATCAACAGTCCGCCCTCACATCCGGACAGATTGCCGCTCACGCTGCAATGGAACCGCAGCATGGCGCTGTCCGACTGCACCTCCTGCCGGTTCTCGATTAGGAAGAATTCGCTGCGCGGGTTGGCCCCCTGGACATTGACGTAGAAGATCGTATCCGCGGTCGGCACGGGGCCGACGCTGTACGTCCCGTTCGTCGTGAGCGGACGCACCGTGGTCCACCCCATCTGCTGCAGCGACCAGGCGTCGTAGCGCGCCGGGCTGCTGCCCGTGGTGTAGTTGCCGCTGCCCATGAGGCCGTATTCGCCGATCCCCTCGGTCGCGTTGCTGAGGTCGTAGAGGTCGGGGAGCGCCAGGATGTGGCCCAGCTCGTGCGCCGCGGTGCCGATCGGCATGATCGCGGTCGAGTCGCACGGGGTTCCGGAAAGACCGCCCAGTCCGCTTTGCAGGATATAGTCGTTCACCAGGATCTTACCGCCACCGGTGCGGTTGTCGTTCGTCGTGTAGGCGACCCCGGTGGCGGTCAGCCCCGAGCGGTGCGACCAGAGGTGGTTGTTCGTCGCGGTGAGACAGGCGCCGTCCATGCTGGGATGCAGGAACAGCACCGCATCCACGATCCCGTTGTCGTCCCCGGAGTTGGGGATGTTGTCCGGACCGTCGTTGTCGAACTGCCCGAAATCGACCGTCGAGTCGGCGTGCAGCAACGCCTCGCGTAGGCCGCTCTGCATCAGCCCGAAACTCGATCCGAACAGTCCGTTGCAGTTGTTCGTGCCGAACTGATTGCTCGGGCACGTGCCCGGAACCCCCGTGTAGTTGTTCTCGACACCGCTCAGCGCTACCCACCCCACCGCCGCACCCTGAATGCTGAATAGAGCGTTGGACAACTGTTCGTAGAAGGTGCGCAACGTGTAAGGCTTGCCGCCGGGCGGGACCGTCGCGAACAGCGCGGCATTGTACTGCGTCGTATCGCGCGCGTACTGCGCCGCCGGACTGTCCTGGTAGCGGAACATGACGACCGGCACCCGCAGCGCGCCGGAGACGACCGTCGCGCCGGTGGGCGCGGCGTTGAGCGCCGTGAAATTGCGCTGGGCGAGCAGTCGGGCCCGGGCGGCGGCGACCGCGCGCCCGCGCACGCGCCAGCCCCCGTTGGGTGTGATGTCCAGTCCGGGCAGCTCCCAGCGGGGCGCCATCCGGGGCTCCGCGCGGGGGGCACGCGCCTGCCCCGTAGCGGCGGTTGCCAGGCACAGTGCGGCGCCGACGGGAACGAACCAACGAGCAAGGGGCACGGGGAATCCTCCAGCCGGCCGACCGACCGGCGCGTGGTCAGGGAATGTAGCCTACAGGCGCGCGCGCCTGATAGCGGTACGCCCGCTCACTTTTCCGCGGCAGGTCCCGTGCCGGCTCGCCGGGCCAACCACAGGCCGATCCCCATGAACCCCCCCACCCCGCCGATCACCTTGGCCTCGAACGCCAGCGGGTTCTGGATGTCCCCGGACGGGACGAACGACAGGCCGATCGACAGGACGACCGCCGCCAGTCCCGTCCAACCCGTGAGGAAGGTCCACCACGTGCGCCGGCGCCGCAGGAGCAGGTAGGCGGCGAACATATAGAGGTAAGGGATGAAAAACAGCACGATGGTCATGTCCACCAGTGCCAGGTACGCATCTCCTACCGTGGACCCGATCAACCCCGCGAGAACGAACACCGTGGCCACAATCCCCTGCACCAGGAGTGCGACGTACGGGGTGTGCCAGCGCGGGTGCACCTTCCCGAACGCCGCCGGCAGCACCCGATCGAGACCGGCTACGAAGGGAATCCGTGCCGTCCCGGCCATCCAGGCGCCCACCCCACCGAGATTGCCCAGGGTGAGCAGTAAGGCCACCACAACCGGAGCGGCAGCGAGCCACGGCGCACCGATCCGCGCGGCGATCGCCGCCGCGGCCTGGGGGATGCCGTTGGTGAGGTTCACGGTTTCGGCCGGGAGCGCCACGAGCACCGCCAGGGTTCCCAGCACGTAGGTCGCGACGATGCCGATGCCCGACCAGACGATCCCCCGGCGCAGCGTGGCCACGGGGTCGCGGATTTCTCCACCCAAGGTCGGGGCGAGCTCGAGCCCCGCGAACGCGAAGGTCATGGTCGCGAACAGGCTGAGCAGCGACAAATCAAAGTGCCCGGGTCGGAATTGCTCCACCGAGAATGCGTTCGCGCTGCCGTGCTCGACGAAGGACCAGGCCGCGAGCCCGACGAAAATCGCCGCGGGCAGCCACGTCCCGTAGGCGCCGAGGTTCTGCACCCACTTCCCAATCCGCAATCCGATCAGATTCAGACCGAGCGCGAGCCACAGCATGCCCAGCGAGAAGGCGGCGATGAACCACTTCGACTCGGCGAGATGGACCCACTGCGGTCCGCCGACATAAGCCACGATAGCGGCACTGGTGAGCAGCAGGGAGGGATAGTAGACCAGGTTGTTCACCCAGTACCCCCATCCGGCGATGAACCCGTGCCGCCGCCCGAAGGCCCGCGTCACCCAGCAGTACAAGCCGCCTTCGCGCGGATCGATGTCGGTGAGCTCCCGCACCACGGCCGCCGATGGCAGGAAGAAGATCACCATCGCGAGCACCCAGAGGAGGAGGCTGAGTGGCCCGAGCCGCCCCGCGGTCGTCAGCCAGCGCAGCCCGACGATGGCGGTGATGTTGAACAGCACCACGTCGCGCAGCCCCATCACGCGGGGCAGCTGCACGCCGCCCGGCTGCGGGTCGCTCATCGCCCCTCCAGCCACGCGGCCCCGAGCCGGCGCGCGTCGTCGGGGGCATCGGGATCGGGTTCGATCCGATACGTGGGCGACCCCGCGTCGCTCACGAGGCGCAGGCCGACCTCCCCGAGCGTCAATCCATACGGCAGCTCATCCGTGCCCGCCACGTACCGCTGAAAGAACCCCCCGAAGTCCGTCTGCGTGACGTCGTTCAACGCCTGGCGCACGTCGGCATCGCCGTAGCCGTGGCCCTGCAGGTAGTAGGAGGTCGTGGCGCCGTTCCAGAACCGCTGCCACAAGAGCCGCATGACGTCGTCCAGCGTCTTCTCGCCCCCCGTGCGAGACCGCACCTCGAGGTCGAGCAGCCAGGCGAGCGCTTCTCCCTTCGTGTAATAGCTGATCGCGCTGTTGCGCAGGTTCGCCTGTTGGCGCAGCGGCACGCGGTCCATGAACCAGGCGCTCAGCGAAGCGGCTTCGACGCTCATCGCGAGCCGTCCCGGCGTCGCCTGCAGCCGCGCGACGTTGGCCGCCACCCGCGCCAGATATACCGGCTGACTCCACAATCCCGCCCGGTACACGAGCCGCGCGCCGTAGTAGTTCGTGAACCCTTCCCCCACCCACAGCGTGCTCGTGGGATTGTCGCGCGTGTAGTCCCATGGACCCAGCTCCTTCGCCCGCAGTCGCTTCATGCTCCAGGTGTGAAAGAATTCGTGGGCGAACAGCTCGTGCCTCCCGTAGTAGCCTTGCGGGCCGGACTCGCCCGCGGTATCGGCGAGCGCCGCGGGGATGATGACCTGGCACGACGTGAGGTGCTCCATCCCGTCACCGCCCCCCCGGTTGCCCGGGACGTAGTGGACGAGGAACGTGTACCGCCCCATCGGCTGCACCCCCCACAGCGCCACCTCGGCCTGCACGATGGCCTTGAGGTCGGCGGTGAGCTGCCGGCGCAACCCGCTGCCGGTATCGCCTTCGGCGTGGACCATCACCCGGTACTGCGTTCCCTCCAGACTGAATGTGTCGAGCGTGATGCGACCGGAGATCTCGGTCGGGTGGTCGATGAAGACGTCGTAGTTCGGAAACCGCTGGGTCAGGGCGCCCGGCCACGGGGCGGCGACCGCGCCGTTGATTACCGTCCATCCTTCCGGGCCGATATAGGTGACGCTGACGGAGTCGGGTTTGTGCCCCACCACGTAGGGGAAGACGTTCCCGGGATTCAGATTGACGTGCAGCGAGTCGATTTGCGACGTGGAGCCGCTCAGGTCATTCCACCACACCCGTAGCGCGAATTCCAGCGTGACCATGCCCCGCGGCGGCGCCGGGCACCGCACCACCCACGTCTGCTTGTCGCGCTTGGGCGCGTCGACTGCGCGCCCCTCGCACGACGCGTGCGTCTCCTGCACGTTGGCCGCGAAGTTGTAGATGGCGTAGCGGCCGGGATACCAGGCGGGCAGCTGAATGAGCGTCGAATCACCCAGGGCCCCGGTCACGCGCAGGCGTACGGTGGCTTCGTGTGTGGCCGGGTCTCTCGACTCGAAGACGTACGCGATCTCGTAGGACGCGGCCCGTGCCGGCGCGCGTTGCGCCAGGAGGGGCCCTGCCGCAGCGAGCGCCCCCAGGGCGATCCAGACGACGGCGCCCCTCACCGAATCATGGGATGCAGGCGCGCCACGGTCCAGCCGATCCCGGCGCCCAGTGCGGCCCCGGCCACGACGTCGGTGGGAAAGTGCTTGCCCCCGACGACCCGCGCGGCGCTCACGCCCACCGCGCCGAGGTACAACAGGATCGCATTGCGTCGGGCATGCGGGAGATGCTGGCGCGCCGCGAGCGTCGCGTACGCAGTGGCCGCCGCGAACGCGACCGATGCGTGGCCCGACGGGAACCCCTTCCGGTTGTCCGGATCGGCGGCCGCCGCCGGCGCGCCGCTCGTGTACAACACCGGTCGCGCCCGGTGCACGCCCACCTTCAGCACCTCCGTCACGGCCGTGGTCCACGAGAGGGCCTGCACCAGAACGACCGCGTTACCCCGCGCGCGCGCCGGCTCGAGGCCCGAGACGCTCGCGAGCAGCGCGCCCCCGGCGACACCAACCAGCAGCACATGACTGCTCGCGCGCGCCACGCTGGAGTTCGATCCGAGCACCCCGCGATCGAGTCCGATGAGATCGGCGGGATTGCAGGGCGCGCACGCCGCAGCCGGCGGCTTCGCGAGGATGCCGGCCCCCGCCACGAGTCCGCTGCCGGCGACGGACGCCACGTCCCACCACCCGGCGGTGTAACGCGGCGTTGCGTTTTGCGCCGCGAGGGAACCAGCGGCGAGCGCCGTGGTGTAGCACAGCGCGACGAGCCGGCGGGCGCCGGCGGAACAGTGAGCCACGAGGCCCGTAACTTACGCGCGGGTCAGCACGCCCGCTAACGCGCAACCCACGCTTCGCCTTGCGGTTTGGGCACGTCACGGCTAAGCTGTAGCACGATTTCCACAGGTGAGAGATTCGTGCGGACCGAGATCCTGCAGCACATCGCGCTCTTTGACAAATGTCGCAATTTCACCAAGGCGCGCGAAGTCCAGGCGGCAGGCCTGTACCCCTATTTCAAGCCGATTTCGCGCTCCGAAGACACGATCGTCGTCATCGAGGGCAAGGAACGGATCATGATGGGCTCCAACAACTACCTGGGGCTCACCCATCATCCGGAAGTCCTCGCGGCGGCGCGCGCGGCCCTCGAGCGGTACGGGTCCGGGTGCACCGGGAGCCGGTTCCTCAACGGCACGCTGGATCTGCACGAGAAGCTCGAGCTGGAGCTGGCCGAGTTCTTCGGCAAGGAATGCTGCCTCGTCTTCTCGACCGGTTATCAGGCCAACCTCGGCGTGATCTCCGGCCTGGTCGGCCGCGGCGACATGGTCTTCCTCGACAAGCTGGACCACGCGTCCATCGTCGACGGCGCCAAGATGTCGCAGGGCGAGACGGTCCGTTTCAACCACGGGGACCTCGCCGGGCTGGAGCGCAAGCTGCAGCGCGTGCCCGAGGGTACCGGGACGATGATCATCGTGGACGGCGTCTACTCGATGGAGGGCGACGTCGCCGACCTGCCGAACCTGATCAAGGTCGCGCAGAAGTACGGCGCCGCCCTGGCGGTGGACGATGCCCATTCGGTCGGCGTGCTCGGACCCAAGGGCGACGGCACGGCGGCGCACTTCGGCCTCACGGAGGAGGTCGACCTGATCGTCGGCACCTTCTCGAAGTCGCTGGCGTCGATCGGCGGGTTCGCCGCGGGCACCGAGAACGTGATTCACTACCTCAAGCACCACAGCCGCCCGCTCATCTTCACCGCCGCCCTGCCACCGTCCAACACCGCTGGCGTGCTGGCGGCGCTCCATGTGATGCAGCGCGAGCCGGAGCGGCGCGATCAGCTGTGGGTCAACACCCGGCGGCTGCAGGATGGTCTGCGCGGCCTGGGCTTCGACATCGGCCCGACCGAGACGCCCATCGTGCCGGTCCTCATCGGCCCGCTCGAAACGACGTTCCTGTTCTGGCGCAAGCTGTTCGACGCGGGCGTGTTCACCAACCCCGTCGTGCCGCCCGCCGTGCCGCCGTCCCAGTGCCGGCTGCGCACCAGCCTCATGGCGACGCACACCTTCGAGCAGATCGACCGCGCGATCGACACGTTCGCGCGGCTCGGCAAGGAGCTGGGGGTCATTTGAGCCTCGAGGTGGTTCCCGTCCGTTCCGGACGGGACCTCGAACGATTCATCGCCTTTCCGTATGCGTTGCACCGGCGGGACCCGATGTGGGTCCCGCCGTTGCGGATGGACGTCCGCACCATCCTCTCCCCCAAGAAGAACCCGTTTTTCCAGCACGCCCAGGCGGAGTACTTCATCGCCACCAACGGCGGGCGGATGGTCGGACGAATCGCGGCGATCCAGAACGAATCCCACAACCGGCTGCACCACGACCGCGTCGGCTTTTACGGGTTCTTCGAATCCGTGGATGACCACGCGCCCGCGGTCGCGCTGTTCGACACCGCGGCGCGCTGGCTGCGCGAGCGCGGTCTCGACACCATGCGCGGTCCGATGAACCCGTCGATCAACGACGAGTGCGGGCTGCTGGTCGAGGGCTTCGACAACCCGCCGGTCGTCCTGATGCCACACAATCCGGCCTACTACGTGCCCCTGCACGAGCGGTACGGATTTCAGAAGGCGAAGGACCTGATCGCCTTCTGGGGCGGCGGCGCCGCTCCACCGGAGCGCTTCATCCGCGCGGGCCGCGTGCTCGCCGAGCGACTGGGCGTGACATTGCGCCCGCTCGACATGAAGCGCTTCGGCGAGGAAGTCGACCTCGTGAAGGCCCTCTTCAACGAAGCGTGGGAGCAGAACTGGGGCTACGTGCCGATGACCGACGCGGAGCTCGAACACCTCGCCAAACAGCTCAAGCCGATCATTG
Source organism: Gemmatimonadota bacterium (assembly GCA_041498155.1). Lineage (GTDB taxonomy): Bacteria > Gemmatimonadota > Gemmatimonadetes > Gemmatimonadales > GWC2-71-9 > DASTHG01. The sequence goes on along the minus strand of JBGQHV010000022.1, from coordinate 11,495 downwards.
TCGCGGACCTCGTGGTCTTCGCCGAGATCGCGGGGCGCGTGGTAGGATTCGGGGTCGCCATCCCCGATTTCAACGTCGCATTGAAGCACAACCCCTCGGGCCGCCTCTTCCCCGGCATCCTGAAGATCCTCTGGTATTCGCGGACGATCGATCGGGCCCGCATCCCCCTGCTGGGCGTGCGCAAGGAATACCGCGGCAAGGGCATCGACGCGCTCCTGTACCACTGGATCTGGACGCACGCCACCGCGCGCGGCATGCCGCAGGGCGAGGCCGGCTGGATTCTCGAGGACAACGCGCCGATGCTGAACGGCCTGCTCCGCCTCGGGTTCCGTCCCTACAAGACCTATCGCGTCTACGACAAGGCGCTGTGAGGGCCTTTGTCACGGGCGCCACGGGGTTCGTGGGCGCCCACCTCGTCGACGCCTTGCGACACCGGGGGGACGCCGTGACCTGCCTGGTGCGCGATCGCGTGAAGGCGCGCGCGCTTGGCTGGACCGACGTCCGCATCCTCGAAGGCGATCTCGACGCTCCCGCGGCACTCCGGGAGGGCTGCGCTGGCGCCGAGGTCGTGTATCACGTTGCGGGCCGTATCAGCGCGCGAAACCTGCGGGAGTTCCTGGCCGTCAACAGGGACGGCACGGCGCGGGTGCTCGAGGCCGCTGCCCGGCACCCGCCACGACGCCTGGTGCATGTCTCGACGCTCGCCGTGGGAGGGCCGACTGTTCCCGGACAGCCGATCGACGAGACCCGAGCGCCGGCGCCGGTGACCGATTACGGCCGCAGCAAGCTCGCGGCGGAGCAGCTGGTCCGGGGGGCGGCGTTTCCCTGGACCATCGTGCGCCCCCCGGTGGTCTACGGGGAGCGAGACCGCGAGACGCTGCGCATCTTTCGACTGGCGCGCGCCCGCCTGGGCCCGGTGATCGGTGACGGATCGCAGGAACTGTCGGTCGTGTATGCGGACGACCTGGCGGGTGCGCTCATCGCCGCCGCCCTGGCCCCCGCGGCCGTCGGGCAGGTCTACTACGCAGCGCACCCGGCCATGACGACCAGCCGGGGCCTGGTGGAGGCGGTGGGACGGGCGGTGGGCGCACGGCCTTGGGTTGTGCCTGTTCCGGGCACGCTAGCGCGAGTCGCCCTTTGGACCGTAGGTTCGCTGGCGCACCTCGCCGGGCGCGCCACGGTCCTGTCCGCCGACAAAGCGAACGAGTTCCTGGCACCTGCCTGGACCTGCCGTGCCGACGCGATCGCGCGAGATGCCGGCTGGCGGGCGACGACCGATCTGGCGACCGGCCTCACCCGGACGGCTGCCTGGTACCGCGCGGAGGGATGGTTGTGAGAAGGTTGACCTCGTTGGATCGCTGGACCCTGGGCTACGTCGCCATCGCGACTGTCGCCCTGGCCCGCTCGTTCTCGGGCGACGCGATCCCCCACTGGCAATACCTGGCGGCCGCACACGCCATGCTGGTGGGACTCGTGCTGCTCGCGCCGTATGCCCGGGACGGCAGCCCGGTCGGGAAGTTCCTGGGAGAGTGGTACCCGATGCTGCTGCTCGCCGGGTTGTACGGCGAGATCGGCGTCCTGACGCTCGATGCGGGGTTCCAGAACGACCTGGCGATTCAACACCTCGAGACCGCGGTATTCGGTTCACAGATATCCTATCGCTGGATCCGGGGGATGCCCGTGCCCTGGCTCTCGGCCGTGCTCCACAGCTGCTACCTGGCGTATTATGCGATTCTCTTCGCCCCGCCGCTGGCGCTCTGGTTCTCCGGGCGGCGCGAGGCCGCCCGGCACACGATCCTCGGCGTCATGGTCACGTTCTACCTGTGTTACGTCGTCTTCCTCTTCTATCCCGTCGCCGGTCCGCGCTACGCCTTCGAACTGCCGCACAACGCGGCGACGGCGGTTGGCCCCGCTCGCCTCACACAGTGGCTGCTCGATCGCGGCGATTCCTGGGGCGCGGCGTTCCCGTCGTCGCACGTCGCCGCGTCGGTGGTGGCGACCGGGTTCGCGTTGCGCTATTGGCGCCCGCTCGGCTTCGCCCTGTTGATCCCCACGACGGGGCTCGTGCTCGCCGTTGTGTACGGGCAGTTCCACTACGGGGTGGACGCGCTATCCGGGTTGGTCCTGGCCGGCGTGATGTTGGCAGTGGTGCAGCGGGGGCGCGCGGCCGAAGTGCCGGCCCGCGCGGGCGAATCAGTGGTCGGCGTGCTCGACGCCAGCACCTAGCCGGGAGGAGACCTGCGGGGCGTCCCCGAGACGCAGGGCATGACGCAGATCCCGCACGTAGAGTGAGTCGCCGGTCTCCGCCACCGGCCAAACGACGCCCGACGCCGGCCGGAACAACCCCGCCACCACCCCCATGCCGCCCTCCGGCAACGTGCCCCCGGTCGGATTGTCGTAGAACACCGTGACACGATAGCGGTGGTCCGGCACGATCGAGACGCCGACCCCGGTGAACCCGATGAACTTCTTCATCGGCATCCCCACCACGTGACCCGTCGAGTCCGTGATCGGCGTCGCCCGCCAGATGAGCACGCCCGTCGTGATGTCGCGCAGCTCGAGCGCGGTCGCGTAGTCGTGCACGTGGCCACCGATCCCGACGATCTTGCCGGCGACAGCGGGGCTCCCCTCATAGAACTTCTCCGAGCGGCCGGGCGGCAGGTCGAACGACTTGTCCCCCACAGGGAATGCCACGTCGAACTGCCATGGATAGGCGCGCAGCAGGGGATACCAATGTCCGTCGTCGGTGTAGGTGAGGATCAGCCGCGTCCGCACGCCGCGGTAGCTCTGCATCGTCGGATTGTGGAGCATGGCGCTCGCGACCAGACGATCGCCCCGGACGAACGGCGCACCGAGCAGCCAGCGCGTCATGTGTACGGCGCCGGTCTCGCTCCCTGCGGCCAGGACCCGCCGCGAGATCGGAAGAAACAGCTCGCGGTGGTTGGGATCGATGAGATTGTAGTGATGCAGCAGCGCGCTCGGTACGGGGCGGCCGGCCGAGTCCACCAGCTCGATGCGGAATCCCGACATCCAACCCGTGATCGGTAGATCCACACCCATCACCGGCGGATACACCGGGTTGTGGGCGTGGTGCTCGTTCATGTCCATGCCGGGCATGGCCATTCCGGCCATGCTCTCGTGGTGCATCATCCCCGCGGGGAGGTCCACCGGAGCGAGCTCGATCGTGAGCTCGTGACGATCGGCTTGAATCGAAACGGTGGCCGGCGGGAGCGCACGAACCCAATCGCCCGGCGCATCGGCGGCCTGCCAGAGCAGCAGGTGCAGCGGCAAGAAGATGGAGATCGGCATGGATCGTGACAATATAGCGGTGCGACGTCGGTCCTGGAGACGTCAGTTCTGCCCCACCATGCGGCGGACCGCCGCCGCGACCGCATCGGGCCGTTCTTCCTGCAGGAACAGTCCAGCGGCGGGAACCGTGTCGATCGTGAGCGCGCGCAGCTGGTGCTGCAGCAGCACGACCTCCGGGGCGCTGATCCCACCATCGTGCCGGGCGCTCCCAACCAGCAGAACCACCGGACAGATGATCTGCGCCAGGTGCGGCTCGAGCCGTTCTGTTTCACGGGCCCGCGTCATGCCGAGGTACGCCTTGAGCGTACCATCCAGATCGACTGCCGCCCCCGCGGTGTAGGCATCGAGCGCCGCGGCGTCGACCCAGGTGGAATCGCCGGAGGCGGCGATCAGGCTGTGGCGGATTTTACGGCGGATGAGGCCCACACCGCCGAACCATTTGATCCACGGCGCAAATCGCATGGCGCGGCGGAAACCGGGGGTCGCCGCCGCCTCCGCCGGTCCGCCGTCGAGCGACACCAGACCGCGCACCAGATCCGGCCGGCGATAGGCCAGCCGGTACATCATGGATGCGCCCACGGCGTGGGCCACGACGATGGCGTGCGTCACGTGCAGCGTGTCGAGCACGGCGGCGATCCGATCCGCCTGGGCGGTCAGCGAGTAGTCCGCCCGCTCAGGCCGCCCCGACGTCCCGATGCCGAGCGGCTCGATCACGATCAACCGGTATCCGGCCGACTCGAGCGCGAGGATCACGTGGCGGAATCCGTACGCCGAGCCGAAGAGGCCGGGGACGAACACGACGGGCGCGCCCGTCCCCACGCTCGTCACGCGGACCGCCTCCCCAGGGGCGACCATCACCTGGAAGCCACCGGTGGAATCCGCGAGCAACAGCAGCGAGAGCAGCCACATGGATGCGATCACTCAGATGGGAGTGTCAACCGAGCAGTCGCCCGTAGCGCCAGATCACCACGGCGAAGACCGCGCCTTCGAGAATCCACGCCCACGGATGGCGGTAGTAGCCGACATACATCGACGTGCCCCAGTATCCGGTGTTCTTCCACAGGTTGAACGAGAACCGGCGGCGGCTGAACGGCAGCAGCAGCGGGATCCCGGTGTCGGTCGGCATGTCCGCCACCACGTGGCATACGATGCTGAGCAACGCCAGCGACCCGAGCCAGGGGCCGGCGAGGAGCGTCGCGACGGCGCCGACCATCAGGCAGAACGTCAGGCTGTGACTCCAGGTGCCGTGGAAGGCGGGACGCGCCCACCCGGCGCGCACCACCAGCGAGTCGAGGTTCGGCAGAAACTGCGCGGCGCCGACGACGACAAACGTTTCCGGCCGCGGATCGAGTGAGGCGATCGCCAGGGCGATCCCGAAATGGCCGAACTGCATCGTGTCCCCCGTGTGGACGGTCCGGGACACGTTCGGCCACGCGCCTCAAGCCGATCTCAAGCGTCTTCAGGTGAACCCTGGCACTTCTTCCCCCGCCGCCCCCGCAGCGCCGGATAGCCCACGGCGCCGCACGACGGGCAGCGCTCCGTCATGAGCGCCAGTGCCGCGCCGCAGGCGGCACAATGAGGATGGTCGGGATCGGAACGGAGATCGCGGGCCTCGGGCAGCTCGCCGCCGCACGCACACCGGACGGCGAACGCGGGCAGATCTTTCCCGCACTGTGGGCAGCGGCGCGTCATGGGGGCGACACCGGAATGGCGGCAAGAGCGCGGCGCGATTCGACCGTCGAGCGACGCCCGTTCCAGTTCCACGGCAGCATCAGTCGTAGGGTGTCCACGTTGTCGGCGAGGGACTCCGGCAACGTCTTTTCGCAGTTGGCCCGAGTGCTGATGAAGCATGCCTCACAGGTGTTATGACGGGAAAACTCCTTCTGCATGGTGCGGTGATCGTCGAAATAGGCCATCACCATGGCGCACGGCGTGAGCCGGCCATCGGGATTGATGACGACGAAGCGATACCCCGCCGAACAACCGGGTGCGCGCCCCTCGATCATGAAGCGATAGAACTTCCACAGCACCCGCTCGGAGGTGTAGACCGGATAGCCCTCGCGCTTGAGGGCGATCACCTCCTCGATCTTCTCCTTGAGCTCCGCGGCGGACGCGGACGCGTTGTGCTTGACGAGCCCCTTGGGGTCGTCCATCCGGAGCGGCGTGTACACGGAGAAGTTGATGCTCACCCCCCAGCGGGCGGCGAGGCGCACGATGTCGGGGACGGCACGGTAGTTCCAGGCGGTGATGCAGCAGTTGAGGGAGATATCGTCGTCATCCCCGATCGCGATGCACTGCGGCACGACCTCGGACATGTGGGCGAACAGGCCGGGGATGCGGCGGAACTCGCTGTGGCGGTCGTCGGGAAAATCGATCGACAGGGAGAGCTGGTGCATGCCCGCCCGCTTCAGCCGCAGGAACCGCTCCTCGCTGAGTTGGGAGGCATTACTCACGACGACGATCCAGGGCAACCCGCCGGGCCCGGCTAGCGCTCGGACGATGTCGTCCAGATCGCCGCGCGCCATCGGCTCACCGCCCGAAACGTTGACCACCACCGGATGCAGGTCGCGGCAGATCGCGGCGTATTCCTCGGGGGTGCGCCGGGTCTCCTTGATCGGCCCGCCCCAGTTGCAGTGCCAGCAGTTCGCGGTACACGCGTGTGTGACCTCGAACGAAATCGACAGCGGATACTTGCGAACGGCATTCCAGGCGCCTTTCGCCAGCATCCGCATCGCCATGCCGCCGGAAACGTTCATGTGCCCCGATGTGATGTTGAAGGACCCGCTCGAATCGAAGGTACCGGCCGATCTCCGCGCCGCAACCACTACGGATCGGGACGCACCTCCGCCGCCGAAGGCGCCGACTCGGCGAGCAGCGGCACGCCACGCACCAAGCGGGGCACGATGACGGCGAGCGCCGGGACCACGATCGCCCCGACGAGGATCCATACGGGGATGTTCATCCGGCTGCCGAACCACGCGTAGAACAGCCAGCGCGGCACGCGCCCGACGGCGGTCGCCACCATGAACCGCCCCAGCGGATAGTGGTGCAGTATCGCCAGAGCGCGCCCGGCCCAGAACGGCAGTGGCGTAAAGGCGAAGATCACCACCATCCAGAACGGTGAATGGGCGAACATCCGTACGCCCCAGCGCACCGACCGCCGCGACCGGAATCCCGCCATCTGTTCCCAGTTGAGCACCCAGGCGTAGACGTGCCAGTTCAGATACTCCATGTACATGTAGCCGCTGCAGGCGACGAGCGTCACCGCCCAGACCGGCGCCCACTTCGCGGCTTCGATGATCAACGGCTCGAAGAACGTGGGGAGCAGCGGGCTCAACGGACTGTTCGCCGGCAGCGACACCACGGCGAGCCACACGAGCGGCGCCGAGTTGGCGACGAAAAACAGGACCGGGATGCCGAGCAGTCCGACCAGGGCGGTCGCCCGGAGGAACACGTCCCAGCGACGGTCCCCGCGGGGCCGCACCAGGGCCCGCCACAGGCGTGTCCACGACCCGGCCGGCTCCATCGCCAATGTCATCTCCATGGCCTTGCTCCCCAGGAAGGGCTCACCGGGATCATAGCCGTCGCCTCTCAAGCGGGTCTCAAGCGGAATCCGCGGCGCGGTATCGGCGGATCTGGCCCGGGGACAGCATCTCCTGCAGCAGGATAGCCCGGACGATCGGAGCGGCGAAGGCGTAGCCGCGCGCGTCGGTCGCCAGCCAGCGATCCCACTCCAGCCGGTCGAGGGCCTGATCGACCTCGCCACGCGCGAGCTCCGTGGCGCGGACGAGCGCCGGCGCTTCCAGACGCTCGCCCAACGCCGCCGCGGCTCCGAGTACCAGCTGGGCGCTCGCGGGCAGCTGGCGGAACTGCAGACACACCGCACCGATCACCGCGGGCGGGAGATCGCCGGGGAGGGTGTCCACCAAGGTGCGCCGTTCGCTCGGCCACGCGGGGGCGTCGGGCGAGAGACGGAATCCGTCGGCCACCGCCTCGAGCATGGCGGTGGCGAGCAACGGCACGCCGGCAGTGTCGCGCTCGAGTCGCCGCACGATCCGCGCGATCTCCGCCCCGTCGTAGCGCGGCAGCCACCACCGCGCCAGCATCGCCAGCGCCTCGCCGTCGAGCCGCTCGAGCCGAATGACGTCGCCGCGCAGCTCGCGGCCGAGGTGCGCCCGCAGCGTCTCGGCCCAATCCAGGCGTAGAGTTCCCACGCCAACGCACAGCACGATCAGGACGCGGTGTCCGGCCAGATCGCGCGCCAGCTGTGGTACCGCCTCGGCCGTTGCGGCGTCCAGATGCTGGGCGTCATCGATCGCCAGGAGGACGGGTTGCTCGTCCGCGGCGGCCCGTACGGCGATGGCAAAGGCGCGCGACGGGTCGACCACGCTGTCGCTCCGCGGAACGCGGGCGCCGAGATCCGGGTCGAGCGCGCCCAGAGCGGCGAGCGCGGCCGGGGACGCGCCCGTGAGCCCCGGAGCGGTCGAGAGCCCCCCGGCGAGCAGCCCCACGAGACCGCTCCATTGTGTTCGGGCATCCGAAGGAACGGCGCGGCAGGCCGCGACGGTCGCGTCCTGCAGTCGCGCCTGATCGAGGAGCTCGTCCGCCAGCCGAGTCTTGCCCTCGCCCGGCTCGCCTTCGATGAGGACGACTTCGCCCGCTCCGGCTGACGCGCGCTGCCACGCAGCCCGGAGGCGCGTGTGGGCGTCCTCCCGCCCCACCAGCGGCGGCCGGGGCCGCGTTCCGGTCGGCGCCGCCGCCACGCGTCGGCCCAATCGCGCCTCCCGTACGCGGTCCGTCAGACGGCGCGTCTCCGCGGCCGGCTCGGCCCCGAGCCGCTCGCGCAATGCGACGGCGAGGCGCGCGCCGATGTCCAGGGCCGCCGCGCGGTCGCCGGCCAGCGTCAGGGCGCGCATCGCGGCGCGCGCCGCCGCCTCAGCCGTCGGGTCGAGGCGCAACGCCCGCAGGGCGACCGCTCGGGCGTCCCCGAACGTGCCGGCCGCGAGCGACGCTTCCGCCGAGCGGCTCAGGGCCTCGACACTGAGCGCGCGCCAGGCCAGTCGCTCCGCGGCAATCCAGTTCTCGAACTCGTTCGCGTCCGGCACCGCGAGTCCTTCGAGGAAGTCCCCTTGCGCGAGCGCCGCGGCGCTCGCCCAGTCGGCGGCCGCCGCGTATGCGGCGAGCTGGTCGCAATCGAGGGTGAGGGCACCGGCCTCGAGCGCTACCTGATCGACGTCGGTGCGCACCCGCGCCTCACCGAGCACGCGACGCATGACGCGCAACGCTTCGCTCAGGGAATGCCGGGCCGACTTGTCGTCGCGGTCGCTCCACAACATGCCGATGAGGTGCTCACGCGTGCGGGAACCACGGGGACTGCGCGCGAGGTAGACGAGCAACGCCAGGTGTTTGCGCCATAACAGCTCCGCCGGCGCGTCGGCGCCGTCGACGGTGACCCGCGCGGGGCCGAGCACGCGCGCGTAGACGACCGGAAGAGAGCCCATACGGCTCGGATAATCGGAGGTCGAGCGATCCCGGGCAAGGCACCGTATCTTGCCCGGGGCGATGACCCCCCCGTCTCTCGAAGACGTGCAACGCGCCATCGGCGACCACTATGAGGTTCTCGACCTGGCGGGCGTCGGCGGTATGGGTGCCGTGTTCCGCGCGCGGCACCGCGCGCTCGGACACCTGGTCGCCGTAAAAGTGCTGCCGCCGGAAGTGGCCACCAGCCGGATGCGGCAGGACCGGTTCAAGCGGGAAGCGTCTCTCGCGGCTCAGCTGTCCCATCCGAATATCGTCCCCGTGTACGAGTTCGATACGCGCGAAGGCCTGTCGTTTCTGATCATGCCCTTCGTACGGGGCATCACCCTGGAGAGCGCGCTCGCCGAACGCCCGTCGGTGCCCGTCGTGGAGATCCTGCGGGTACTCCGGGAAGTCGGGGCCGCCCTCGATGTCGCCCACCGGCGCGGGGTGGTCCACCGTGACGTGAAGCCGGCCAACATCATGATCGAGGAGGATACCGGTCGTCCGCTGCTCACGGACTTCGGCGTAGCGCAGGTCCGCGAGGGCACGAGCGGCACATTGACGGCACCCGGCTCGGTCATCGGAACCCCGGATTACATGTCACCGGAGCAGATGGTCGGACTGCCCGACGTAGACGGGCGCGCCGATCTCTATTCGCTCGGGGTCGTGGCGTTCGAAGCGCTCACCGGCACTCGCCCGTCCCTGGGCGCCGATCGCGCGACACTGGCGCGCTCATTGCGCGGGGCCCGGCCGGAAATCTCCGGCACCCTGGCAGCCGCGCTGGTGGCACCCCTCGCCGACAGCCGCGAAGACCGTCCCCCGAAGGCGGCTGAATGGCTCGCGCAGATCGATCGTGCGACCCCACGCCCATGGTCCCGGCTCGCGGCTGCGGCGATCGTGGCGGTAGCGCTCGGTGGGGCGTTGTGGTTCGTCCTCGCGCAGCGCGGGCATCGTCAGGAAGCCGGCCGGAGTCTGGCGATGATGCCGTTCACCGTGCTCGGGGTGGTGCCGTTCCCCGTCGAGCAGCTCCCCGAGAACTTCCTGTCGCGTTTCAGTCCGGTTCCACGGCTGCCCACGACGGTCTCGTTTCGCAAGGTGCGCGAGCTCACGGGGACCCAGCCGGTGTCCGTTGTCGAGGCCGATTCACTCGCAAGGCTGCTCGGCGCCCGCTATTTCGTGAATGCGAGAGTCGAGTTCGCGGAGCGGTCGGTCACCCTGGACGCCGTCTTGTATGAGATCGGGTCGCCCGATCCGGTCGTATCGGCGTCGCAGCACGGCCCCGTCGACTCCCTCTCGGCCCTGATGGATGCCGCCTGGGGTCAGATCCTCGGAGCCGGGTTCCGACCCAATCCACACGCCACCCTCCCCCGCGGCAAAGAAGCGATCGCGGCCTACATCAATGGGGACGACGCGTTTCGCCGTGCGGACTATGCACGCGCCCTCACCCTGTACGACGTCGTCATCGCGCGTGATACGGACTTCGCCCTCGCGTACCTGCATCGAGTGCTCGCGCTCGCCCAAGTCGCGCCCGACGAAGATTCGATGCGTATCGCCACGCGGGGGGCCCTGCACCATCTCGGTGCGCTGCAACCCTCCGACAGCCTCCTGCTCGAAGGCTACGCCGAGCTCGTGGACCACGGGGACGGCCAAGCAGCGCTCGCGCGCTTCCGTCAGGCCCTCGACGTGGCCGTCGATCGGATCTGGCCGCGATTCGTTCAGGGTGAGTTCTACCTGTACTTCGGTCAGCTGTTCGATCAGCCCCTCGACTCGGCCCGTGCCGCCTTTGACGAAGTGCTCGAGCTGGATCCGGAGTTCGCCGCGGCGATCGCGAACAGTATCTCCCTGGCGTATTTGTTTCAGGACCCTGAAAAGGCAAAGCGACTGATCGGCGAGTACCACCGCATCGATTCGACGTCGGTCGTGGCCAAGGTGGTGGGGTTGGCCGACACCCTGCTCTTCCAATCAGTGGCGGCAAAGAAGTCCATACTGGAATCCCTCGATCGGCGCCCGTTCACCGTCCTGTTGTACCTCGCCTTCCAGGCGGCGCAGTTCGGCACGGTGGAGGATCGGCATGGCCCCGAGCGTCACGTGTTGACCGCGCTGGCGCATAGCGCCACCACCGACCGCGAACGGTCGCTCGCGCTGCGGCTCGGCGTTGCCGCGGATCTGCGCGAGCGGTGGCCGGACAGCGCCCGGGCGCGACTCGCGGCGGCACCCGCTGCACTCGGGCGCGAGCGCGACCTCTGGATCGTGCTCGCCCAGGAGACCGGTCTTCCCGCTCTTGGTGACGCGGCATCGGCTCGCACACGTCTCGTTGCCCTGGCCAAGGCCGACCACGACTCGAGCGCCACCCTGGCCTGGCTGCTCCAACGCCGCCCCGCCCTCGATCGCCTCTCAGGGGAAGGCGCGCCACTGCCCGCGAGCCTCAACCTCGACCTCCAGGCACGGGCTGCCCTGCGCAACGCTGATACGGCGAGCGCAGTGGCTCGCTGGAATCAGGCGACCAGGCGCTACGCCGTGCTCGCCGCTCCGTTGGGGCTCGTGGCATCGCTGTGGCCGCTGCGCCGCGATCTGGCGCGCCATGCGCTCGCGCACCGAGACACCACCTCGGCGAAGCCCGCCTGCCGGACCCTCGAGGCGAACATCGGATTTGTGGATCAGGTAGT
>JBGQHV010000021.1:0-27189 GCA_041498155.1 Gemmatimonadota bacterium | reverse complement strand
TTCCCTCCCGCGCCGCCGCCCGAGAAGCCGCCGCCGCCGCCGAAGCCACCAAACCCCCCGCCCCCGCCCCCTCCGCCCCACCCACCGAACCCTCCGCCACCGCCGCCCCAGCCGCCACCGCCCCACCATCCGCCGCGGCGACCTGCGGCCATCCCGATCAGCGCGGCGGGCCCGATTCCCCTGAAGACGATCAGCAAGATGACCAATCCGATGATCACCGCCAGCGCCGACGGGAGAGGCCGTTCGGCCGGTGCCGTGGGCTGCGCGGGCGCGCCGCTGAACGCGACGTGGAATTCCTCGGCGAACGACTCGACCAACAGCCCGACTCCCGCTTCGACGCCGCCGCCGTAATCCTCCTGCGCAAAGAACGGCAACATCGCGTCGCGAATGCGCCCTACCCGCCCGTCGGGGAGGAACCCCTCGGCGCCGCGCCCGGTCGCGATGAAGACGGCGCCAGTGCCGGGCTGGTGGTTCTTACGGGGCACGACGAGCATGACGACGCCGAGGTTGCGCGCCGAATCACCCGCTTCGCCGATTCCCCCGAGCTTCCACTGCCGGCCGAGCTGCAGCGCCACGTCGCCCACGTCGCGGCCCCCCAGATCGGGCAGCGTGACGACCGCGATGTCGCCGCCGGTCTTGTCCTGCACCTCCCGCAGCCGGTCCTCCAGTCGGGCGGCGACGTCGGGGGGGATGACCCCGGCGAAGTCGTTGACGAAACCACGTGGGGACGGGAGTTGGGCGACCGCGGTCTGGAGGATGAACCACAGCGTGCGTGGCATGGGAGGAGAAAGCTACACCCACGGGCGACGGACGCACCCGCTTGACGGTCGCCCGGGAACGGCTTAAATGGTAGAGGAAGAACTCCGGTAGCGAGGCTGCATGAAACCGCCGGCCACGTCTCTCCTGCTCGTCGGCTCCCTGTTGACATTCGGCTGTGCGCACGGCGTGCATCACGACCATGCGGCCGTCAAGCCGATCGGCCTGTTCATCGACGCGGAGCGGATTCAGCGCTCCGGCGGCGCCACGGCCTGGGATGTCCTGAAGCGGGAGGCCCCGGTCATGACGTTCCGGGAAGACCGCAATGGTCAGCCATCCCGGCTGGGACGGCGCGGGAGGACGAGTATCCTTCTTCAGGACTCACCGCTGGTGTTTCTCGACGGCGTCCGGATGGAAGACTTCCGCGTCCTCGCCGACCTCCCGGCGGCAACGCTGCAGGACATCTGGGTGCTCAACGGCATTGACGGCACCACCTATTACGGCACCGACGCGGTCGCCGGCGTGATCCTGGTGCGCACGAAGAAAGGCGCCGCGACCTAGCGGCGCCCGACTCGCACGAAGAGAGGGGGGAGCGGCCACTGCGGCTGCTCCCCCCTCTGACTACATCCCGGCTCCCCGCGACTACGGATTACGATCGATGCACGTCGCAAAGTTCGGATTGTTCAGCTCGTCGATCGGCACCGGGAAATTCACGTCCGTCCCATACGTCGGGTAGGGCGGCTTGAAATACGCGCCGGTCGGGAACACGGATTCGGTCGCCCGCCCGTACTGCCGGATGAGCCGTCGCAAATCGCTCAGCCGGTGCGCCGTGAGCCACAGCCACCGCGCCCGCTCCCCGAAGAGCAGGTTGACCGCCCCACCGGCCGTGGTGATATCGGCCGTGGTGAGCGCCGCCATGGGAGCGACCGCCGCCACGCCAACCCGGTTGCTGTTGAAATAGGCCGGCGGAGCGGCGCGAATGGCGTTGAGCGCCGTCAGGTACGCACCGCCGGTGCCGGTATCGCCCGCCTGCAGGGCGGCCTCGGCGGTGATGAGCGACGCCTCGGCACCGGTCGCCACCGTCACCGTCGCACTCCGGTCACCGTAGCGCAGGTTGTCGAACTGCGGCGTGCTGCCGTCGAATCCGACGTCGGTGCTCGGCGTACGGATGAACGGCGTCCGCGGATCGGCCACCGACCGATAGGGGAAGCCGTTGATGCCTTCCTGACTGGCCACCGAGTAGCGCTCGTTGGTGACGTTGGCCTGGAACACGCCGTTGTTCTGTCGCGCCGTGTTCTCGTCGTGCGCCACCGTGTAGGCGAAGGCCAACCCGACGGGCGCCACGGTCGTAGCGGCCGCGGCAAACTGCCCGAGATCGAGCTGCGCCCGGCCCTTGCCCACCAGCGCGAGATTCACGATGGAGGCACTGGCCGTCGAGGCCACCGCCAGATCGAACCGGGCGATGGCCGTATCGAGCAGTTGGGTCGTCGTGAGCGGTACGCCGTAGGCCAAGGAACCGTCGGCATTCGCCTGACTCACCGGAACCCCCGAGCAGTAACTCTCCGCCATGAACACGTACGTCAATCCCGAGAGACCCAGCATTTCGGCATAGCCCGGGTCCGTCGTCGGGTTCGCCAGCAGACTCGCGTAGCTGGCAGCCGCGTGTTCGACGGCGCGGCGTCCCCGCTGCAGATTGCGGAATATCGTCTGCATCGAGGCGTTGTCGGTCGTGTTGCGGCGGGCATCCGTCGCGATCCGATCGGGGAACGTCTCGGAATTCACCCACTCATCCCCGAGCATCCCGCTCGTCATGATGATCCCCTCCACCCCGCCGGAGCCTTGCGCCCCGGAACCGGAGTAGGCGAGGTCGAAATCCCCGATGGCGCCGGCCCGGATGGTGGGCAACACCGACGGGTCGTTCAGATTCCCCGGCGTGACGATGTCGGGGTCGTTGACGTTCAACAGGTCACCACAGCCGCTCAGCGGCAGCAACATCGCCGCCGCGAGCATCGTGAGGCTGGTCAGCAGGACACGGGTACGCGCGCCGCGCCCACTGGCCGCCTGGGTCGTATGAAGAGTCATGGTCGTCTCTCCAGGCTCAGAAGGTCACGTTGACGCGGGCAATGAAGTAGCGCACCGGCGGCTGCGTCAGGAAGTCGGCGGTGTTGAAATTCGACTGGCCGGCGTCGTTCAATTCCGGATCGACGCCGGTGTACTTGGTCCAGGTCGCGAGGTTCCGGCCCGTCAGCGTGAAGCTGAGCGAGTTGGCGCCGATGCGCGACGCCCACCCGACGGGCGGCGTGTAGGTCAACGACAGCTCACGCAGCTTGACGAAACCGGCATCCTCGAAGTAGCCGGTCTCGAGCCCGTAGAACAGCGCGGCCACGGCGCGGGCCTGATCGCTGAGCGACGCCGTGGGGTCATTCACCGCGCGGCAGTTCGCGAACGACCCGCAGCGGAACTGCTCGGTGCTGTTGTCCAGCTTGTTGCCGAAGCGGCCGTCCAACAGACCGTACAGCCGGAAGTGGTGCATGAAGCTCACTTCGGTCGACACGGTGCCGCCCTGCGTGGGCAGCGGCGAGCCCAGGAACACCGGGCTGGCCCCGACGGTCACTTCACTGCCGTCGATCAGGCCGTTGCCATCGGCGTCGTTGAACGTGTACGGCCGGCCCCAGTACCCGCCCAGCGGATAGCCTTCCTCGTGCCGCTGCGACGCGCCCCCGAGACCGAAGATGATGGGTGAAATCCCCTGCCCCAGATGGACCAGGCGGTTCCGGTTGCCCCAGGCGCTGGCCGAGATGCTCCACCCGAGGTTCGGGCGGTTCAGGATCTGGGCGGTCATCAGCAGCTCCACACCCTTGTTGCTGACTTCACCGAGGTTCTGGAACCGCGACGTCGCCACGCCCAGCGACGGCGCGAGCGTCCGCGCGATCAGGGCGTCTTTCGAGTTCTTGTTGTAGAACGTGAACTCGAAATGCAGGCGTGACGCGAGGAAATCCGCATCCAGGCCGGTTTCGAACTCCGAGGTGCGCTCCGGCTTCAACGCCGGATCGCCGAGCCCGCCCACCGTGATGGCCGGCGCATCGGTGCCGCCGGTCTTCACCGCGACCGGTGAAAAGAACGTGAGGGCATCATTGGGGCCGGGCTGACGTCCCGACCGCCCATAGGCCGCCCGCAGGCGCAGCGAGTTCATGAACGATACCTGCGGGAAGAACGGCTCCTCACTGACCACCCACGACGCCGACAACTTCGGGTAGGCGATGAAGTTGAAGCTCTTCCCGAACGCGGAGTTGTCGTCGCCGCGCACCGCCGCGGTCAGGAACAGGCGATCGTGGAACCCTACCTGCTGCTCGACGTACCCGCCGACCGTGATGAACTCGTCGACGCTTTCGCCCACCGTCGGCACCACCACGCCGTTGAGCGTCCCCGTGCCGCCCACCAGCTTGCGGCCCGAGGCCGTCGTCTGGGCGAACAGGTTCTTGAAGTACTGCAGGCCGGCCGTGGTGTTCGCCGTGATGTTGTCGCCCAGGCGATACGCGGCCGTGCCGGTGAAGTTCGCCGTGTAATTGAAGATCTGCGTCCGGTTCGACGTCCGGCTGCCGTCGAACGTGGTCTGGTTGAACGGGACTTTCCCCGGCGGCGTCGTCGACTCGTCGAACCGGTTGGTCACATCGGTTCCGGCCACGGCCCGCAACGTCAGGAAGGTCACCGGCTTGAAGTTCGCCGTGAGGCTCCCGGTGTAACGCTCCACTCGTTGTCCGACGAAAATGTTGTCGACCTGGATCGGCGTAAGGAACCCGTATCCCGAGTTGATCGTATCGGCGCGCCCCAGCAGCCCGCTGGACACGATGCCCAGCGCGTTGTTGTCGTTCTGGGGCAGCTGCAGCTCGCTCGAGGTGTACCCGGTCGACGCCGCGATGTCGAACAGCCGACTGATCTGATTCGTCACGTTGGCGCGCAAGTTGACCTTGCGCAGGTCGTTCGTGGTGTAGACGCCCTTCTCCCGCTCGAAGTCCCCGGAGAGGAAGAACGTCGTCTGCTCACCGCCGCCCGACGCGCTCATGCCGTACTGCTGGCGCAGGCCCTGGCGGAACGGCGAATTGACCTCGAGCGGATTGAATTGATTCACCGTAGCAATCGCGCACCCCCCCGTCGCCATCACGAAGGTCAAGCACGTGCCACCCGTGGCGTCGAGGCCTTTGTAGTTCGCCGGCCAGGTGGTGATGTCACTCAACGAACCGCCCTCTGCGAACGCCGTCCACCGGGTCGGCCCGGGCCGGCCCCGCTTGGTGCGGATCTGGATCACGCCGTTCGCCGCGTCGGTGCCGTACAGCGCCGCCGCGGACGGCCCCTTCACGATCTCGATCGACTCGATGTCCTCGGCGTTGATGTCGTTGAGCCGGGAAGGCAGCTGGCCGCCGACGCCGATCGAGTTGGAGTTCGCTCCGCTCTCCACGCGGATACCGTCCACCACGATGATCGGCTCATTGGACAGCGACAGACTCGAGGATCCGCGAATCCGGACCCGCGCGCCCGTCCCGGTGGTCCCACCGGAGGGGAGCACTTCCACGTTCGGCACCCGCGCGTTCAACAGATCGGACAGATTTGTGGGCGCCGCCTCTTCGTTCGTCTTGGTGGCGTCGATGCGCGACACCACGTTGCCCAGCTCGCGGGCCCGCTGCTCGGCGCCCGACGCCGTGACCACCACGGCCTCGAGGCCGACCGGGTTGGCGGTCAGGACGAAATCCACGGTGGTGGTCTGCCCGGCGATGACGGTGACCGTCCGCGCGCCGATCGCGTACCCGATGAACCGGGCGCGAATCTCGACGGTGCCGGCGGGAACGTTGTCGATCTGAAACCGCCCCTCCCGGTCCGTCAGTCCCCCGCGCGTGGTGGGGGTGATCGTGACCTGCACACTGGCCAGGGGCTGGCCGGTCGCCTTGTCGGTCACTCGACCGTCAATCGTCCCGGTGGGCTGCTGCGCCTGCCCGGTCCCCGGCAGCAGCACCAGTGCCGCCGTGACCAGGGCGCCCAGCCCGGTATTCCGCATGGTAAATCGCATAGTCGTTTCTCCTATGGTCGTTTCGAAGTTCTCGATGTCCGTCCAGTCACACCACGGATGCGGAATCGGGAGGTCGCACGCCACGACTCAGGCGCACGCCTCCCGGCGATATCTGCATCCTGTGGGATAGAGACCCGAACTCCGGCGCACAGCGCGAAACCCCATGCCGTCCTCCTTTCGGCGAGTGGGCCAACAACACCGAGCGCGACTCGCCCGGTGCCTTGCGACATCTTTTGTCTTCTATCATTCTCGCGGCCGGGCACTCAACGGCTTGAGTGAACACCTGGCTCGTGACGGCACTTCGAGTCGCGGCAAGCGGATACGGCCGGACCTACGCCGGTCGATTCCGTAGCACTAATTCTGGCACCAAAAAGCGGCAAGTCACAAGGGTAGGATTACGTACGGAATCCGGGGCAGTCGGGGCCACCGCTGGCACCGACCCGCCGGGGTGGTAGTTTGGGTCTCAGCCTATGCCCTCTCCCCTGCGGCGACCACCCGTGCTTGGCGTTATGGCCCTCTCCCTGGCCGCCGCCTGTTTTCTCCCCCATAAGAAGTCGGGCGCGGCGCCATCGTCCCAGGCCGTCCCGCACACGGAATTCGCCCTGCGGGTAACCAACCACAACTATCTGGACGTGGTGGTCTATGTGCTGCACCATGGCCAGCGCACCCGGGTCGGCACGGTGACGGGGTCGTCGGCCGAGTTGTTTTTCCTGCCGGCGAGGCTGCTGGTTCTGGGGGGGGATATTCAACTCTTCGGCGACGCCATCGGCAACGATACCTACGCGCTCACCGAGCGCCTGGTCGTGGAGCCTGGGCAGTACGTCGACTGGACCCTGGAGACGGACCTCAGACGATCGACCGTCGCCGTCTACTGACGGGCGACGCGATGCCTACTGGTGACCGGGCGGCAACCCCGTGCCGGTCGTTGCCGTCCCCGTGCCGATGAGATCGAAGGCCGCGACCGTGGCGGCGACTCCGGCCACGCCGACGCCCGCGAGCAGCATGCTGCGACCCTTGGACAGGCGGCGCAATTGGAGCGACTGCACGGTGCCACCGGGCAGCGTGACGGTCTCGCCGGCCCACGCGAGCTCGGCGCCCCCACTGAACACCACCGACGACACGGCGATCTGCAGCCCCGTATCGCTCGTGCCCACGTACCGTCCCCGCACCACGGTGACCATCGGCCCCAGGTAGCGGGCCAAGGCGAGCGAGCCCGAATCGGTGAGGGTCGCCGCGATGGACGTGCCCGCCTCAGGCACCGGCCCGACGAGCGGCGCATAGCTGTAGCAGCCGACCGCGAGGGAGCCCACGACGAGCACGATGCCCGGGCGCATGGTCAATGGAAGATGGGAGGTCCGCCGCTCCCCGAACCGGACGCGCCGCTCGACCCGGGTCCGAACGCGGCGTAGGCGGCGAAGAACCCCGCCAGCGACACGCCGGCGAACAGGATCGTCTTGGCCCTCCCCAGCTGCCGCTCTTCAACCGAGCGGACGAATTCACTGGGCACGACCACGGTCTCCCCCCGCCATTCGAGCACCATGCCGCGGCGCGTCTCGACCGACGCCACCGAGATCGCGATCCCTTCATCCATGGCGCGCACGAAATGGCCGCGGACCACTTTGACACCGGGGCCGACGTATTGCCCCAACGCGTCCGACCCGGAGTCCGTCAGGGTCACCGCCAGGTACATGGCGGGCTCGAGCTGCGCGGGACGAGGCAGGTAGTTGTAGCACCCCGCCTCGAGTGAGGCTGCGGCGATCACGAACCAGGCGTATCGCACCATTGCCACCTCGGAGAGACGTGAAAACCAAGGGGAGCGGACGCAAGTCGCGCGCCGCTCCCCTCAATCATACTGTCGACGGCCACATCACGCACTACCCGCCGACGCCCCACGCATGGCCCACCCTCACGGAGAGGTGTCCAGCGTGCAGGCATGCACATCCCCCTGGTTCCGGAAATAGGACGGGGGACCGAGCTGAACGCTCGATGCCGGGATGTTGGGATTCACGTTGCGCTCGATCTGCGGGTAGAACAAGCGCCCGGGGACGTTGCTGAACCCTTGCGAGTTCGTCACGACAGTCACCGCGGGGATACAGGTGCGGCGATAATCGTTGATCGTCTCGATGTTCTGGAACATGGCCACGTACTTCTCGGTCATGATCGAGTCGAGCAGCGCCGCGCCCGTGATGCCCACCAGCGTGGGGAGCGCCGCAGTCGCCGGTGGGCCGGCCGTCGGCGGGTAGGTCGCATTGGCGTACGCCCGCTCGTTGTTCAGGTGCGTGAGCGCCGACGGGTCGTCCCCGGTCTGATTGTACGCCTCCGCGAGAATCAGCTCGTTCTCGGCGTAGCTCACATATGGCATCGCGTAGGTGTCGGTGAACCGCAACGGCTTGCACCCGAATGCGGACACATCGGCCACCGGCGTGTTGAAATCCTGACCGACGTAGGCGCCAGCGGTGTTCAGGCAGAAGTACGCCGGCAACCTTGGGTCGCTCCGCCCGTTCATGATGTTGACGAGCTCCCCGCCGGCGACCACGTCCTGGCCGAAGGAGCTGCTGCTCTGGAATGCCGCCCACATGTTCCGTTCGCCCGCCCCGGCGCCGGAGTGGAACCCGGCGAGGTCGCTGGCTCCTGTGGGATCGTTGATGCCCTGCAGCGCCGCGGCGATGGCGGCCGTGTAGGCCGGCGTGCCGAGCGACTCCGCCGTATGCATCAAGTAGCGCGCCTTCAACGTCCACGCGGCCTTGATCCATTTCGTCCGGTCGCCGCCGAAGACGAGGTCTACCGCCCCGGGGCCGCTGCCGGCCGCGTTGGTCAGCTCAGCGATGGCCTGATCGAGCAGGCCCTGGACCGAGCCCAGCACGGTGAAGCGCGTGTCGAGCGCGGGAGTGGTACTCGTAGTCACTTCCGAGAGCGGAACGTCGCCCCACATGTCGGACGCCGTCCCGATCGTGAGCGCCTCCCACACCTTGGCGATCCCGAGCCACGTGGAATCGCCCGACGCGCTAGCATCCGCTTCCACCTGGCGAATATCCACCAGGCCGCCGGCGTCGTACACCGTGGCCCAGTCGCCGCCGTTGGCGCCGATGTTCGAGCTTTCGCCGAACACGTAGCGCCCCGCCTGCTCGACGAAGCGGCCGTTGGTGCCGCCGCACGCCTGCACCCACATGCACATCATCATCGGGACGGTGCCTTCCTGCAGCGCGAACTGTCCCGACTGCACGGCCACGAACAACTGCGAAATAGAAGCCTGGGAAGGCTGGTTGGGATTGCTGGACAGCTTGTTCCCAGTCAGAAAGTCGTTACAGCCGGCCGTCCCGAGGAGCAGTCCCAGCGAGACGAGCACGACATGCGAGTTGCGCGACATATGTCGGTCTCCTCGGGGTTAGTGGTTGAGGGTGACCGAGACGGTGAACGAGCGGGTCTGCGGATTGTTGAAATAGTCCACGCCGCCCGCGCCGGCGCCCGACGAAATGGCGCCGCCGAGATTCGTCTCAGGGTCGTAGCCGGTGTACTTGGTCCACGTCTTCAGGTTCCGGCCCGTGAGCCGCAGCTCGAAGCTCGAGAACCCGATCGTGCGCTGCACCCATGGCGCATCGACCGTGAAAGCGACGGAGAGCTCCCGCAGCTTGACGAAGCCGCCGTCCTCGATGCACGGCTCGTCGATCCCAATGAAGGGGCAGGCCGCGACGAACTTGTACCAGTTCTCGCCGATCGGCACCGCCGTTCCGGCGCCCGGTCCAGCGACCGGCCCCTCAAACCAGCCCCCCTGACCGAAGGTCTTGAGGTTGCCGGTGCAGTCGGAATTGTTCGGTCCGGTGCAGGTGGCGCGCTGCTCGGTGTCCTTGTGGGTGCCGTAGCTCCACAGCGCCCCCTTGGTGCCGTTCCAGATTTGCCCGCCGTGCCGGATGTCGAACAACCCGGCGAACTGGAATTTCCGGAAGCGGAACGAGGACCGCACGCTGCCGGTCCAATTGTAGTTCGGGTCCTGGACGATGCGGACGTCCGGATCCTGCAACGGGAACCCGTCAGCGCCGACGTACAGCGCGCCGTGCGCCTTCCCGGCGCACACCTGGGCAAGGGTCGTCCCCAGCGTGTCGAGCACGTTCGCACCGCTCGAGACGCCGCACCGCATGAACCCGCTCCCGAGATAGACGCCGATCGGGTGGCCCACCATCGCCACCTGGTTGTTGAAGTCGCCGATCGAGATGAACTGCTCGCCGCCGAGCGACAGCACGGTGTTGCGATTCCGCGCCCACTGCAGGCCGACGTCCCACCCGAAGTCCGCAGTCTGCACCGGGCGCAGGTTGACCGACACTTCCAAGCCGCGATTGCGAATCGTGGCGGCGTTGGCTCCCTGGCTGAGGAAGCCCGTGGACGGCGCCAGCGGCTGCAGCAGGATCACGTCCTGCGACTTCTTGTTGTACCAGGTAATGCTGGCGTCGCCGCGATCGCGCCAGAACCCGAGATCCACACCGGCCTCGAGCTCCTTGGTCCGCTCGGGGCGCAGCAGCGACGCCGCCTTGACGGTGCTCGACGTGAGGCCGCCGATCCCGTTCTGCGTGGGCGTGTTCCCGGTCCCCTGGGCGATTCCGCCCACGATGTCCGACACGTAGTTCTGCGAGGTGAGGTACGGCACCGGCTCCACACCGGCTTCGCCGTAGGCGGCCCGCAGTTTTCCATAGGTGAGCCACGGCCGCTGGCCGATCGCCTTGGTGAACTCCCACGCCACGCTCCCCTTGGGAAACCAGCTGCGCAGGTTCTGGCGGCCGAACGTGGACGAGCCGTCGTTGCGCAGCGCCGCGGTCACGTGCAGCTGATCATGGAAGTCGAACGTGGCCTGGCCGAACCACGACGCATCGTGAATCACCGTCTCGTTGTCGAGCGGCAGGTCGCGGGTCACCGTGTTCGACAGCCGGAAGGGCTGCGGGGCGATGAGCGTGCGGCCGACGCCGCCCAGCTGCCGGTTGTTCCGCGTGTCGAGGTTCTGGCCCAGCGTGAAGGTACCGGCCAGATCGGGATTGATCGTGAAGTTCGCGGTGGCGGTGAGGTTATGATCGATCTGGTAGTTGACGATCTTGCCCTCGACCACCCGGCCGTCGGTGAACGACGACGAGGAGACAGGCAGCCCCTCGAGCCGCTCATCCGTGGCGTAATCGGCGCCCAGCGTGTAGTTGATGCGCAGCCACGGCAGGGGGAGGTACTCGGCGTTCACGTTGCCGTACACGCGCCCCACGTTGGACTGATTCAGGTCCTGATAGATCACGAAGAACGGATTGTCGAACCCGCGGTCGTCCAGCGCCGAGCTCGCGCTGGGGTGCTGGAACAGATAGGAGCGGTGCTGGAAGTTCCCCGGAGCGACCTCCGGCAGGAACGGCTGGTTGTTGAACTCCGGCGGCGTGCGCAGATCGCCCAGCTGCACGCCGTTGACGTTGTTGCCGCGCTGAATGTACCGGGCCCGCGAGTCGGCGAAGGAGAAGTCCGCGCCCAGCTTCAGGTTGTCGAGAATGCTATGGGTGGCCTTCGCGCGTACGCTGGTGCGGGAGTAGTAGTTGTTCGGGCCGACGAACACCCCCTGATCGTGCACGTTGCCGCCCGACAGGTAGAACGTCGTCCGGTCGTTCCCCCCGGAGACCGTGAAGCCGTTGTCAATGGTATGCCCGACGCGGTACATGTCGTTCGCGTGGTCGAAGACCTGCGTCCCCGCGGGAATCGCCGCGCCCCAGGAGCGGCGGCAGAACCCGTTGGGCGCATCGCATTGACCGCCCGCCGTGTCCGCATGCACGCCAAAGTCTCCCTGGCTCCACGACGTCTGTAACGGATACGTATGGTTGATGTCGTTGAACGACGTGGTCGAACGGAAGGTGAAGCGGGTCGGGCCGGAATGGCCGGACTTGGTGGTGATCAGAATCACGCCGGATGCAGCGACCGAGCCGTAGATGGCGCTCGCGGCCGGGCCTTTGAGAATCTCGACCGACTCGATGTCGTTGGGATTCAGGTCGGCGGCCCGGTTGGTGACGACCGTGCCTTCGGTCTGCCCGAACCCGCCGCCACCGCCGGCGCCGGTGCCGCCGGCGTCGTCGAGACGATTGAAGTTCGAGGTGGAGAACGTCGAGTTATCCATCGGCACGCCGTCGACGACGATCAGCGGCTGATTGGAGCCGAGGATCGAGTTGACGCCGCGAATATTGATGAACGAGCTCGCGCCCGGATCGCCCGATTGCTGCACCACCGTGACGTTCGGCGCTTTCCCCGCGAGTGTCTGGACCACATTGGTTTCCCCCGACCGGCCGATCAGATCGGAGCTCACCGTATTGCGCACGTTGCCAAGTTTTTGGGTCTCGGTGGACGTCCCGGCGCCCGTGACGACGACCTCACCGAGCTGCAGCGGGTTGAAGGCGAGCGCGAAGTCGTGCTCCACGATGCCCTGCGTCAGTGTGATCGACGCCGTCATGGCCTTGTAGCCCAGCCGACGCGCGGTCACCACGATCACCTGACCGACGGTGGCGCGAGCGCCGGGGATGACGATCGCGTAGCGGCCGTCGTCCCGCGTGACGGCGCCCAGACCGAGCGTCGCCACCACCACCTCGGCATACCCCAGGGGCACGCCCGTCTCGGTGGTGACGCGACCGCTCAGAGTGATCGGCTCCTGCGCCGCCGCCCACTGCGGCAACAGCGCGAATCCGGTCACGACGAGAAGCAGCCGACGGAGTGAGTTCCGCATGGTCCCTCCGCAACTCTAGGGTGGTCCCGCGCTCACGCGCCCCCTCCTGCACGCGCGAGCCCTCCAACTGCAACGGCTCGACCGGGCGGATGAAAACCCGCCCAGTTGCCACTGCTCATCAGTTCGATCGAAAGAGCGCGCCGACACCCAACGGCTAGGGAGGACGTCGTCACGCGATGGGTTGCCGCAGTATGCGCGGCACCCGGTGCTTCATATAGCATCGGCCATAGACGGTCGCTAGACCCCCGTTCGGCCTCGCCCCCCTTGCCCCGACCCCCACCGGGCCGGAGCCCGTCCCGGGGGCGAAAGCCGGTGCGTCCCGTTATTGTAGAAGCATGCGACCCACTGCCCTGCTGCTCGTTGCCGGCCTCCTCGTGCCGTCCGGGGCCCTTCAACAGGCTGATCCCATCGCCGCCCGTACCAAAGGCAGCCCGAACGCGCCTGTGACGGTGTACGAAATGGCGGACTTTCAGTGCCCGGCCTGCCGCCAATTCGCGCTGACCACCCTCCCGCTGATCGACCGGGACTTCATCCAGCCGGGCAAGGTGAAGTGGGTGTTCGTGAATTTCCCGCTGAGCTCGATCCACAAGAACGCCGTGGCCGCGGCCCAAGTCGCCATGTGCGCCGCCCGCCAACAGCGGTTCTGGGCGATGCACGACGCCCTTTACGCCCACCAGGACGACTGGGCCTCCCTGGACCACCCGCTGCCGCGGCTGATCTCGCTCGCCGATTCGGCCGGGGTCGGTCACGACTCCCTGGTCAGCTGCGTCGATTCCCGGGCGACGATCGATGCGATCGCCAAGGATGCCCAGGGATCGGTGCGGGCCGGCGCCAATGCCACCCCGAGCTTCTATATCGAGGGCGGACTGGCCCAGGGCGCCATTCCGCCCGACGAGTTCTCCCGCATCCTCGACTCGATCTACCGCGCGAAGGCCGCTCCGCGACCCTGATGGGGGGGGGGCCGTCCCAGCCTTCGCGGTGGTATCGCCTCGCCGTGGCGACCGCCCTCGCGGCCGCTCGCGTCGGGGCACCTCTCAGCGCCAAGCTGGCCCGGGGCGTAGCCGGGCGGAGTCGGCTTGCGGATCGCTACCAGGCGTGGGGCGCCGCCCACCGCGACCGCCAGCGCCCGCTGATCTGGTTCCATGCACCGTCGGTGGGTGAGGGACTCCAGACCCGCCCGGTGATCGAGGCGCTGCGCGCCCAGCGTCCCGACTGGCAGGTCGCCTATTCCTTTTTCTCTCCATCCGCGCAGGCGCTCTCGCGCAGTCTGCCGGTCGACTTCGCCGACTACCTGCCATGGGATCGCCCGCACGAGGTAGCGGCCGCGCTCGATGCCCTCGCGCCGACGGCGCTGGTGTTCGGGAAGCTCGACGTCTGGCCGGAGCTGACGCTCGCCGCGGCGGCGCGGGGCGTCCGGCTCGGCCTCGTCTCGGCTACCGTGGCCGAAACCAGCTCCCGGCTCGCCTGGCCGGCGCGCGCATGGGCAGCATCGGCCTACGCGGCCCTCGACCGGATCGGCGCCATCGCTCCCGAGGACGCCACACGCCTCGAACGCCTCGGCGCCCGGCGAACGGCGATCACCGTCACGGGTGACGCCCGCTACGACAGCGTCGCGCAACGCGCCGAACGGCTCGACCGCGCCCGGGAGCCGTTCGCGTCCCTCGCGGCCGGCGGCGGCGCGGAGACGTTCACCATCGTCGCCGGGTCCACGTGGCCGGCCGACGAGGCCGTGGTGCTACCGGCCTTCGCAGGGATGCGCGCGCGGGGCGAGCCCGCCCGTCTGCTGCTGGCGCCACACGAGCCGACTCCAGGGCACGTGCGTGGGATCGAGAACGCCGCGCGCGCCGCCGGGCTGCCGCTCCCGGTCCGCCTGTCGCACGTGCTCACCGGAGCGGCGCCGAAGACAGCGCCACTCATCGTGGTCGATCAAACCGGCGTGCTCGCGGACCTCTATGCGTTGGGGCAGGCCGCCTATGTCGGGGGGGGATACCACCGGGCGGGACTGCACTCAGTGCTCGAGCCGGCGGTGTTCGGCGTGCCGGTCGCGTTCGGGCCACGCTGGCGCATGAGCCGCGACGCCGCAACGCTGATCGCGCACGGCGCCGCCGTCGCCCTCCCGGTCGAGGGACGGCACGCCTTGCAGGAATTGTGGATGGGGTGGCGACGGGATTCCGGAGGCCGGGCGCAGGCCGGCGCGGCGGGTGCGGCGGGTGCGGCGGTGGTGCGGGAAGGACGCGGCGCGGCCGCCCGCACCGCGGCGCTCGTTATTGCGATGCTGGAGCCGGCGCCCCCACCACCACGCCCTCGAACGTGACCGAGCGCGGGGAGAACACCCCGGCCGTGAGCGCGGTGACCAACAGATCGCTCCAGCGCGCCCGGACCCGGATGCGCAGGTCGGCCACGCTCGCTCCCGTCCCCAACTGACCCGCGAGCACGTCCTCGAGGCGCGGCTGCCCGGCGGTGAAGACTCCCCAGAGGACGAACAGCGGATGGCGCGTCACCCGGAACGGAGTACCGGTCACCGTGGTGTGGGCCGACGACGCCATGGTGACGGGCACACCCAGGTGGGCCGAATCGAAGGTCAAGGCGCAGCCGCTCGCGGCGAGGCCGAACGCGGCCGCGGCCACGGAGGAATGGAACCGGTTCACGAGTCTCCCGGGAGACAGATGGGGCGCGCCGGAGATGGCGCGCCCCAAAAAGTAGCCCTTCACACCCTGCTTGTGAACCGGCCGATCACATCCCGAGCGGCACCTTCAGCGCGATGTGCGCGCCGACCCCGATGATGCCAGCGGTGCCTCCCCCTTTGAGCTTCTGCGAATCGTAGGCGAGATGGGCTCCGAAGACGCCGCCGAAGCCGAGGTTCGCGCCGAGGGTCCAGCCGAAATTCGAGTTGGTGCCGGATACACCCGACACCTTCTGCCAGCGATTGGTGAGCGACAGATACGGTTCGATCGAGATCCCGGGGGTGGGCAGGCTGACGCTGACGCCGCCGCCCGCCACGAGCGTCGTGAGGCTGCCCGACACGCCACTCGCCGTGCTGTGCGCTCCCCCGACGAGCAGATTCAGGTTGATCGGCAGCAAGGTACCGCCGATCACGCGAAACGCCGCGTCGCCGCCCACCGACTTGAGGCTCGTGCTCGCGCCGGACGGCTTCCAGGAGGCGAACCCGGCGGTCACGCTGAGACTGCCCAGACCGAGCGTGCCGCGCGCACCGAAGGCGTTCCCTTTGCCGGCGTCGGCGTTGGGGCGCGCGTAGTCGCCGCTGATCGTGATGCCGGTGCCGCCCTTCGGGCTGTTCCACACCGGCATCCCCACGAACTGCGCGGCTGCCGGCGTGGCGACCGTAACGGCCAGCGCCATAACGCTCAAGACTCGATTCATTCCCGTTCCTCCGCTTGCGGATGAGAACTTCAACCTGCCCACCGCCAACGCTAGGCAGGAAGGCGGTCGGCCGTCAACGGTGTGTCGCTTCAGTGCACCCACACGGCGCCGATCGACACACCTTCGACATCGCCGAGGCCGGCCGACAGGCGTAGATCGAACGAGCGACTCAGCCGAAAATCGGATCCCAGGCCGAGCGCGAACAGCACGTCGGAGCCGCCGTCCACGGTCACGAACATCGTCGGTTGGACGTAGGGAACGATGCTGACGCTGCTCTGCGTATCGAGCCGTCGCCCGAGTGAGAGTCCGACGGGGATGATCAGCTCGGAGGCGCCCGAGATGAAACGGCCGCCGACGCCCAGGATGAGCGCACCGTCGAGCGGGAAATCGGCGGAGTGCGTGAGCACGCGCTCGCGCGCTTCGGTGCCGATGAGCAGCACGGTGTTCCCCGGCCCCGATGCATCGAACAAGCCACCCTTGAACCCGATGTCGAAGCGGCCCGAGGCCATCCGGTACGCGCCCTCGAAGGCGGTGCCTCCGCCGTTCGGGAAGCTGAGCAGCACACCGAACTCCGAGGCGCTGAACGCCCGGTACGGCGCGTTAAACGTCGTTGTGCCGGTCGCCTGGGCGAAGAGATCGCCCGCCGCACTCACGAGCAGGACGAGCGCGCCCGGCAGCAATCGTCTGCGGAACATGGTTCTCCCCCCAAGACGAAGTTCCGTCTACCGGCGACCCTCGCCGGCGTCGCATCCGTTACCCGATGTTGGCGGATCAGTTCCGAGAGCGGCAGCCCTGGGGTTCCGGGAGTTGTGACCTCACTCACGGCGCGCCGGGTCGATGCCGGAACCGTTTCCCGTCAGCGTGCGTGTGGCCCGCCGGGGCCAGCCCGCCGGGCCACACACGACGAACCACCTACGCGGGTCTGCCCGCGGAGGCTCAGTGCCAGAGTGAGAGACCGATACGAGCGCCGATCTCGAGGATGTTGGGCAGACCCTTGCTCGTGTTCTTGAGGAAGTAGCGGCCGAAGGCCTCGAGCCGGATTGCGCCGGACTCATAGGGCACTCGAGTGCCAATTCCACCGTTGAAATTGAACTGCGACGTGGAACCGCTCGTTCCGCCGCTGCTTCCGTGGACCAGGTCCACTCCGGCCCCGGCCGTGAAGTAGGGACCCTGCTTGTTGCCGTTGAAGGCGAACAGGAAATTGAGGTCCGGTGTGAAAACGTATATCGATGATCCGCCGCCGGAGAGAAAGTTGAAGGAGAACCGCGGTTCGACGACCAACTTGTTCCCGGCCAGGAAACCGATCCTGAGATCGACGGGCGTCGAAATGGCGAAGAGGCTCTGGCCACCGCTCGGCTTCTCATACGCAAAGCTGATGTCGACACCGAACTCGTGCTTCGGGCTCTCCATGCTGTGTTGCGCAGCAGCGACCGCCGGTATCCCCAGCAGTGCCAGCGCCACGCCGACGTTCCCGAGTGATTGCCGCATGATCTTGCCTCCGAGTAGGAGAAGGTGCATCAGCCGTGCAACACTCCCAGGCATCAGAATCGCTAACAAGCTCGGAGGCGGTTTGTCAACAAAAGCACATTAAGGAAGACCCAGAGAATCGTAAGCCTTTGGACTACTTGCCGCCGAAACGGAGGCCGGCGCGGATCGGCAGGAGGGTAGTCGTTGAAGTTCATCAGGCGGCGGCCGTCGGCTCCGCGCGCTCGGCCACGACCCGTACCACGTCGTGTACGACCTGCAGCACGCCCCCCACGACGGCGAACCGACTCGTCGCGCCACCGTTGGTGATCGCCAGGGTGCCCGTGCCGAGCATCGTCAGGAACGGAGCATGTCCCGGCAGCACTCCGACCAGCCCATCGAACGCCGGCGCTACGACCTCAGTCGCGTCGCCGTCGAACAGAGACCGGTCCGGGGAGATCAACGTCACCCGCATCAGGAGGCCGCCAGCTGCTTGGCCTGCTCCACCACGTCTTCCACGTCCCCGACCATATAGAACGCCTGCTCTGGAAGGTGGTCGAACTCACCGGCCACCACGCGCTCAAACGAGGCGATCGTGTCTTCCAGCTTCACGTACTTGCCCTCGCGGCCCGTGAACTGCGACGCCACGAAGAACGGCTGCGACAGGAACCGCTGCACCCGGCGGGCGCGCCCCACCAGGATCTTGTCCTCCTCCGAGAGCTCGTCCATCCCGAGAATCGCGATAATGTCCTGGAGGTCCTTGTAGCGTTGCAGAATGCGCTGCACCTCGACCGCCACCTTGTAGTGCCGCTCGCCCAGGTACTGCGCGTCGAGAATGCGGCTCGACGAGGACAGCGGGTTGACGGCCGGATAGATCCCCAGCTCCACGATGGCGCGGTCAAGCACGACCGTCGCATCGAGATGCGAGAACGCCGTCGCCGGCGCCGGGTCCGTCAAGTCGTCGGCCGGCACGTAGATCGCCTGCACCGACGTGATGGAGCCCTTGCGCGTGGAGGTGATGCGCTCCTGCAGCTCCCCCATCTCGGTCGCCAGCGTCGGCTGGTATCCCACGGCCGACGGCATCCGGCCCAGCAGCGCCGACACCTCGGACCCCGCCTGGGTGAAGCGGAAGATATTGTCGATGAAGACCAGCACGTCCTGGCCTTCCACGTCGCGGAAATACTCCGCCACGGTGAGCCCCGAGAGACCGACGCGCAGCCGCGCACCCGGCGGCTCATTCATCTGTCCGTAGATGAGCGCGACGTTGTCGAGGATGCCCGCTTCCTTGAACTCGAGGTAGAGGTCATTTCCCTCACGGGTGCGCTCACCCACGCCGCAAAACACCGACTTCCCGCCGTGGCCTTTGGCGACGTTGTTGATGAGCTCCTGGATCACCACCGTCTTGCCGACCCCGGCGCCGCCAAACAGTCCGATTTTGCCGCCCTTCACGAACGGCGCGATCAGATCGATGACCTTGATGCCCGTCTCAAATACCTGCGTCTTCGGCTCGAGGTCGACGAACTTCGGCGTCTCGCGGTGGATGGGCCAGCGCTCGGCGTCGGCGGGAATCGGCGGGCCCTCGTCCACGGGGTCGCCCAGGACGTTCAGGATGCGGCCCAGCGCCGCTTTCCCCACCGGCACGGTGATCGGGCCGCCAGTATCAACAGCCGCCATCCCGCGCACCACGCCGTCGGTCGAGCTCATCGCGACCGCGCGCACCTGGTTGCGGCCGATGTGCTGCTGCACCTCGGCCACCAGGTGCAACGCCGTCACGCCCGTCCCGCCCGGTTGGTCCACCACCAGGGCGTTGTAGAGCTCGGGCAAGTGTTCGGGCTCGAATTCCACGTCGAGCACGGGGCCGATGACTTGGATCACCTTGCCGACGTTCTGCGGCTTCGTGCCCACCGGCTGCTTTGTCGCACTCTGTGTCTTGGTCGCCATGTAAGATCCTTTGCCGTCCGCCGTCAGCCATCGGCCATCAGCGAGCCGTCACACCTGACGGCTGACCGCTGATGGCTACCCACGCTGTGCTTCCGCGCCCCCCACGATTTCCGCGATCTCCTGGGTGATCTGCGCCTGCCGCGCCCGGTTGAAGGTGCGCCGCAGGATGTCCAGCATGTCTCCCGCCGAGTCGGTGGCGTTCTTCATCGCGGTGCGCCGTGCGCCGTGCTCGGCCGCGGCGGTTTCCACGAGGGCCCGATAGACCTGGTTGCGCACGTAGAGCGGCAGCAGCCGCTCGAGAATCGCGTGCGCGGACGGCTGCAGGATGAAGAACGGTCCGCCCGTCCGCCCGTCCGTCCGCGGCGGGGTCACTGGGAGAATGCGCAGGGTCGTCGGCGGCGTGCTCACCGCGCTGTTGAACTTCGCGAACACCACGTCCACCGCGTCCAGCGTCCCGTCGGCAAACTGCTGCATCAACGGGTCGACCAGCTCCCCCGCGTGCGCCGCCGTCGGCCGGTCGCCGATGTCGATGCGCGTCGACTTCGCGGCGCGTTTGGTGAACCGGAAGAAGTTCACCCCCTTCTTGCCCACGAGATGCAGGTCCACCTGTGCCCCGGCCGCCTCGAGCTCCCGGATCCGCTGCCGCGCCTCGCGGACCAGGTTGGCGTTGAACGCCCCGCACAGTCCGCGGTTCGACGTGATGAGCAGCAGCGCCGTGCGGCGGAGCTTGCCGCCTTCCGGCTGGCGCAGCAGCGGGAACTCCTCGGCGTACTCGGGGGCGTACAGCTCGCCCAGCACTTCGGCGAGCGCCGCCGCGTACGGGCGCGCCCCGACCACCCGGTCCTGGGCGCGCTTCAGCTTGGAGGTGGAGACCATCTCCATGGTCCGGGTGATCTGCCGCGTACTCTGGACCGACTTGATGCGGCGGCGCAGCTCGCGCGCCTTGGCCATCAGCGGCTGCCCATCGCCTTGAACTGGTCGATCGCCTTCCGCAGCCGACCGCTGAGGTCATCGGAGAGGGCCCGCTTGGTCTTGATCTCGTCGGCGACGGCGGGGTGTTGGGCGGCCATGTAGTCGAGGAACGACTTCTCCCACCCGCGCACGGCCGCGACGTCCACGTCGTCCAGGTAGCCGTTGGTGACGGCGAAGATGATCAGCACCTGTTGCTCCACCGGCATCGGCCGGTACTGCGGCTGCTTCAGGATTTCGACGATCCGGGCCCCGCGGGACAGCTGCTTCTGCGTGGCCGGGTCGAGCTCCGAGCCGAACTGCGCGAACGCCTCGAGCTCACGGTACTGCGCGAGATCGAGCCGCAGCCGTCCGGCGACCTGCTTCATCGCCTTGATCTGGGCGTTGCCGCCGACGCGCGACACCGAGATGCCGGCGTTGACGGCGGGTCGCACGTTCGAATAGAAGAGGTCGGTCTCGAGGAAGATCTGACCGTCGGTGATCGAGATGACGTTCGTGGGGATGTAGGCAGAGACGTCGCCCGCCTGCGTCTCGATGATAGGCAGGGCGGTGAGCGAGCCGCCGCCCATTTCGTCGGACAGCTTCGCCGCCCGCTCCAGCAGACGGCTGTGCAGATAGAACACGTCGCCGGGATACGCCTCGCGTCCCGGGGGCCGCCGCAACACGAGCGACAGCTGCCGGTAGGCCGCCGCCTGCTTCGAGAGATCGTCGTAGATGCACAGCGTGGCCTTCTTCTCCTCGTACATGAAGTACTCGGCCATGGTGCACCCCGAATACGGGGCGATGTACTGCAGCGGCGCGGGTTCGGAGGCTGAGGCCACCACCACGATGGTGTAGTCCATCGCGCCGTGCTCTTTCAGGCGCTCCACCACCGCCGCGACGGTCGAGTTCTTCTGACCGATCGCGATGTAGACGCAGATCACCCCTTGGCCCTTCTGGTTGATGATCGTGTCGACCGCGATCGCCGTCTTGCCGGTGCCCCGGTCGCCGATGATCAGCTCGCGTTGGCCCCGGCCGATCGGGATCATCGAGTCGATGGCTTTGATACCGGTCTGCAGCGGCTCCTTCACCGGCTGCCGCTTGATGATGCCGGGAGCCACGACCTCGACCTTGCGGGTCTTGCTCGTCTGAATCGGCCCCAACCCGTCCACCGGACGGCCCAGCGCGTCTACCACCCGGCCCACCATCGCCGTGCCGACCGGCACCTCGAGCACGCGCGCGGTCCGGCGGACTTCATCGCCTTCGCGCAGCTGCAGGTAATCCCCGAGGATGACGGCGCCGATGTTATCTTCTTCCAGGTTCAGCGCCTGCCCGGTGATCTTCTCGCCGGTCTCCGACGAGGTGAACTCGAGCATCTCTCCGGCCATGGCGGATGTGAGGCCGTAAATCCGGGCGATGCCGTCCTTCACCTCGAGCACGGTTCCCACCTCGCGCACGTCGATCGCGGCGAGGTCGGCAGCCTGGATTTCCTTGAGGAGGATGTTCTTCAGTTCGCCGGGGCGAAGGGTAGTGTCGGTAGCCATACGCTCCAGGTCCGTGGTTAGCTTGTGAAAATTATCACATGTCCTCCGACCCCGCCACCCCTCGGCGAAACGCTCACACGCGCGAGCGCGTCCGGCCCTTCAGGAAAGCCGCCAACACCCCCCGCGGTCCCAGGGTGCGCAGCTCCTGCGGGGCCACGCCCGCGACGCGCCGCGCCGCCCCCGCGAGGTGGCTGGGCGAGGCAAAGCTGAGGATGCGCGCCACCGCGCCGACGGTGTAGCCCGGATTGCCGAGCAAGTCGGCGGCGCACGCGGTTCGGACGAGATCGATCAACCGTTTGAGATTGGGGGCGCCGCCCATGGCGAATTCGCGCGAGAGGTGCTCGCGGGTCACGCGCAGGGCGCGGGCCAGATCCACCGTCTTCGTCGGCTCCGCCACACGGCGCCAGACTTCCTCCCAGGTGCGCAGCTGGAGGGGATCCATGAGGCGCAACAGCCGCGGCGCATCGGCCATCGCGCGGCGGCGGGCCTGCTGCGCGGTGCGCCGGGCGACCCACTCCCCCGCCATCGCGTGATCGACGGGCTCCACCAGCACGCCCGCGAACCCGGCTCGTTGACACTGGGCCAGCAGCCGGCCGTCGTCGGGACGGAACGCCGACAGCGCGAACACCGGAATGCGCGGATAGCGGCCCGGCACCGCCAGCCACACCTCCGGCTCCGACTTCACGTCCACGACGATGGCGTCCACCAGCCGCACCGCGAGCAGGCGCAGCACCGCTTGGGGAGTCCCGCACGCCCGCACCACACCGAGGCGTCGCGGATAGCCACGCGCCAGCGCGCGGCGCGCCTCGCGACGCTGGTGACAGATCGGGATGACGGGCATCACGCGCCGGGGGCCTCACCACCGCTTACGGCCGCCAGGGCGCGCACCATCTCAGCGGCCCGGCGCAGCACGCCGCGCGCGTTGTCGTAGGAGATCGTGGCGAGCGCGTCTTCCTGGGGATGCCACGCGCACTCCGTGATGCCTTCCTCTTCCTGAGGGACGGGGTCCCCGGCGCGCGATTCGAAGAGAAAGAAGTGACAGTACTTGTGGATGGTCTTGCCGCGAAAGCGGAAGTACCAGTCGATCACACGAATCGGGCCGTGCAGAATGAGATCCGCCAGACCGGTTTCCTCGGCGACCTCACGCCGGGCCGCGTCGGCGGGCGGCTCACCCGACTCGAGGTGCCCTTTGGGGAACCCCCAGTTGCGATACGAGTCGCGGATGAGGAGATAGCGCACCTGGCCCTCGGGATCGCGACGGAACACGACTCCGCCGGCGCTCGTTTCCCGCTGGGCCCGTTGCGCCCGCCGCTGCGCCATCGTCTGACCGCTCCGTTAGAAGACGCTGAAGGTGAAGTATTTGCGTGGGTTCGCCTGTACGTCCGACAGCAGCTGGCGCAGCTGGATCATCGTGAGCGTCGTTTCCCGGTACAAGGCCGAGTCGGCCACCAGGAGACCGAGCGTGCCGTTCCGATTCGCGATCCGCGACAGGATCGTGTCGGCGGCGGTGACGACACGCACGAAGCTCTCCTGGCTCCGGTGGGTGGCGTCGAGCAGATCGCGCAGGTCCTGGGATGCGGTCCGCACGTCCTGGCTCGCGGCGGAGGCGTTGTTCAGGATCGTGGCGAGCTGCCCCTGGTTCGTCGCTGTGTCCACGCGGCCAAGGGTGGATTCGAGCACCGTCGCCGCACGGGCGAGAGCCGTAGACCCCTTGGAGAGATTGTCTCCCACGGTGCCGATGTTGCCGGCCTGCTCGTTGGCCGCCCGGGCGAGGCGGTCGGCGATCATCCCGAAATCCTTGATGGAGCGTCGCAGCTCCGACACCGCCTCGGAATCGAACGCGGTCTGCACCCGGGCCGACACCGTCGCGATATCGTTCGCGATCCGTCCCGCCTGCGCCGTGAGCTGCCCGATGTCGGGGAGCGTCGCGCCGGGCCAGCGCCCCCCGCCCACCGCCATTGCCTCCGCCAGGGCGCGGCGCACGTTGGGATCATCGGGCGGCTGGTCGTAGGAGGCGAGCGACGCCGCCCACTCGCCGAACAGTGAAACCGAGGTCGCGATGACCGCCGGCCGTTGGGGCAGCGCGACGCCCGTGTAGATGCGCAGGTCGGCCTCGACCCAGTTGCCCGACGCCAGCCGGATCGCTTCGACCCGTCCCACTTTCACGCCGCGGAGCACGACGGGATTCCCGACGCCCAGCCCCCCCACGGTCCGGAACCGGGCCGTGTAGATCGCTTCCGTGCGGCCGAGGTGAGCGCCCGACAGCCACAGGGCGCCGCCGACGACGGCGACGAACGCGACCAGCACGACGAGGCCGACGATGAACTCGTTCTCGCGCTTCACTCGGGCCGCCCCTCGATGAACTGACGCACCACGGGATCGGTGGTCGCCTGGATCTCGGCAACGCTGCCGACCTGCCGTACCCGCCCCTCCGACAGCATCGCGATACGATCCCCGATCGCATAGGCGCTGATCATGTCGTGCGTCACGACGACGCCGGTGACCCCGAGATGCTCGCGGGTCCGTACCATCAGCCGATTCATCACGGCGGAGGTCACGGGATCAAGACCCGTCGTCGGCTCGTCATACAGGATGTAGCGCGGCTGCAGCGCGATCGCCCGCGCGATGCCGACCCGCTTGCGCATGCCGCCGGAGAGCTCGGCCGGAGTACGGTGATCCGTGCCCGCGAGGTCCACCAGCGCCAGCGCCTCGGCCACCCGCTCGGCGATCGCCGCGTCGGATAACCCCCGCCGCCGCAGTCCCAGCGCGACGTTCTCGGCCACCGTCATCGAGTCGAAGAGCGCCGCGAACTGAAACACGAACCCGATCTCGCGCCGCAGCGCCATGAGCCCGGGACGGTCCAGCGTCGATACCGCCCGCTCGTCAACGATGACGTCTCCCGCATCCGGGTGCAACAGCCCCACCACGTGCTTCAGCGCCACGCTCTTGCCCGAGCCCGAGAGGCCGATGATCACCATCGTCTCGCCGTCACGAACGTCGAGCGTGAACCCATCGAGCACCACGTGCCCGTCGAACGCCTTGCGGAGCTCCCGGAACCGGATCACAGGAGCACCACGGCCCAGAAGGCGTCGAGCACCAGGATGAGCATCGCCGACGCCACGACCGCGCGCGTGGTGCTGCGCCCCACGCCCTCCGCACCGCCCCGGGTGCCGAGGCCGAGCCGGCACCCGACCAGGGTGATCGTGAACCCGAAGCTCGCGCTTTTGATCACGCCGAACCACACATCCTTGAAGCGATACAGGAACTTGAGGCCTTTGACGAACTCGGCAGTGGACAGGTCGAGCAACCCCATGCTCGTGATCCACCCGGTGACGATCCCGATGACGATCCCCAACACCACCACCACCGGGACCATGATGGTCCCGGCGATCAGCCGCGGGAGGACGAGGTAGGAGAGTGGATCGTAGGCCAGCGTCTCGAGCGCATCGACCTGCTCGGTCACCTTCATCGTACCGAGCTCGGCGGCGACGCTCGCCCCGACCCGGCCGGCCAGCGCCAACCCCGTGAGCACGGGCCCCAGCTCGAGCATCATGGTCTTTCCCACCACGGCGCCCACGACGTAGAGGGGGACGGTGCCGGTGAAGGTATAGGATGCTTGCAGCGCGAGGACGATGCCGGTGAAGGCGGCAATGAAGAGGGCGACGGGGAGCGAATCCACGCCGATGCGGCGCATCTGCACGAGGGCGAGCCCGCCCCACGTCGCCACATCAGGAATCGCGTGCGCCAAGTCCGCCAGAAACTGGCCGAACCGTCCGGCCGCCCGCACGGCGGCGACGGCGCTCCGGCCGATGCGGTCGATCACGGGCTCAAAGGTATAGGCAAAGTGGCTGCACGCAAAAGAGGCCAGGGTGTGATCCCTGGCCTCCCGGTTTCTGCGAAACCTCAGGCTGCGAAACTCGCCAGCGCTTTGCCGACGTCGCCTTCGCGCAACCGCTTCAGTGCCCGGTCGCGCAACTGGCGCACGCGCTCGCGCGTGACGCCCAGCATGCCACCGATCTCCTCGAGCGTATGCTCCCGCCCGCCGTCGAGTCCGAAATACAGCCGCAGCACCTTGGCGTCGCGACGCTGGAGCGTGTTCAGGGCGCTCTCGATCTCGTCCGACAGGAACCGGTCCATCGCCTGGTCTTCGGTGTCGGGCAAGTCTTCGGCGATGAAGCGCTCGATCAGCGAGCGGTCGCCGTCGGGATCGAGCGGCGCGTCGAGTCGCACGTCCCCGGTGTTCAGGGCGGCCAGCGACTGCACTACTTCGAGCGACAGCTTCGTGGCGTCGGCGATCTCCTCGGGCGTCGGCTCACGCCGCAGCGACTGCCGGAGGTACTCGGCGGTGCGCACGATGCGCGACAGATCGGCGGTGCGGTTCAGGGGGACGCGCACCGTCCGGCCCTGGCGCGCCAGCGCCGCCAGAATCGCCTGTCGGATCCACCACACCGCGTAGGAGATGAACTTCACGCCCTGATCGGGATCGAATTTGCGGGCGGCGGTGAGCAGCCCGACGTTCCCCTCCCCGATGAGGTCGGTGAGGGGCAGCCCGCGGTTCTGGTACTTCTTGGCGACCGAAATGACGAAGCGCAGGTTCCGCTTCACGAGCTCCTGCATCGACTCCTGGTCGCCGGCGCGAACCTTCCGCGCCAGGGCGATCTCTTCCTTTTGAGTGAGCAGCGGCGTCTTCGACACCTCGTGGAGGTACTGATCCAGGATGTCGCGCTCGTGCTCGTGCCCCAGCCCCGACAGCAGGCCGCGCCGCCGGCCGCGCTTGCGTCCGGGCTTCCCCTTCGGCAGCGGCGGCAGGAGCGGCGCCCCGGCCTTGGGCGGGACGCGCTTCGCGGCCGCCCCCCGCGGTGCGAGGGCCGGGCGCTTTGCCGCCTTCGCCTTGGCGGGTGCGGTTTTGGTGCGACGCTTGGGCTTGGTCATGTGACGCTCGCTCAGATCGCCCCGTGATACCGCTCACGGCACGAAAAGTTCATGGTTTCGCTTGACACCGCCAGAACGCCCGGATAACATGCCGTGTTCCCGTCGGACGGCGCCGGGGGCGGCCAATATAACGGGGGCGTAGCTCAGTTGGGAGAGCGCGTGAATGGCATTCACGAGGTCAGGGGTTCGATCCCCCTCGCCTCCATTGGTCGGATGGCTGGACAGACGAAGCGCATTTTGGATGGGAGCGGCTGGCCTGCCCGGGTGGTGCAGCAGGGATGGGCCGGGTTAGATTGCGGGCCGCGCGGGAATAGCTCAGTTGGTAGAGCACAACCTTGCCAAGGTTGGGGTCGCGGGTTCGAGTCCCGTTTCCCGCTCTCCACGACAAGCGACGCGGGGTGGAGCAGTCTGGTAGCTCGCCGGGCTCATAACCCGGA
>JBGQHV010000020.1:0-27498 GCA_041498155.1 Gemmatimonadota bacterium | reverse complement strand
GTTTCCGGTGAGCAGCCCCACGAGCACCTTCCCCTCCGTTTCCGGCGGGGCGAGCGCGGTCAGCAGCTCCCGGACGCCCGCCATGACGCGCGTCTGCGTCGGGCCGGCGAGCTCCTCCAACAGGAGCTCCAGGTACCGGTCGCACACCGCGCGGACGCGCGCCGGCATCTCGGCGTCGGTGTGCCCGGCAAGCGTCAGCAGCTCGCGAACGATCTGCGGATCGGTCTTGCCGTCGAACCGATGGCCCCCGACCGGCCCCGTCGTGCCGACCAGATCGAGCAATGCCCGGCCGATGGCGCGCCGGCCGGCGCCGTCGGTCAGCAGGATCGTGCCGTCGATGTCGAACAGGACGAGACGCATCAGGACTCCATCCGTCGTACACCCACTACCTGGTCCCGCAACCGCTTGAGCCGCGGCACATCCCCGAACAGCTCCTCACCCACCACGCCGCCGCGCGACAGCGTCGAGTGCACGATGCGCCCGGCGCCGGCCCACAGCGCCACGTGCGACACCCGGCCGTCTTCGGCGAAGAACAACAGATCCCCCTTCTCATACCCTTCGCCTGAGGCCGACCGCCGGATCTCGGCCCCCTCGGCGAACTGCTGATCGCTGTCGCGCGGCAGCGCCACCCCGCGCGCGGCGTAGGCGGCCTGGACCAGTCCCGAGCAATCGACCCCCCACTCGGTGCGGCCGCCCCACAGGTAGGGCGCACCGCCGAACCAGCGCAGCACGAGCTCGGAGACGGCCATGAGGCGGGCTTCGGCGTGCAGCTCGACCTGGGGCCGGACCATGCCGGCGAACACGCGCGCCAGCCGTCCGTCCGCGGTCTCGACCAGCCCGTCGCGTCGCGGCACCAACCGCCCGCCGATCGGCAGACGCAGCCGCGTCCCCTGGTGTTCCAGCTCGCAGCCGAGCGAGCGCGCCGTCGCACGCGCCAACCAGTCCTCGAGCCAGTCGGCCGTGCCGACCCGCGTGTAGCCGGCGTGGGTCCAGGCGAGGTAGCCATCCGTGGCCCGCACGTGCAGCCAGTCGCCGCGACGCTCGAGCAGCGCGAGGGGCTCGCCGTGCAGGGCCTCGCTCACGCGCGGCGCATTGACGGCCGGACGATCGAGCAGCGGCGCCAGGGCGGCGGTCACGACCGCCATCCCGGCATCGTCCACCGAGGCGTCGGGCAGGAGTGCGACTTCCACCGGCAACCCCGATTCGACGCCGATGCGCCGCACGTCGGCCAGGGCTTCCCGGCTCGTCGTGCGTCCCGTGAGCTTCCCGTCCGAATCGGCGATGTCGAACGCCCCGAGCCGTCGGTCGGGCACCCACTTGCGCCGCACGTCGTCGAGCGCGCGCAGCAGCGCATCGGTCATGTGGCGAGCCCCGGGGTGAGCGCCGTGCCGCGCGCCAGCCGTACCGCCCGCTCGAGCGCCTCGGGCACCACCTCCGCGGCCAGAGCTTCGGCTTGCAGCGGGGAGGCCGGCGGATGGGCGGCGGTGCTGACGGCGAACACCACGTCGCCGTCGAACAGCGTCCCGTACGGCGTGATGCGCCGGGCGAGCGCGTCGCTCCCGGCGCGCGCCAG
Organism: Gemmatimonadota bacterium; assembly: GCA_041498155.1. GTDB lineage: Bacteria > Gemmatimonadota > Gemmatimonadetes > Gemmatimonadales > GWC2-71-9 > DASTHG01. The sequence continues at coordinate 25,925 of JBGQHV010000020.1, read as the reverse complement.
CGCCTCGAGCGCCAGCTTGTCGAGCGCGGCGTTGGTGGCGACGACCGCCAGCGTCGTGTTGTGGCGCACCGGCGGCCCGGCGCCGAACGGCGCACCGCCCTGGGCGAGATAGCGCTGTCCGTCGAGGAATCCGCCCCGCTCGTCGCGCGCGCCCGCGAGAATCGCTCCGCGCGCGTCCCGGATGTCGCCGACGGCGTTGGTGACGACGAGGGCCGCCACCACGATGTCGCCCGCGCGGGCCGCCCACGTGCCCACCCCACCCTTCATCGCGCGGGCGATGCCCGCCACCTTCCCCACCGTCGCCCCCGCCCCGACACCCACCGATCCTTCCGGCACCTCGGTCCCCGCGGCCTCGCAGGCGGCGGCTCCCGCGTCGGGTCCCGGCCAGAGTGGCTCGCCGCCCGTGTTCCCGAGATCGAAGATGACGGCGGCCGGCACGATCGGGACCGCCAGCTCGGGGCGAACCGGAAACCCGCGCCCGCGCTCCCGCAACCAGTGCATGACGCCGTCGGCGGCGCCGAGTCCGAAGGCGGAGCCACCCGTGAGGAGGATCGCGTCGGCGTGGCCGACGAGATGACGGGGATCGAGCGCATCGAGCTCGCGCGTCCCGGTGGCGCGCCCCCGGAGCGCGGCGGCGGCACGCATCCCGCCGGGCGGGGCGAGCACCACACTGCACCCGGTCGCGCCGCTGGGATGCGTCCAATGTCCCACCAGCAGGCCGGAAACGGCGGCGAGGTTCTTCACGCGGCGAAGATAGCCGCGCTTGCTGGGGTTGTGCAGGTCAAATAGCTTCGAGAACCTCATGTCGACCACAACGCCCGGCACCGACCAGACGACGATTCTCGTCGTGGACGATGAGCTGGGCATCCGCCAGGCGTTGGACCGCTATCTGCGCCGGCTCGGGTACCGTGTGCTGCTGGCCGAGCACGGCGATGCGGCGCTCAAGCTCATCGCCAGCGACAATCCGCAGGCGATGCTCTCCGATATCCGCATGCCGAACATGTCCGGCGTGGAACTCGTCCCCAAGGCCCTCGCGGTGCAGGCCGACCTCGCCGTCATCATGCTCACCGCGATCGACGAGCCCAAGACGGCGATCGAATGCCTGCGGCTGGGCGCCTACGATTACCTGATCAAACCCCTTGACCTGGAAGAGCTGGAAGTGTCGCTGCGCAGCGCGCTGCGCAAACGTCAGCTCGAGATCGACCGCCGCGAGCTGGAGGGGTGGCTGGCGCGGGAAGTGGCGGAGCGCACGCAGACGCTGGAGGAGCGCACCAACGCCATCGCCGACATCGCCCTGCAGGCCCTCGCCGCCGCGACGCAGTGGCCCGGAGCCGCCGATGCCACGGCGCGGCTGGCCCGCGAGCTCGGGACGCCGCTGGAGGAGCTGACGAAGGACATCGAGCGGCGCCGCGCCTAAGCGCGCGACGCCGCCTTGGCTTTCTCCTCACACGCTTTGCAGCGCGTGACGCCGCGGAACGTGCAAATCAAACAAATGAAAGTGCCGCAGTCCGCGCAGGGGTAACCCTCCGACGCGCGTTCCTCGTTGCCGCAGGCGCGGCAAACCATCGCGTCGTGCTCCTTCAGCTCCGGTTTGCTCATGCGTGCCTCAGAGGTCGAGGGCGTACGACTTAATCTTATTGATCAGGGTCGCGCGCGAAATCCCGAGCTCCCGGGCTGCCCGCGTACGGTTGCCGGCGTGATGCCGCAGGGCGCGCTCGATCTGATCCCGCTCCACTTCCGCCAGGGTGCGGGCCCGGTGTCCATCGCTCGCCGTTCCGGCTGAAGTGTAGCGCAGCGCCGCCCGGCGCCACCGTCCTGCCTCCGCCGCCCGCGCGACCGCGGCCGTGAGATGGTCGGGATCGACAGGCCGGACCACCAGCTGTTCCGCCCCCTCGCGCAGCGCCCGCACGCCCGCCGCCAGAGCCGCCGCGCCGGTGACCACCACGATGCCCGCGCCGGTCGCCCGCAACCGGGCCACGGCGGACTCCGCCGCGGCCGGCAGCTCCCCGTCCCACACGACCACATCCGGGTGCGCCCGCTCGGCCGTCGCCAGCCCGATGCCACCGTCCCGCTCGTGCGTCAGCTCGGCGCCCACCGCCAGGAGCACGTCCGCGACGCGCGCCAGCGCCTCGTCGCTCGTGACCAGCAGCACGCGATCAGCCACCGCCGCCTCCCGGGCGTACCGGAGAGGTGTCCGGATCGACGAACACACGCAGCGCGCCGGGCAGCACCCGCGCCGTGAGCGGCGATGTCCCCACGTCTTCGCCGTCCAGCTGCGCCGGAAACGGCTCCCCCTCCTCCACCGTGATCGAGACGCTCGTGCCGCGTCCATACCAGACCTGGTCCCGGCGTGCCGGGGGACGCCGCTGCATGAGCTCGACGAACGCCGCCACGCTCTGCCACACCCCGTCGGCCCGCATCGCGACGACGTCGAGAATGCCGTCGTCGGGCCGGATGTCCCGGTGCAGGCGCAGGAAGGGAGGCATGAGATCGGCGCAGTTGCACACCAGCACCATGGCCGCGGCGCGGTGCGTGTCCACGCCGTCGATCGTGATGCGCACCCGCGCGCTCTTCACGGACCCCAGCGACAGCAGCGCCGCGCGCACGTACGCCGCGCGGCGCCAGCGCCGCTTGGCGGCCGCATCGGTGCGGCGCATCAGCGCCGCGTCGAACCCCGTGCCGCAGCACACGGCGAAGTAGTGGGTGCCGTCGGCGCGATCCACGGCCCCCAGGTCGACCTGCACGGCGCTGCCGCGGAGAATCGAGTGGACGGCCGCGAGCGGCCGACGCGGCAGCCGCAGATTCCCCGCCAGCACGTTCCCCGTTCCCCCGGGGATGAGGCCGAGCGGGATGCCGGTGCCCGCGACGGCAGCCGCAATCTGCATCGCCGTGCCGTCGCCGCCGTAGGAGAGCATCGTGTCGAAGCCCTCATCCCGGCCGCGGAGCGCGAGCCGGCGCGCGTCGCCCGCCTGCGCGGTGGCGGCGACTTCCACGGTCCACCCGGCGCGGCGCAGCGCTTCCCGCACGGCGGTCAGCGCCCGCGCGTCGGTGCGGGCGGCGGCCGGGTTGGTGATGAGCAGCGCGCGGGTCATCTCAATAGCGCCGCTCCCAGAACAGGTCGAAGCCCACCTGCTGCTGTTGCCCCGCCCCCTGACTTCTGGTGGTGACGCAGCTGCCCACCGGCGCCACGCTCGCCTCGGTGCGCCACTCCGGGCTGATTCGGAACTGCAGGCTCGCGCCGAGCGTCTTCGACATGGCCGACGGACAGATACTCGCCCGCACGATGAAGAACGTCTTCTGACCGATCTGCCATCCCGCGGCGAAACTCGTCCCCGTGAGCGGACTGCCGGGGTCGCCGGGACGGATCTCCACGTAGTCCAGGGGAATGCCGAGGTCGGAGACGACGCTGCGCTCCAGCTCCCCCGCCGCGAGGCTCGCCGCGGTGCCTAGCAGCAGCGCTCGCCGTCCGCCCCCCGCCACGCCCGCCGAGTTGGTGATTTCCCCGCTGGGCTGCCCGAACATCAGGTAGGACAGGATGTCGGTCTGTGACAGCTCCTGCCCCTCGGCGCTCAACGTGAGTCGCGGCACGAACAGGGTCCCGCCGATATGGGCCACAATGGGGATGTCGTTCGAACCGGTGGTCGACGTCGACGCCGAGGCGGCCCGGTGCACCACGTGTCGCGCGGCGATGTCCAACCCCGCGTCCATATCCGGCGTGCCGAAGTAGCGCACCGTTCCCTGGGTCACGATGAACTCGCGCGACACCGGTCCCACCTGGAGGCGATAGGTGCCGCGCGGCGCCTGCAGCGTCCCGGTCAACAGCCAGCTGCGGTTCACCTTGTTCACGTTGAGGCGGCCCGAGAGCTGGATGTTCGCCTCGTTGGAGCGCAGCCACACGCTGCTGCCCATGGTGAGCTGCAGGTCGCGGATCCGCAGGCTGTCGAGGAAGACACTGTGGAACGACGGCCCCAACCCCTGGCGCTGGATCACCGCCGCGAGGGACGTGTCGATGAGACCGGCCATCGAGGGATCCGGCGCGTCGAGATCGATGATCCGCTTCTCGACCAGGTCGGCGAAATACAGCACACCGTTGGTGACCGTGCCCGACCCGGTGAGCGTCGCCCCGAAGACCGGACCGCGCAGCGCGACCCGCCCCGTCGCGGTGAGACTCAGATCGCCGCGGATCTCGAGCGCCTTGAAATCGCTCGCGTCGATGTCGAGCGCCAGCAGCGGGCGCGTCAGCCGCTCGAGTCGCACGTAGCCCGCGAGATCGGCCCGCCCCCGGTCGCTGTGCATGCCCAGGGAGTCCACATAGATCGTGTCCCCGCCCAGCCGCAGGCGTCCCCCGATGCCGTCCCACCGCACGTTCAAGGCGGGAATGCCGACGCCCGCCGAGTCGATCCGCAGGGTCCCGTCGAGGCGGGGCGCGTCCCAGGTCCCCCGGATACCCACGTCGGCCGTCAGGCGGCCGCGCACGTCGCGCAGCTGCGTGGTCAGCGCTTCGAGGGCGTTCAGGTCCGCGCCGTCGGCCCGGGCGCGAATCGCCAGCGTGTCCGGCAGCTGGCGGCGCGGCACATCCATCAAGGCGAGGTCGAGCGGGAGATGGGCGGTGAACCCCACGACCTCCCGCTCGCCGCGCCGCAACGAGGCGACCGCGTCCACCCGGCGGCGCGCGTAGGCGAACGTCCCCTGCACCGACGGGGCGCCGGCCGAGTCGGGCACGAGCGCGAAGCGCCCGTCATAGGTAGGGTCGCGCCGCGATCCGCGCACCGTCAGATCCGCGGTCACGCCGCCCGTCGTGCCCAGCGTATCGCGCTGCAGCAGCGCGTACACGCCGGCGAGCGGGAATCCCTCCACGTGCAGGTGGGCGAGACCGCTGCCGCCGGTGGGGATCGTCCCCGCGAGACTCAAGTGCCCCGAACCGTTCACGCGTTGCAGCGCGATCGAGTCGACCGCCAGCACTGAATCGCCGAGTCGCAGCGCGACCGGTTGCTCCAGGAACCAGACGCCGCCGGGCAGCCGGACGGCAAAGGAGTCCACGCCGATCAGGCGGGTCCCGGCGGAGTCGCGCGCGTAGCGTCCGCCCGCCACGACCCCGCTCAGATCGCCGATGCGCGTGCGGCCCGACCACACGAGCGAATCCATCCGTCCCCGGAGCGTTACCCGCGGCGCTCCGAACCCCATCGTCCCGTAGGCGAGCGAGTCCGCGCTCACGTCGGTCCAGACGAGCGGACCCTGCGCCGCTCCGGTCCCGGTCGCCGGCTCGTAGCCGCCCCGAATGGTGGCCGCGGGCACACGCCACGTGCCGATCGCCAGATGCTCCAAGGTGCCGATGCCGCCGATCGCCAGCGAATCGAGCGCGCCCGCGACGCGCAGATGCACCACCGCGGCGCCGCTCGCGAGCACGGCGCGGGCCGTGTCGCGCCACGTCCCGCTCAGCCACGAGACGAGCGAATCGACGGTGCTCAGGCTGTCGGCATCGAACGTGAGCAGCGTCTCGCCGGCGCGCGGGCGCCGCCACCCGAGCGTCCCCGCGCCGTCGGTGATGAGACCGGGCTGCCGCAGCCAGACCGTGTCCACGTGGACCATCCCGTCCCCGAAGCGCAGTCGCAGCGCCCCACTGTCGAGCGGCGTGCCCGCGATGTGAGACGGCGCGAGCCGCAGCGCGACCTCCCCCATGGGGGGCGTGCCGGTAGTGTCGGCGTCCAGGGTGACGGTGGCGGTGACGTTGAGGCGCGACGGTGGTGCGCCGGCGAACCAGCGATCGAGCGACAGATCCCCGGCATCGACCGCCAGTCCCCGCGCGCCGCGGCGGTCGGGCAGCAGCTCGAGCGTCCCATCGGCGCGCACGCGACCGCCACCGCCCACCCGCACGACATCCACGTGCGTCGCCAGTGAGTCGAGCGGACCGGCGAGCCGGATCGCGCCGGACACGGCGCCCCGCAGCGCCAGCCCCGGAAAGCTCCCGGCCAGGCCGTCGAACGAGAGAGTGTCGAGCTGGGCGTCCACGTCGAGCGCCACCGTGTCGCGGCGCGAGTCGGCGCCGAAGCGGCCGTGGGCCACGCTCGCCGGACGCGCGCCGTCCACGTGGCGCAGGGCGCCGTCGAAGCGCACGTTCGTGAGCGGGCCGGTCAGCGTGCCGGCCGCGTCGAGCGTGCCGTGCAGCGGCGCCGGGACGAACTCGGCGAAGGTGCCGAAGTCGATCGTCGCGGCATCCACGGTGAACGGATTGAACGTGATCCCCGCGGCGGAGGTCAGATCCACCAGCCCGCGCCCCCGCACGCGCGATTCCGGCCGGCTCGCCACCAGCGAATCGCGGAAGCTCCAGTCGGCGTCGAGCGTCAGCGCGGAGAGCGGTCCATCGGCGCGGGCGCGCCCGCTCAGGTGCCCGTAGAAGGGGAGCGTGTCGAGGAACGCACGCGGCAGCGTGAGGTCCAGATCCTGAGTCGTCACGTCGGTGCCGCGCAGCGCCACCAGCCCCGAGTCGGCGGCGATGAACGCGGTGGCGTGGCCGTCCGCCCGGCCGCCGTGATAGGTCAGGCCAAGCGTGTCGAGCCGCACTTCCAGCATGCGGCTGCCGTGGGAGCGAACGGCCAGGGTGCCGCGCAGCACGGCGCCATCGGGGAATCGCGGGTCGATGAAGCGGGCGTCCGCCAGCGTCACCCGGTCGGCCCCGACCGCCAGATTGAACAGCAGCGTGTCGTGCGGCCAGGCGAGACCGCCGCGCAGCGAGAAGCGCGAGGCGGGCAGGCGGACCAGCGGCAGATCGGCGTCGAGTGAGTCGCCGTCGATGATCACGCGCCCCTTCATGTCGGCGATGTCCACCGGGGGGTCGTCCACTCCGGCGGCCAGGCTCCCCAGCTCCACCCACAACCCGCGCTGGCCGGGGGCCGAAATCCGGAAGGCCGGCAGGGCGGCCGTGAGGTGCCGGAAGCGACGCACCCGCCGGCGGCCGTCGGTGCCGAAGGCGTCGATCTCGTGCAGCGAGTCGTCGGGGGCGGGCCGGGACTGCAGCCGCAGCACCAGGTCGCCGTCGGCGATCGTGACGTTGCGCAGCACGACGAGCGGTCTGGGACCCCGCCGCGGCGCCGACGGCTCCCCGAGGTGCAGCAGCTCCTCGATGTTCAGCCGACCGCTCTTGTGCTGCACGATGTTGACGTAGGGCCGCTCGAGACGGATGCGTTGCAGCACGATCCGGCCCGCCGCGAAGTCGAACAGGTTGTAGTCCAGCTCGACGCGCGGCAGCCACGCGACGAGGGTCGAGTCCGCGTCGTAGAGCCGCACGTCGGTGTACACGAGCCCCGTGAGCAGCGTCCCGGAGGCGCTCCCCATCTCCACCTTGCCGGCCACGACCGATTCGAGTGCGGCGACCGACACCCGCGTGAGCAGGGCCCGTCCCGCATCCGTGCCGACCAGCGCGGACAGTGCGCCCAGGAAGCCCGCCAGCAGGCCGACCAGCGACCACAAGAGAACGCCCAGGCTGCGCCGCACCATCAGAACACCTGCCCGATGGCGAACTGAAAAACGAGACGCCGGAGGAACGCGGAGGGGCGCTTCCGCTGGTAGTTCGGCCGGAAGTCGGTCAGCACGCCGGTGCTGTCGTTCAGGAACTTGAGCTTGCCCGACTCCGGGTCGTATCCATTGTAGGCGATGTCCACTCGCACCGGACCGAGCGGCGTGGTGAACCGCACCCCCAGGCCCGGGGTCACGCGCATCGAGTGCAGCGTGAAGATCGCATTCTGCCGCAGGTACACCTGCCCCACATCCACGAACGCCGCGAGCCGCAGGCGATCCGGCCACAGCGGCGCGGCGACGCGGATCTCGGCGTTGGCGACGAAGATGGAGTTCCCGCCGGTCGGGGCGACGGTCACGTTCTTGTAGACCGTATCGCCGTTCACGATCTGGTACGAGCAGCTCGACGCCGAAGCGCAGAGGCTGTCCGTGATCACGTACACGCGCGGCCCCAGCCCGTTGGCTTCATAGCCGCGCACCGAGTTGGGGCCGCCGGCGTAAAAGCGCTGCTCCGGCGGCACGAACTGCGTCGTATCGCCCGCCAGCGTGATACGCGCGGGCACCAGGGCCCCCGAATGGATCCGCCAGGAGAAAACGCCGCGGCGCCCGAACGGCATGTATCGGGCGACCTCGATCTCGCCGCGGTTGAACTCGTACAGCTTGTCGGAGCCGAGCACGTGCGACGAATGCAGCAGCGTGATCCCCACGTGCCCGCCATGCGAGGGGTCGAGCGCGAAATCCTCGGTGCGCAGCGCCGCCGTGAGGGTGAGCGAGGCGAAGCGATGCCGGTTGCGGAGATAGCGCAGCGTGGAGTCGTCGCACACACTGAAGACGCTGCAGAATGTGGCGTCGGAGGCATCCGTGCGCCCCACCGAAATACCGTAGGCGATGCCGACCGGCACCTTCCGGCGGGTGTTGAGTGTCACGCCCACGTTCGCCCCGACCTGGGTCCGGGTGTAGGTCTTGAACTCCGAGCGCCGCTCGCCGAACACCCCGATGCTCGCCGAATGACGGGGGGAGAGAAAGGTAGGCTGGAGCAGGGTCAGGGCCACGTTGTAGTTCAACGTGTCGGAGTTGTCGTCCTCCTTCAACGGAAAGCAGAAGGTCCGCTTGAACCGGTCGCTGTGCAGCGGCGACCCGATCCCGATCTTCGACACCCGCGCGCTCAGATCCAGCACCCGCGCGTCGCCCAGAAACCCGAGCGCCGACCACCCGCCCTGCGCCCGGAAACAGTCGAGCGTCGCGTACCCGGCGCCGAAGCTGATGCGCCGCCGCGGTCCCTCCGTGACGCGCACCACCACGTTCACCGTGGAATCGCCGTTCGCCGGCGGCAGAGTGTCCTGCAAGGTCACCGACGCGGTGCGGAACATCCCCGCGCCGTACAGGTCCCGCTGGCTGCGGTACAACCGGTCCTCGCCGTATTGCTCCCCCGGGTGGACCGACAGCGTGCGCAGCACCGTCGCGGTGTCCACGCGCTGCACTCCCTCGACCAAGACTTCGCCGATCCGCAGATGCGGGCCCGGGACCGCCTCGAACCGGAGGTCGGCCGACAGCTCGGCTGCCTCCGCGTCGAAGTTGCGCAGCACCTGCGCGTAGGGAAACCCGCGGTTGCGCAGCCACGACGCCAGCGTGTCGGCCGAGGCCTGCATCAGATAGCGGTTGAACGGATCGCCCAGCTTCAGGGGCATGGCGCGTCGCAACGGACGATCGTTCACGATGCCGGCGATGCCGTCCAGGTCGAACCGGCGCACTCGCACCGGCTCGCCCTCGAAGATCCGGAAGGTGATGTAGACGTCCCGGGGAGTGCGGCGCACGGCGGTGTCTACCACCACCTGCATGTAGCCGCTTTGGCGGTAGAACAGGATCAACCGCACCACGTCGCGGCGGAATTCCAGCTCGTCGAACGTGCGCTTCGCCCCGAGCCCGAGCCAGCGCACCGCCCAGTTCCGCGCGAACCAGCTCGAGTTCGAGGTCGCGATGACGGTGCTCAGGGTATAATCGTCGATCGCATGATTGCCGACGTACGCGAGCCCGCGCACCACCCGCTCCGCCTCCTGTTGGGCAGTGAGCGGGCGGGTCACCGTCGCGTACAGCACGGCGAGAGCGAGGACACGCGCGAGTCGCAATTGACCTGGTATGAAGGGCCCCGTATGTTGGCCCGCCACCACCCCAACTGTCAACCTTTTCGACACCGAACTTGATGCCCAGGTTCCGCCACTTCCCGATGCTGCCCCTCGCTCTACTCGGCGCCTGCGCCGGAGAGCGCGGCGGCCGCGCGGCGCCATTGGTCTACTACGAAAGCTACGACCCCCGCTCGCTCGATCCGGCGCTTTCCACCGACGTCCCTACCGGTGAGATGGTCACCCTGCTCTACGATGGGCTCACGCGCTTCGACGCGAACGGCGCCCTCGAGCCGGCACTCGCGGATCGCTGGAGCGTCGACGCGGCCGGACGGCGGTATGTGTTTCACCTGCGCCCCGGCGTGCGATTCCACGACGGCTCCGCGCTCACGGCCGATGCGGTGCGGCGCAGCTTCCTGCGCGTGCTCGACCCCAAGTCCACCGGCGGGCGCGCCTGGCCGCTGTTGCCGATCGACGGCGCGTCGCCCTTCGCCGCAGGCGCCACGGACAAGGTGAAGGGCATCGAGGTCCTGGGGGACACGGCCGTCGCGCTGACCCTAACCCACCCGCTCGCCGTCTTCCCCAAGTTCCTCGCCATGCCCGTCGCGTCCATCGTCTCCCCGGCGCCGGGGCGGGACCTCGCTGCCCGACCCGACGGCACAGGGCCGTGGCGCTTCGCCAGCTGGGCGCACGACGATGCGCTGCGCTTCAGCCGCAACGCCGACTACTGGGGCGGCGCCCCCCAGTCCGATTCGCTGGTCGTGCGCATTATCCCCGACCAGCTGGTGCGCGCCGCCGAGTTCGAGTCGGGCCGGCTGGACGTGGTGGAAGTGCCGTTCGGCGAAACCGCCCGCTGGCGCGAGCGCCACCCCGCCTGGCTGCAGCAGAAGCCGGCGCTGCGCGTCACCTACATCGCGTTGAACACGCGGCGGGGGCCGCTGCGCGACGTGCGGGTGCGCCAGGCGATCAACCACGCCGTGAACGTGCCCCAGATCCTCGCGACGGTCTGGGGCGGGCGGGGCATCCGCGCCCGCGGCGCGATCCCGCCGACGCTCCCCGGGGGCGACACGACCCGGCCGGCCTTCGCCTACGACCCGGCCCAGGCGAAGCAGCTGCTGGCAGCCGCGGGCTACGCGTCGGGCGTGTCGCTCGAGCTGTGGCGCACGGCGGACAACGAGACGCTGGGCCGCGTGGCGCAGGCCGTCCAGGCCGACCTGGCGGAGGTGGGCATCCGCGTGGAGATCGTCACGCGCGACGCCCCGAGCCAGCGCGAAGCGGCCCGGGCCGGCAACGCCGACATGGCGCTGCTCGACTGGTGGGCCGACTATCCCGACGGCGACAACTTCCTCTATCCTCTGTTCTCGAGCGCCAGCTTCGGTCCGGGCGGGAACTACGCGTTTTACAGCGACCCGATCACCGATTCGCTGATCTACGCCGCCCGCCGCACCCAGGACGACGCGGCTCGCAGCGCACTGTACCACACAATCGACGGGCGCACGTACGAAGCCGCCCCGTGGCTCTATCTCTGGTTTCCGGTGGACCTGTGGGCCGAAGCGCCGGGGATCACGGGGTGGGAGGTGCCGGTGATCTTCAACGGGCAGCGGTGGACCGCGGTGCGGCGCGCGGCCCCCCCACACCCGTGAGCGGGGTCCTGGGCCGGCGTCTGCTGCTCGTCGTGCCGACCCTGCTGGGCGTGCTCGTGGCCGCGTTCCTGCTGCTCGAGGTCGCCCCGGGGGACCCGGTCCAGGCGATGGTGGGAGAGCGGGCGGACTCGGCCACGATCGCCCGCTTGCGCTCCGAGCTGCATCTCGACGACCCGCTGCCGCTGCGGTTCGGCCACTACCTGTGGGGCGTGCTGCGGGGCGACCTCGGCCGCTCGTACATCACGCAGCGGCCCATCGCCCGGGACCTGGCGGAGCGGTTCCCCAAAACGGCCCAGCTCGCGCTCACCGCGATGACCTTCGCGGCGTTCGCCGGGATCTCGCTGGGCGTGATCGCGGCGGCCCGCCCCGGCAGCCTCGCGGACCGCACCGCGACACTGCTCGCCTACCTCGGCGTCTCGTTTCCGGTGTACTGGGTGGCGCTGCTCCTGGTGCTGCTGTTCGCCGTGACGCTGCGCTGGCTCCCGCCGTCGGGATCGGGAGGACTCGCGTTCCTGGTGCTCCCGGCCGCGACGCTCGGCATGCGCTCGGTCGCGGTGCTGGCGCGCATGACCCGCGGCGCGATGCGGGAAGCGCTGGCGAGCGACTTCATCCGCACCGCCCGCGCCAAGGGACTGCCCGAGCTCGCCGTGCTGACACGCCATGCGCTGCGCAACGCGCTCATTCCGGTGATCACCGTGCTGGCGCTCGACACGGGGAATTATCTGACGGGCAGCCTGCTGACGGAATCCATCTTTGCCTGGCCCGGTCTGGGCCGGTACGTGCTCACCGCCATCGAAAAGCGGGATCTCCCCGCCGTCCAGGGCGCGATTCTCTTCATGTCGGTCCTGTTCGTGTTCGTCAACCTCGTCGCGGACCTGCTGTATGCGAAAGCTGATCCTCGTATCGCTCACGATTAGCGGCGCGCTCGCGTCGCCGGCCGCCGCCCAGACGGCGGCCCGCCCGGGACGCGGCCCGCTCGCCAAACGGCTGGACGGGCTGCTCGACCGGCCACCGTTCGACCGCGTCACCTGGGGCGTGTCGGTCGTGGACGAGCGGGGACGGCCGCTGTACGAGCGGAACGCCGATCGGCTGTTCGTCCCGGCGAGCAACACCAAGCTCGTCGTCTCGGCGACGGCCACCGTGCTCCTCCCGGCCGATTTTCGCGTGCGCACCAGCGTCTATGTGAACGGGATGCTGCGCGACGGCGTGCTCGACGGCGACCTGATCCTGTACGGACGCGGTGATCCGACGTTCTCGGAGCGCTGCTATGCCGTGGACACCCTCGCCCCCGGCGCGTGCGATTCGACCTTCACCGCGATGGACGCCATCGCCGATTCGATCCGCGCGCACGGGGTGCGGCGGATCACCGGCCGGATCGTGGGCGACGGCAGCTACTTCGAGCCCCTGCTGGTGCACCCGGCCTGGAACGTGTTCGATCTCAACTGGTGGTACGCGGCGCCCGTCTCCGGCCTCGGCTTCCATGACAACAGCGTGGACTTCCTGATCACGCCGGCCGATTCCGTGGACCACCCGCCCACGATCACGTGGACGCCCGAGCTCGGACTGTTCAGCTTCGAGAACCGCGCCCGGACCGGGCCGTCCGACGGCGGCTCGACGATCGGCGACAATTTCTTCCGCACGCCGGGCACGATGGAAATCTGGGCTGAGGGCACGGCCGCGCAGGGGCGGCGGCCCTGGATCGAGAGTTTCGCGCTGCCCGACCCGAACCGTTACACGGCCCGGGCGCTGGCGTACGCGCTCGAACGCCAGGGCGTCGCGGTCGAAGGAGGCGCCGTCGGCACCACCGACTCGCTCGCCTACCGGGCCGCGCGCTGCTGCGGCTCGCCGCTGGTGGAGTACCGCGGCCGGCCGATCGGCGAGATCGTGTTCCCGATCCTCAACTCCAGTCAGAACTGGTTCGCGGAGATGCTGCTCAAGATCCTGGGCCGGGAGCTGGGCGGAACCGGGTCGTGGGACGCCGGGATCGACGTGGAGCGCCGGTTTCTCGTCGACTCGGTGGGCGTCGACTCGAGCGCGTTCTCGCTCGAGGACGGGTCCGGCCTCTCGGCCGGCAATCTCATTTCGCCGCGCGCGTTCACCCGGCTGCTGGCGTACATGGCCCGGCACCCCAAGCAGGCGCCGTTCCTCGCCGCCCTGCCCCGCTCCGGTCAGCCGGGCTCGCTGTTGCACCGCTTCATCGGCACGCCGCTCGAGGCCGCCGTGGTCGCCAAGACCGGCAGCATCGACCGCGTGAATACCTTGTCGGGCTACATCGAGCGGCCGGGGGGAAGTCGCCTGGTGTTCAGCATCGAGGCCAACGCGCACGCCGTCGGGGGGCGGGCGATGCTGGCGCAGCTGGATTCGATTGTGGTGGAGATCGGGAAATCGAAATGATGACTGACGTCAGACGTCTGACGTCAGATTCTCTCAGTCGTCCTTCTGTCCGAATAACGCCATGTTCGACGAATGCCCCGGTGCCACCTTCACCGCGGGATTGATGAAGTGCACCGCGTGGTTCACCGCGATACACGCCTCGGCGACGCCGGTCGCGATGAGCTTCAGCTTGCCCGGGTAGGTCGTGATGTCCCCGGCGGCGAAGATGCCGGGGCGGTTCGTCTCCATGGTCTGGGTGACGCGGATCTCCTCCTTCTCGATCTCCAGCCCCCACTCGCCAATGGCCCCGAGCGCCGACACGAAGCCGAGCTGGGGAATCACGCAGTCCATCGGCACCGTCTCTTCTTCTTTCGTCTTGTTGTTGAAGATCGTCACCTGCTCGATATGCTCGCCGCCGTCGATGGCGCGGAGCTCCCAGAAGGTGCGCAGTGACATCTTCCCTTCCGACGACAGCCGGTGCACCTGCTCGACCGTGGCGTGGTGCGCCCGGAAACCGTCGCGCCGGTGGATCATCAGGATCCCGGCGGCGATCCCCTGCAGATTCACCGCCCAGTCGAAGGCCGAATCGCCGCCGCCCACGATGAGGATGCGCTTGCCGCGAAACACCTGCGGATCGAGCACCCGGTCGAACAGCCCGTGGCCCATCCAGCGATCCGCCTCCTTGAGGGGGAGCTTGCGCGGCGTGAAGGCGCCGATCCCGCCCGCGATGAGGACGGTGCGCGAGGGGTATTCGTCCCGATCGGTCACGACCGTAAAGCGGGCCGCCCCAGCTGCGGCCGCACTCGCGTCCTCCCGCAAGCCGATCACTTTCTCGCCCAGGTGGATCGGCGCCTTGAACTGGAGCGCCTGCTCCGCCATCCCCTTCACCAGATCCTTGGAGAGGATCTTGGGGAAGCCCGCGACGTCGAAGATGTACTTCTCGGGGTACAGCGCCGTGAGCTGCCCGCCCACCTGGTCGAGGTTGTCGATCAGGCGGCAGGAGGCGCCCCGCATGCCGGCGTAGAACGCACCGAACAACCCGGTCGGACCGGCGCCGATGATGGTGATATCTTTGAGGTCCTGCATGGCGCCGAACGTAACGGAAACTCTGCGGCGAGGGGAGATGAGGATCTACACGAAGACGGGCGACGGGGGGGACACGGGCCTGTTCGGCGGCGAGCGCGTCCCCAAGGACCACCATCGCGTCGTGGCGTACGGCGAGGTGGACGAGCTGAACGCGGCCCTGGGCCTCGCCCGCGCTACCGACCCGTCGGACTTCGAGGACGCGCTGTTGCAGGCGATCCAGCGTAGTCTCTTCACCATCGGTGCGGAGCTCGCGACGCCCGACCCCGCGCGCCTGGCCAAAGCCCTCGGCGGCCCGCCGATCGGGGAGACCGACGCGAAAGTGCTGGAACAGGCGATCGATCGCCTCGACGCGGGGCTCCCGCCGCTCAAGACCTTCATCCTGCCCGGAGGCGCGCCCAAGGGCGCCGCGCTGCACCTCGCGCGCACCGTCTGCCGTCGCGCCGAGCGGGGGATCGTGCGACTGGCCCGCGAGGTCACGGTGTCTCCCGCCATCGGCATCTATCTGAACCGCCTCTCAGATCTGCTCTTCGTCCTCGCCCGCGCGGCCAACGCTCGCGCCGGAGCGGGCGACCTGCCGTGGTGAGCATCCGCGTTCCGCTCCGCGAGGAGCGGGACCGCTCCTATGACATCCTGATCGACCGCGCGCTCCTGGCGCGGGTTCCGGCGCTCCTGGCGGAACACTGTCCCGCCCCCGCGTACGCCCTGATCAGCGACTCGCATGTAGCGAGGCTGTACGGCGAGCCGCTGGCCGCGGCGCTGCGTGGCGCCGGGATGTCGGCCGAGCTGTTCACATTTCCCGCGGGAGAATGGAACAAGACGCGCGAGACCTGGACCGCGCTGTGTGACCGGCTGCTTGCCGCCCACGTCGGGCGGGACGGGGCCGTGGTGGCCGTGGGGGGAGGCGTGACCGGCGATGTCGCCGGGTTCGTCGCGGCAACCTACCATCGCGGAATTCCCTGGGTGCAGGTCCCCACCAGCCTCCTCGCCATGATCGACTCTTCGATCGGGGGGAAGACGGGAGTCGATACCGCCCACGGCAAGAACCTGCTGGGGGCGTTCCACCAGCCGCGGCTCGTGATCGCCGATCTCGACACGCTGGCGACGCTCCCGCCGCCGCAGCTCGCCGCGGGAATGGCCGAGGCGATCAAGCACGGCGCCATCGCGGATGCGGACTACTTCTCGGCGCTCGAGCAGGCGGATGTCCCGCTCACCGGCGACTCGGTCGCACTCGAGCGCGTCGTGGCCCGATCGGTCGAGATCAAGGCGGAGATCGTGGCAGCGGACGAGCGGGAACGGGGGCGACGGGCGGTCCTGAACTTCGGCCATACGGTGGGCCACGCGCTCGAGGCGACCAGCGGGTACGCGCTGCTGCACGGCGAGGCCGTGGCGATCGGCATGGTCGTCGAGGCGCGCTTGGCCGAGGCGTTGCGGGTGGCCGAAGCCGGAACAGCGCGACGCATCGCGGCCGCGTTGCAGCACCATCGCCTGCCGAGCGCGATCCCGGATGGCTGCGTGGTGGATGGACTGGTCACCGCGATGCGGTACGACAAGAAAGCGCGTGATGGCGCGCTGCGATTCGCGCTGCCGTCGCGCGTCGGCGCCATGCCGCCACCGCGGGGCGACGAATGGACTGTCGCGGTTCCTGAGGCATTGGTGCGGCAAATCGTGGAAGATCGCTCGGCGAACTGAAGCCAATGGCTTGTGCTCGAATCACTTAGGGGCACTGCTTCGGACTTTCAACAAGATTCCAACACGATTTGCACGTCGGACACTTTCCACAGGACATGTTGATAGTGGACAAATCGCGCAGCGCGCTGCGGAGTAACAATTTGTGATGTGGAAAACTGAGTAGATTTGCACCTGCTGGCGGGCGTTCCTATATTGTCCCCGCTTTGAAAACACTCTAGGCGGTCAGTGGCGCCGTCTCCGGCTAGAACGCGTTCGCCTTGCTTGGGAGTCCTGCGCATGGCCCGTGCGTCGACTGGAAAGACCAAGTCGTTCTTCAAAGCCACACCCTCCGGTGCCTTCGACCAGTATCTCCAGGACATTCAGAAGCTCCCCCTGATCAAAGATCCCGCTGAGGAACGGCGGCTCGCGCGGCGCGTGCAACGCGGCGACGAGAAGGCGGCGGAGCGGCTGGTCACGGCAAACCTGCGGTTCGTGATCTCCTACGTAAAGAAGTATCAGGGGCACGGACTGGACCTCTCGGAGCTCGTGGCGATCGGTAACGAAGGCCTGCTCAAAGCCGTCAAGAAGTTCGATCCCGACCAGGGCGTGAAATTCATCTCCTACGCCGTGTGGTGGGTGCGCCAGGCGGTCCTCAAGGCGCTGGCCGAGCAGACCCGCAGCGTCCGCATCCCGTTGAACCAGAATTCCCAGCTGATCCGGATGAGCCGGACGGAGACGTACCTCTCCCAGGAGCTGGGGCGCGAGCCGACCGACGACGAGATCGCCAAGGCGCTCGAGGACTCGGTGGAAAACGTGCGTACGGCGCGGCGGATGACGGCGGCCGAGCTGTCGCTCGACGCGCCGGTGGACCGCACCGACAAGGACGCGGCCACGCTGGGCGAGCGGTTCGCGGGCATCGAAGGCGGCGAGATCGAGGAGCGAACCGACGGCAAGCTGATGCGGGAGTTCATCGACCGCATCTTCCAGAAGTACCTGACCCCCCGCGAACGCAAGATCCTCTATCTCTACTACGGACTCGAAGAAGGCAGTGAAGCGATGACGCTCGAGAAGATTGGGGCGCTGATGGGCGTCACGCGCGAGCGCATCCGCCAGATCCGCGAGCGGGCCTTCGAGAAGCTGCGCGAGTCGCCCGACGGCAAGGCGCTCAAGGGATTCTGGAGAGCAGCCTAGAGGCGACAGGACGACGGTCTTCAGGCGACGGGGGTCGGGAGCAGCTTTCCCGACCCCCGTTCGTTTCTCCATGTACTATTCACCCCATGACGGCCGCCGCCCTGGATCGTGCCGAGCCGCTCGCCCGGGAACTGTCCCGACTGGTCGGGACGAAGCACGTGCGGTCCTCGTCGAGCGAGCGGCTGACCTACGCCACGGACGGCCTCCCCACTCACCGTCGGGTGCCGGGCCTCGTCGTGCTGCCGGGTACGCGAGACGAAGTCGTCGCGGTGGTCCAGGCCCTCGCGCGCCGCAACGTCCCCTTCGTGCCGCGCGGCGCCGGCACGGGCCTCTCGGGCGGCGCGCTCGCCGCCCCCGACGCCGTCCTGCTGGTGCTGACCCGCCTGAACCGCATCCTCGAGATCGATCCGAAGAACCGCCGCGCCGTCGTCGAGCCGGGGGTCGTGAACGTCCGCCTGTCGGCCGCCGCGGCGGCGCACGGGCTGCACTACGCCCCCGATCCGTCGAGCCAGACGGCCTGCACCATCGGCGGCAACGTGGCCGAGAACGCGGGCGGGCCGCATTGCCTGAAGTACGGCATGACCACCCAGCATGTCCTGGCGCTCGAGGTCGTCCTCGCCGACGGCTCGGTGGTCGCGCTCGGCAGCCCGGGGGGCGAGCCCTGGGGGCCCGATCTCGTGGGACTGTTCGTGGGCTCCGAGGGCAACTTCGGCGTCGTTACCCGGATCACCGTCCGCCTCACGCCCACCCCCCGCGCCGTGCGGACGCTGCTCGCCGACTTCATGACGCTGCGCGGGGCCGGGGAAGCGGTCTCCGCCGTCATCGCGAGCGGCGTGGTGCCTGCCGCCCTCGAGATGATGGACCGCTCCTGCATCAACGCCGTCGAGGATTCGGTGTACGCGGCGGGCTACCCGCGCGACGCGGCGGCCGTGCTGCTGGCCGAGCTCGACGGAGCGGTGCCCGCGGCCGTGGACGCTGACGCGGGCGCGGTTGCGACGATTCTCACCGAACACGGCGCGCGCACGGTGCGCACGGCCGCCGACCCCGCCGAGCGCGAGCGGCTGTGGCAGGGCCGCAAAAAGGCGTTCGGCGCGATGGGACGGCTGTCGCGCGACCTGGTGGTGCAGGATGCGGTGGTGCCCCGCTCCACGCTCCCCGACGTGCTCGAGACGATCAGCGCCATCGCCACGCGCTACCGGCTCGTGGTCAGCAACGTGTTCCACGCCGGCGACGGCAACCTGCACCCCAACATCTCCTTCGACGCCACCGATGCGGGGCTCAAGGCGCGCGTCGAAACCGCCTCGGCCGAAATCATGGCCGCCTGCATCGCGGCGGGCGGCACGATCACCGGCGAGCACGGCGTGGGGCTCGACAAGCTGCGGTACATGCCGCTCGTGTTCGACGGCGACGCGCTCGCCGCGATGCACGCCGTCCGGCGCGTCTTCGACCCCGATGAGCGCGTCAATCCCGGGAAAGTCGTGCCGGTGCACGCCTGCCGGGAATGGACGGGGGCTTCCCGGAGCCGGTAGCTTCCCATCATGAACGGCGTTCTCGAAAAAGTGCGCGCGCTGCTCGGCGCCGACGCGGTGCTCGATCCGGGCGCCGCCGGGATCGCGCCACGCATCGCCCCGCCGTCGATCGAGGCCGCCGCCCTGCTGCTCGGCACCGCCGCCGCGGAGCGATGGAAGGTGCGCGTCGAGGGCGCCGGGACCTGGCAAACGGCCGACGCCCCCGCCGACCTGGCCCTCACGACGCGTCGCCTCGATCAGGTGGAGTCCGTGGAGCCGCAAGACCTCGTCGCCACCGCCCAGGCGGGCGTGGGCTGGGACCGGCTGCGTCAACAGCTCGCCGAGCGCAGTGTGTGGGTCGCGCTCGACCCGCCCGGGCTCGCCGGGCGCACCGTCGGATCGATCCTCGCCTGCGCCACGGCCGGCCCGCTGCGCCAGGGGTTCGGGGCGGTCCGCGACCACCTGCTCGGCCTCACGGCGATCACCGGCGACGGCCGCGTCGTCTCGAGCGGCGGACGCGTCGTGAAGAACGTCGCCGGCTACGACCTGACCCGGCTCCAGGCCGGCGCGTTCGCCGCCTTTGGCGTGATCGTCCGCGTGCATCTGCGGCTGCGCGCCCTGCCCCGCGCCGACCAGACCCTGGTGCTCGAGGGTCCCCGCGAGGAGCTGAGCAGCGCCGCCGACGAGCTGCGCGAGAGCGGGCTCGCGCCGGCGGCGCTCGAGCTCCTGTCCCCCGCGCTGGCACGCCGGGCCGGGTGGGTCCTCGCGGTGCGATGCGCCGGATCGGTCGCCCAGGTGGAAGCCGAAGAAGCGATGCTGCGGGCGGCAGCCGGCGGGCGCTTCGGCCGCCTCGGCGTGGAAGAGAGCCACGCGTTCTGGCAGCGCGCCGCGGAAGGGCTCGCCGTGCGCCCCGTGACGCTGCGGCTGGGTGGGCTCCCCGATTCCACCGAAGACCTGCTCGACCTGCTGCAGCACCAGCTCGGCGACGAGTGGATCTCGGCCGCCCCGGCACTCGGCGCCGTGCGCTGGAGCGGCGAAGCCACCGCCGACCATCTGCGCCGGCTGCGACGCACACTCGCCACGTTAGAAGTCCCACTGACGCTCGAGCGCGCGCCGTGGGAGGTGCGCCGCGCCGTCGGGATGTTCGGCGCCTACCGCGAGGGCATCGGCCCCCTCGTGGCCGGACTGCGGCGCACGTTCGATCCCGAAGGGACGCTGGTGGTCCCGGTCACCGCGGACGAATGACCGCCGGGGGGCGCGGCGGCTTCGCGGCCCTGGACAACTGCGTCCACTGCGGGTTCTGCCTCCAGGCGTGCCCCACTTTTCTCGCGACCGGAGACGAGGCCGACGGCCCGCGCGGCCGCATCGCCCTGATGCGCGCGCTCGAGCAGGGCGAGCTGACCCCCGAGGACCCGGGTCTCCGCTTTCACCTGGATCGCTGCCTCGGGTGCCGCGGCTGCGAGCCGGTCTGCCCGTCCGGAGTGGGCTACGGCGCCGGCCTGGAAGCGGCGCGACAACGGTTGAGCGAGCAACGGACGCCGTCGGTGCTCGCCCGGACGGCACTGCTCGCCATGACATCGCCCCCCGTCTCCGGCGTCGTCTACACCTTCGCGAGAGCCCTGCGGGCGACTGGAGTCCCGGGAGCCATCGCGGGTTGGGGACGGATGCGGTTCGCGATGGGGATGCTGGCGGCGACGAAGGCGGAAGGGCGGTCGGAGGCGGACGGGCGGTCGGACGGTCGGGCGGTCCAAGAGTCAGGCCGACCGCCCGACCGCCCGACCGCCGTCTCGCTGTTTCGCGGGTGTGTGATGGAGGGGCTGTTCTCGCACGTGCATGCCGCGACGATCCGGACGCTGGCCGTGAACGGTTGCACGGCTGTCGAGATCCCCGGCCAGGTCTGCTGCGGCGCGCTGCACGCGCATGCCGGCTTGCACGCCGCCGCCCAGGCGTTGGCACGCGTCAACGTCGCTGCGTTCGGCGCCGGGGAGGAGCCGATCGTGGTGAACAGCGCGGGGTGCGGCGCGCAGCTCAAGGCGTACGGCACCCTGCTCGACGGCGACCCACGGGCGGTGCGGTTCGCGGCGCGGGTGCAAGACGTGACGGAGGTGCTCGCTGAGCGCGGGCCGAAGCCAGGGGCGGCCCTGCAGCTGCGCGTCGCGTACGATGCGCCCTGCCATCTACTCCACGCCCAGCACGTGGCCGAGCCGCCGTTCACCGTGCTGCGCGCCGTCCCGGGGATCGAGCTCCGGCCCACCGCCGATTCCGCGCAATGCTGCGGCTCGGCCGGTCTCTACGGCCTGCTCCAGCCGGAGCTGTCGCGCGCTGTGCTCGCCCCGAAGCTCGCGCGATTGCTGGAGGACCCACCCGACGTGCTGACCACGGGGAATCCGGGATGCGTGATGCAGCTCGGCGCCGGCCT
The DNA here is from genome assembly GCA_041498155.1 of Gemmatimonadota bacterium. GTDB lineage: Bacteria > Gemmatimonadota > Gemmatimonadetes > Gemmatimonadales > GWC2-71-9 > DASTHG01. The sequence continues at coordinate 4,405 of JBGQHV010000020.1, read as the reverse complement.
GCGCGCGGCGCGCGCCCGCATTCGGGTCGCGCATCCCGTCGAAGTGCTGGATGACTCTTACCGAGCGGCGGGGTTCTACCGATGATGACGGTCGGAGTCCGGACCGCGGACGGGGTCGATCTGGAGCTGTACCGGATGGATCCCGGGGAACGCGCCGCTGCCCCATCCACTACGGTGTTGTTGGTGCACGGCGCGTTCTCGAGCCACACCGTATGGATGCGGGGCGGCGCCCGCAACACGGGACTGGCCCGGTTTCTCGCGGACGCGGGGTTCGACGTGTGGCTCGCCGACTGGCGCGCGCACGGCGCGGCCACCCGAGAGCCACGACCGCACACCTGGCACTTCGACGACATCATCATCCAGGATGCGCCGGCCCTGGTGGCGTATGTTCGCGCCGCGACGGGAGCCCCGCCGGTGTGGGTGGGTCACTCGGTCGGCGGCGCGATCGGCCTGGCGCTGCTCGCGCGCGATCCCGCCGCCCTCGCCGCGGTCGTGACCCTCGGTACGCCGGGCCCCGTGATGGGACCGCTGCGCCGCTTGCTCGCCCTCGGGACGATGATGCTGTGCCGGGCCCTGGGACACTTCCCCGCCCGCGCGCTGCGCATGGGATCGGAAGACGAAGCCGCCCTCGTTCTCTCGGAGTGGATGGCGTGGAACGTGCGCGGACGCTGGCTCGGCGCGGACGGCGTCGATTACCTCGCGGCCCTGGAGCACACCCGCACGCCAGTGCTGACCGTCGCCGGCGAAGGTGACCACATGTTCGCACCCGCTGCGGCGTGCCGCGCGCTCGCCCGGCGGATCGGTGCGACGGCGACGTTCGCCGCTGTGGGACCGCGCCTCGATCATCCGGGTCTGTTGCTGGATCCGCGGGCGGACGAGGAATGCTGGCCACTCCTGGCGCGCTGGATCGCCACCTTGCCCGCGACTGCCCGCCCGCCGGCCCGGAGAGCGTCATGAGTGCCCCTCCCCCCGGAGGAGCCCAGCCACCCGGTCCGCCGCCCCCGTCTCCGGCCGTCCTCAGGTTGCCTGCGGGCCCCTGGGCCGCTCCGGTCGTCCAGGCGCTGCGGGCCGGAGCGCTGGTGGCTCCCGCGGAAGTCGCCGTGATCGAGCTGGCCGGGGCCGGTGCCGTGACCTGCATGCAGGGTTTGCTGACCAACGACATCGAGAAGCCGGGCGATGGGGCTTTCGTCTATGGCGCGCTGCTGACGCCGAAGGGAATGATGGTGGTGGACGGCTGGATCGCGCGCATGGGGTCGACGGTGCGCTTCACCGTTCCCGCGGGAGGCGGCGGCCCCGAGCGGGCACTCTCGCTGCTCACGCGGTCGGTACCCCCGCGCCTCGCGCGCACCACGGACCGCACCGCGGAGCAAGTGGTCCTGCGCCTCGCGGGAGCGCACGCAATGGCCATCGCGGAGGCGGCGCGGGTCCCCGTCCCGCCCGCAGCGGGCCACGCGACCCTCGCCACGGTGGACGGCACGCCGTGCGAAGTCGCCCGCGCCGGAGACGATGCGCCGTTCGCGCTCCAGATCAGCGTCGCCCCGGCGGAGGCCGCCCGCGTGGCGGCCCGCCTGACCCAGGCGGGCGCCGTCGGCGTCCACGCCCCGGCGCTCGAGCTGGCGCGCGTCCTCGCCGGCTGGCCGGCACTCGCGTCTGAGGTCGATGAGCGCACATTGCCGCAGGAGGTCCGTCTCGACACGATCGGCGGCGTGTCGTACACGAAGGGCTGCTATACGGGACAGGAGACGGTCAGCCGGCTGCACTTCCGCGGTCACACCAACCGCGGGCTGGTCGGACTCGAATTCGAAGGAGAACCTGCGCCCGGAGACCCGCTGCCGGTGTTCTGGGAGGACCGAGAAATCGGTCGCGTATCCACCGTGGCCTGGCTGCCCGAAGGCGGGCCACTTACCGCGCCATCGGGCCGCTGGATCGGCCTCGGCATGCTGCGGGGCGAAGCGGGCACGGGGACCCTCGTGCACGCGGGGGGCGTCGCAGCCCGCGTCGTTGCGCTGCCATTCGCGTTGCCGCGCTGGGATCCGGCGTGACGATCCTCGTCACCGGCGGCAGCGGCCTCCTCGGCAGTCACGTGATCGAGGCGCTGCGAGCCCGGGGCCGGCCGGTCCGGGCGCTGGCACGTCCCGCCGCCGTTCCACTGGTGCAGGCCCTGGGCGCCGAGGCGGTCACCGGCGACGTCACCGATCCCGCGACCTGGCAGCGCGCCGGCGCCGGGGGCCTCGAGGCGATCGTGCACGCGGCCGCCATCGTGCAGCGGCCGGGATTGCCCTTCGCCGGCTACGAGGCGGTGAACGTCGGCGGCACGCGGCTCGCCGTGGAAACCGCGCGCGCGACACGGGCGCGCCTGCTGCACGTGTCGTCGGTCGCGGTGTACGGCGGCTCGTCCAACTACCGGCCCGTCGCGGAGCGGCGGACCGAGGAGCAGTCGTTTCAGCCGATCCCGGAGCACGACTTCTACGCCCGCACCAAGCGGGCGGCGGAAGTGCTGGTGCGGGAAGCGACGGAACGCGGCGAGATCGAGGGGATCGCCATACGTCCCAACGTCATCTACGGCGAGCGGGACCGCTTGTTCACCCCCCGCCTGGTGCGGGCCGTGCGCCATCGCCTGGTGCCGCGGATCGGACCCGGCACCAACCACCTCTCGTGCGTGTATGCGGGCAATGTTGCGGACGCGATCGTGGCCGCCCTGGCAGTCCCCTTCTCGGGGTTCCGGGCCTACAACATCACGGCCGACGCGCCGCCGCCGCTCGAGGCGCGGCAGTTCCTGGAGACGATCGCCGCTGCGTGCGGAGTGCGCCCCATCTTCCTGCGTCTACCGATCCCGGTGGCGCGGGTCGCGATCGGGTTGTGGAGCGGGCCCAGGCTGGCCCGCGCGGCGCTGTCGTTCATCACGGGTGAGAACCCCTACCCCGTCGACCGCGCGGCAGCCGAGCTGAAGTGGTCGCCCGCCCTGACCACGCGCGAAGCGCTCACCCGCACCGTGCGGTGGCTGGCCACAAACGAAAAGCCCGGGTGATTCCCGGGCTTCGCTCGACAATGTGGACAGCCAGCGAGTGGCTTAGTGCTTCGTCGTGTCCATCATCTTGCTGCTGTCCGACATCATCTTGGAGCTGTCGGACATCATCATCTTGCTGCTGTCGGCTGCGCCAGCGGCGGGCTGCTCAGCCTTCTTGCACGCGCCGACGGTGGCAACCAGTGCCAGCGCGAAAACGAGACGCTTCATGCGATCTCCTTAGGGGTGGTAAGCGGTTGACGGGCCCAGACGGGCGCAAAGCTAGTGGCGACGGCGCTGGCGTCAAGGCCGTCGTCATTCTAACCTCCGCAACACCACCATGAGCGACCGCCGCACGTTTCTCGGCTGGCTCGCCGCCGGCTCGGCGGCCATCGGGCGGCTGCGACACCACCGCGCCACCGCCGGTGGTGGCACCGACCCGACCATCGAGGCCCGGCCGAGCGTCCTGTACCAGCAGCCCGATGGTCGAAAGAACCTCGTTCGGATCACCGTGTCCGGCCTGGCCGCCCCCGCCGCGCGCGCCAGAGTCACCGACCGCCGCGGGGCCCTGGTCGGGACCGCCGGGCTCCTGCCCTCGAGCGACGGCACTACGCTCGCCGGCGAGGTCTGGGTGCCGCTGTCGGAAGCCGCGGACTTCCAAATCGAGCTCGAGGTGGCCAAGCGGTCGGTCGGGAAACGGCGGGTGCGCCTCGCGCCGCCGCGCCGCTGGACGCTGTACTGGCTGTCCACCAACCATACCGACGTCGGCTACACCGATCTGCAGGAGCGCTGTCTCGAAATCCACCGCAAGAACCTCGACGCCGCTCTCGCACGGCTCCCGGCGCACCCCGACTACCGCTGGTCCGCCGAATGTGCTTTGCAGGTGCTGTCCTACGTCGAGAACCGGTCACCGGCGGACGGGGATGCGTTGCTCAAGGCGATCCGCGACGGGAAGATCGGGTTCCATGCGCTGTTCGCCAATCTGCTCACGGGCCTGCTGGACCACGAAACCGCCGCCCGGATGGCCTGGCCCGCGGGGGTGCTCGCGCGTGAGCGTGGCCTGTCATTCGTGGCGGCCCAGATCACCGACGTCCCGGGGCAGTCGCTCACCTTCCCGATGATTCTCGCGGCGAGCGGGGTCCGCTATCTCGCGAGCGGTCCGAATCCCGAGCGCGCGCTCCCGCTCTTGCCCAAGGCGGAGGCGGCGGCCCACGGCCTCACGGGCGACTGGACGGCGTATCCCCAGCTGTACTGGTGGGAGGGACCCGACGGCAGCCGGGTGCTGCACTGGCGGAGCTACCACTACGGCGATGCGCTGCGGTTCGGCTTCGACCGCGGCGCGGACGAGATGGGCCGCCGGCTCTCGGATTGGCTGCTCGGCAACGCGGCGTTTCAATCCCC
>JBGQHV010000019.1:0-28972 GCA_041498155.1 Gemmatimonadota bacterium | reverse complement strand
GGATCATGCCGCCGCCCTGGAGCACGGCGCCCTGTTCGCCCTGCTGCCCTTCGTTCCGACATCGCGGGACGAGCTCGAGCGCCTGCGGGCGAGGCTGCGCGACTGGAATGCCGCGGCCGTCCAACCTACGGCGGCCGCGACCGGCTATTACGCGATCCACAACGGCGCGCATGCGCACCTGCGCCTCTATCTGCTCGGTGCCGTGGACGCGCGACTCGGGGACGACGCGGCGAGTCTCACCGCCGCGCGCGACCTCGAGCGGCTGCCGGGCGTCCCCTTCGCCACCACCATCGCGCGCGATCTGGCCCACGGCGTCCGCGCCCAGGTGGCGTGGCGCCACGGCCGCACGGGCGAAGCGTTCATCGAGCTCAACCAGGCGCGCATGGGGGCCGGCTACGAGCCGGGTGTGGCGTCGCCATTCTTCTCGGAGTCGCTGGAGCGCTTCCTGCGCGCCGAAGCGTTCGAGGCGTCGGGGCGACGCCAGGAAGCCCTGCAAACATACGACTCGTTCGACCTCTACAGCATCTACGATCTCATCTATCTCGGTCCGGCACGCCTGGCCCGGGCCCGGATCCTCGATCAGCTCGGCCGTCAGGAAGAGGCGGTCGCCGAGTACGCCGGGTTCGTGGACCTGTGGCGGAACTGCGATCCGGAGCTGCAGCCGCTGGTGCACGAAGCGCGTCTGGCCCTGTCGCGACTGGGGAGCCAAGCCGGTCGCTGAGAAAGGACGGTTCGATGCTCAAGAAGCTCGCGGCGCTGTTGCTCGGTGTGGGCCTCTGTCTGCCCTATGGCTGCAACATCCGGCCGATCACCGGTGTGTGGCACGACGTGTCGACGGTGGTGCTGCTGGGCATTCCGGTGATCGCAGCCGTGATCTACGTACTCCACACCCTCGTGCCGGCCCTCGCGGCCTTTCACGAGCGACACGCGCGACTGCTCCACAGCCTGTTCCGAGTGATCTACTATGGCCTGATCGGGGGATATCTCGCGTTCGCGGTCACCAAGCGCGAGGGGTGGCCCGGCCCGATCGAGACCGCCGCCGCGCTCATCGTCACGGGCGCGCTGGCGGTCTGGCAGCAGCATCGCGGCACGACCGCTGCCCGGCTGCCGCTGCTACTGCTCACGGCCATAGGGGTTCCCGAGGTGGCGTATCTGGTCGGACTCCTGCGTGACGGGGCCGTACAGGTCGGCGGGTGGGTATTCAGCGCCGGGTGGGTCCTGGCGGTTGCCGCGGAGGTCCAGGTGCTGGCCGCTTCGCCGCAGCACCCTCACGGTGGCTGATCGCGGGATGGCCGACGGAGTGTCCAGCCCGTATCGTTGATCGTCTACGGACAGCCCTGTCGGTTCGGCCGGAACGGCCATCGGCGAGGTCCGCGCCGCCCTCTCGGCGCGATACGTCATCGAGCATGAGCTCGGTCGCGGTGGGATGGCGACGGTCTATCTCGCCCGCGACACCAAGCTCAACCGTCCCGTCGCCGTCAAGGTGTTGCGCCCGGAACTCTCGGACCTGCTGGGTCGCGAGCGGTTTCTGCGCGAAATCGAGATCGCCGCCGGGCTGCAGCACGCCAATATCCTTCCCCTGCACGACTCCGGGTCGGCTGCCGGGCTGCTCTACTATGTCATGCCGTATATCGAAGGCGAGTCGCTGCGCGACCAGCTGAACCGCGAGCGGCAGCTGCCGCTGGAAGAAGCGCTCCAAATCGCTCGCGAAGTCGCTGAGGCATTGTCCTACGCCCACAGTCGCGGATTCGTGCATCGCGACATCAAGCCCGAAAACATTCTGCTGTCCAACTCCCACGCGCTGGTGGCCGATTTTGGGATCGCCCGTGCGATCAGCGTCGCGGGAGGAACGCAGCTCACGGAGCGCGGTATCGCGGTCGGCACGCCAGCCTACATGAGTCCGGAGCAGTGCAGCGGGCAGGATCCGGTCGACGGCCGCAGCGACCTATACGCCCTAGCCTGTGTCCTCTACGAAATGCTGGCCGGCGAGCCGCCATTCGGCGGTCGCACCGCCCAGGCAATCATCGCGCGCCATTTGCAGGAGCGTCCGCCGTCGCTGCGGATCGTGCGCCCGACGGTCACGCTCAGTGTGCAACGAGCGATCGAAACCGCACTCGCCAAAGTGCCGGCGGACCGGTATCCGACCGCCATGCAGTTCGTATCGGCACTGGAATCGGCGCGCACCGGGCGGACCGAGCGGCTGCGTCGGTGGCTGCGCGTGGCCGGGATCACCCTTGCCCTGACTGGTGCCGGTGCGCTCTGGCGGTACGTCCTCGCACCGGCACGGTCGCTCGATGCGAACAAGGTCATGGTGTTTCCATTGGCTGAACGGGGTGGGGAAGGCGCGGGGGAACGAGTTGCCTTGATGATTGGTAGCGCGCTTGAGCACACGGAGCCACTGAAATGGATCGACGGGTGGGCACGGCTTGATCCGGAAGCGCGGGTCGACATATCGCGGCTGACGGCTGGAGCGGAACGTCGCCTGGCACGAGGCCAAGGCGCGCGCTACTACATCGAAGGCTCCGTGGTGTGGCAGCGGGATTCAGCTACGGTGATTTTGCGATTGAATGACACCGCCGGAGATTCCACGGTCGCACGCGTGAGTGCGTCCGGCACAGGGAACGAGAGCATCCTCCCCCAGTTGGCCTTGCAGGGGATGAATCAGCTGTTGCCTCCACTGCTCGCGCCGAATCGACATGTAGATCTGACGGCATTGGCTGAGCGCCAGCCGGCTGCCGTGGCGATTTGGCTGGAGGGAGAGAGGGAGTATCGCCGATCTCATTTCAAGACTGCCCTGGCCTACTACCGGCGTGCGGTCGAGGATGACTCCACCCTGGTCGTCGCTGCTCTGAAGGGAGGCTGGGCCGCTCACTGGGAGAACGCGGATGCGGAAGCGTTGCGTTTCGTGGATGTGGCCCTGGCTCGTCGAACATTGCTGCCGCCTCGGTATGTCGATTTCGCGATGGGCCTTCGAGACTACCTGACGGGTGACGCCGACTCCGCTGCGGCCCGCTTTCGTCGCGCCATCGCCGTCGATTCCGAATGGGTCGAGGCGTGGATGGGACTCGGAGAGGTCTACTACCATCTGATCCCTGTGGGGTGGGTGCTCGACTCAGTGTCGGATGATGCATTTTCCAAGGCTCTGCGAATCGACCGTGAGTTCGCCCCGGCGCTGTTCCACCTCAGCGAAATCGCGCTCCGTAGGGGCGATCTAGGACGCGCCGAGCACCTTGTCGAGAGCTTCCGGGCGACAAGCCCCGACAGCCTGTGGCTGAAGCAGCTCCTGATCATGTTGGATTGCGCCCGGGGCGGTCCGCGACACGTGGATTGGAGATCCGAAAGCGCGGTGCATGCGGCCGAGGTCGTCGCGGCGGCCAAAGTGCTGGTGAACGCCACCGACTACATGGCGTGCGCCAGCGACGGCTTCCGCTCGGTGCTCACGGCTCGAACAGCGCCGGAGAACGAGCGCTGGGGCGCCCTCATCGGCTTGCAGAGCCTCCTCGTGGAGCAAGGCCGGGCAAGGGCGGTGTGGCCGCTCCTGGATTCGGCGGTGGCGTCCGGCATGCGCGCGGCGATGGGGTTAGTCGTCGTGGACGCGTTGGCTGGCGCGGGCGGTGACGACAGCGCGGCTGCGGCTATCGCGACGCTTGGCGACCGGTACGAAACGATGAGCCCCCCCGCGTTGTGGTGGCGGGGGGTGTGGGAAGCGCACTTGAAGCATGTGGATCAGGTCGCGGTAATCGCGCGGCTCCTGATCCGGCGAGCGACGCAGACTGGCGATCGCACCGATCGGCTCATGGCCGACGGTATGGCAGCGCATCTCGCACTCGCGCGGGGCGATACCGCTGAGGCCCTAAGTCGGTTGCAGAACCTTCGACCCGCGGGCAACGGCGTCGATATCGCGTGGGGCCTCTGGGAGCCGCTGGCTGGAGAGCAAATGGCCCTCGCGGAGCTGCTACTGGCTCGCGGCGATGCCGAGCGCGCCCTGCGGGTCGCGGAACAGTTGGACCATCCTCAGCCGATGCTGTACCTGGTCTATCGATCTGCAAGCTTGGGGCTGCGCGTGCGCGCGGCGACCGCGCTCGGGCAGCCGGACCTCGTCCGAAAGTACCGCCAACGCCTGACCGCGTTGCATTGACACGACTCGGCAATCCAAGAGCCGGAATCTTCCCTAACCGCAAGGAGTTACGATGGCGCTTCCGAGCAGTCTCGCCAACAAGTTGGGGGCGGAGGAATACCAGCAGCTGAAGGAGTGTTGCGAGAAGGTCGAGAAGATGGACAGGTATCTGAAGGACGTTGCTCAGTGGAATCAGCTGGTCTGGAATCAGATATGGGGTGGTGGCGGTGGAACCCCGCCTCCCCCTCCCCACTGGCCTTAGGCCCGCCGCTGAAAGGACCGGGAGATTCACTTGGGGCGCCGCGTGAGCGGGCGCGACGCCCGGGCCGCTGGCCACACGCTGAAATGGAGGTACTCTACCATCATGGATCGTCCCGCGCCGCGCGCCGTGCTGGGCTCGGTGTTCGGCGCCTTCGCAATCCTCGTTGTCGTGGCGCGAACCGAGACGGACCGGATCAGTCTGGCCGGCGTCGCGACGACGGAACGCAGCCAAGTGTTCGTTCGTGGCTCGGGCTCGGACGGCTGTGTGACCAGTCTGGTCGTGCCAGGGACCGGGCCAACAGTCGATGTACCCAATTTCCTCCCCGCCGCGGACGATTGTCTATCCGAGGTGGCGGCCTTTTCGGCGGGCCACGTCATGCGGATGGTTTCGGCTCCGGCGTGGACCGACGGCGCGGACGTCGTGCCAATCGACATGCACACCCAATCAGTCGGCGTGCGTCTCAACGTCTGGCTTGCATCGAAGGTTCCAACGGAATCCCAGGTGCGTTTCGTCAGATCGGAGATCGTACTGGCATCGGCTCTATTCAAGAGGAATCGCGTTGGGATATCCTTCCAGCCCGTAGATTCGGGAGTCACCAAGCCGGGGGATGCGCGCTTTGAAACGATCGGGGACGGTTGCGCTCACGCGGCCAGCTTGAGAGCGGCCGGTTCTCCGCTCTATCAGAAGTTGAGGCTCAACGTCTATTTCGTTACCGCCCTGAGACTGGCGCCGACCGATCCGCCGAACGTGTGGCGAGGCTACAACTGCTATCAAGCTGGCGCTCCGAACATCATCTACATCTCGCTGACCTTCGGCGCGCCGACCACGCTGGCGCACGAGATCGGCCACGCGCTCAGCCTGACAGCGGCGAATGGACACACCGGTACGGGCGCCGTCACGCTCATTCCGGGGTTCACGAACAGGAACCTCATGTGGACGGGGCTCAACACCGATGCCACCGCCGCTCAGGACCGTTTTTCTCTCGGCCAAGCGTACCGCATGAACGTGAACAATCGTTCGTGGGTCAATGCGGGCGGGGCACGCGCTGGACCGACGACGCTCTGCCAGGCGAACCACATGGACGCCCGGCCCTGTCCGTTACTCGCTCTGGAATGGGCTTCGCCCTGATGATTTCTCGAACGTGGCCCCTGGCCCTGACGCTGCTGGCTGCCTGCCACAACCTGAACCAAAGGGAGCAGGGACTGGTCGACGCTTGGCTTCACTGCACCGAATGCTCGGACGCCGAGCTGGATTCCGTGGCCGCAGTCGGTCAGCGCAAGCCGCCTAGTACCGTTTCCCGGCTGCGCGCGGACCTCCTTGCCGGACCGTCACCGAATCGGCGCACCAACCTCCGCGTGCAGTTCGATTCCATTTACTCTGAGCTCGCTGTGTTCCCCACGCCACTCAATATCTCGCGCGCCGACTACGTGGCTCACTACGTCGAAAATTTCGTTGCGGCGTATCAGAGCCGTGCCGCCATTGCACTGGTGCGCATCGGAACGCCAGCCGCTCGAGCGGCTCTGTTCGCGGCCCTGCAAGGAGGCACCGTCGTTCGCAACGACGTCCTGGAAGTTCTCGGCGAGGGGTGCCACGTCCAAGTCAGGCCATATTCGCAGCTGCCGCAGGCGTGGTTGCGCGATTCCCTGGTCCCAGTGAGCCCAGCGGTATTGGTCCGGGACTCCGTTACCGGAACTCCGCTCTCGAATGTCCGTGTCGTATTTGCGATAGACTCGGGAGGCGGCAGCGTTACGGATTCGGTCCAAACGAGCGATTCTAGCGGGGTCGCAACCATCGGCGGCTGGCGCCTTGGCGCTGCGCCGGGGTGGAATTCCCTGATCGTGTACGTTGCCGGGCGCGCCCTTCGGTTTCGTATCGAGGGTACATAACGCGCAAATCAGCCGCTGCTAGCTCCGAACAGCTCAACGAATGCCGCCCCGCTATCCGGTCGCGCCACCGGCTGCTTCGACAGAGCTGCTGTGATTGCCCGCTCGACGGACTCTGGCACGTCGGGTCGTAGCACCCGTAGCGCCGGCGGCGGGGCGTGCGCGTGGCGTGCGATGAGTGCCTGCACGCTTGGGCCTCGGAACGGCGGCTCCCCGGCCAGCATCTCAAAGACCATGCAGCCTAACGAATAGAGATCGCTGCGACCATCGAGATCGCGAGCGCCCCTAGCCTGTTCCGGACTCATGTACTCCGGCGTTCCTGCGATCAGACCGCTTGAAGAGAGATTCTCCCCCCCTGCCTGGACGATGGCCCGGGCGATGCCAAAATCGGCCACGACGGGTCGGCCGGCCAGGAGCAGCACGTTGTCCGGCTTGATGTCTCGGTGGACAATGTTACGCGCGTGCGCGTAGTCGAGCGCCGCGGCGATGGCGCGCGTCACGTCGATGACCTCGGCCAACTCCATCTGTGGGACGCCCACCAACCGGTCGCGTAGCGATTGACCATCGGCGTAGGGCATGATGTAGTACGGCAACATGCCGGCCTGCCCCGATTCGACGAGCGGCAGGATGTTGGGATGCTGCATTGTTGCAAGCAGCGCGATCTCGCGGTGGAACCGTTCGGCTCCCACAAACCGGGCAAACTCCGGACGTAGCACCTTCACTGCGACGAACTCACCAGTGTGGACCCGGCGAGCCAGGAACACCGTCGCCCAACCGCCTCGCCCGAGCTCACGCTCGAGCGCATAGTGCTCGGCGATTGCGGTCTGCAGCAGCGGGCGCACCTCGGTCATGGGGCTGCTAGGCCATCGGTTCTTCGGCGAAGTGGCACGCCGCGACCTGGCCCGGAGTGATCTCCCGCAGCGCCGGCCGCTCGGTGCGGCACCGCTCGTTCTTCTTTGGGTGCGGACAGCGCGGGTGGAAGGCGCACCCGGAAGGCGGATGAGCGGGGGACGGCACGTCGCCGGGCAGGACGATCCGCTGCGCCGTGGACGCCGGGTCGGGCACGGGCACCGCAGAGAGGAGTGAGCGGGTGTACGGGTGGCGGGGCTGCTCGTAGACACGGGTCGCCGGCGCCCGCTCGACGATGCGCCCCAAGTACATGACCGCCACCTGGTCGGCGATGTGCTTCACGACCGCCAGGTCGTGAGCGATGAACAGGTAGGTCAGTCGACGTTTCTGTTGTAAGTCGGCGAGAAGATTGAGCACCTGCGCCTGGACCGATACGTCGAGCGCCGAGACGGGCTCGTCGCACACCAGAAACACCGGCTCCACCGACAGGGCCCTGGCGATCCCGACGCGCTGGCGCTGGCCGCCCGACAGCTCGTGCGGGTAACGGTCGGCCAGCTCCGGATCGAGGCCGACCTCATCCAATAGCGCTCTCACCCGCGCATCCCGCTGCGGCTTCGGCGCGAGATCGTGGATCGCGAGCGGCTCGCGCAGGGTCTGGCGGACCGTCATCCGCGGATTGAGGGAGCTGTAGGGGTCCTGGAACACGATCTGGATACGGCGACGCAGGCGGCGCAGCGGGCCGGCGTCGAGCGAAAAGACATCGACTCCGTCGAGCCGGAACGCGCCTGAGCTGGGCTCGGTGAGGCGCAACAGGGTGCGGGCCACGGTGGTTTTCCCCGAGCCCGATTCCCCGACCAGGCCGAGGGTCGTGCCGGCCGGGATCGTGAAGCTGACGCCATCCACCGCGCGGACCGCGGCGCGGGGGCGGCCCAGGCCGAGCCAGGAGCGCTCGCCCGGATAGTGCTTGACGAGGTCCTCGACCTCGACGAGCGGCGGCGTGGCGGGCGCCGTCACCGAGCCGCCTCTACGCGGCGGCGCGCGGGCTCGGCCACGAGCCAGCAGCGGGCGGTGTGGCCAGGCGTTCCCGTCTCCAGCAACGGCGGCTCTTCGGTGCGGCACTTGTCCCAGGCGTAGGGGCAGCGCGGATGAAACCGGCAGCCCGGCGGCCATGCCGTGGCCGCGGGGACCGAGCCCGGAATGCTGTGGAGACGCGCGCGAGGCCGGTCGAGTCGCGGGATCGACTCCATCAATCCCTCGGTGTACGGGTGCTGCGGCCGGGCGAACAGGTCCCGGGTCGGCGCCGTCTCCACCACCTGTCCCGCGTACATCACGACCACCCGGTCGGTCGTGCCCGCCACCACGCCCAGGTCGTGGGTGATGAGCAGGACCGCCATGCCGAGCTCTCGCTGCAGCCGCTCGAGCAGCTCGAGGATCTGCGCCTGGATGGTGACGTCGAGCGCGGTGGTGGGCTCGTCGGCGATGAGGATCTGCGGGTGGCAGATGAGGGCCATGGCGATCATGACGCGCTGGCGCATCCCGCCCGAAAGCTGGTGCGGGTAGTGGTCGGTCCGCTCCTCCGGCTCGGGGATGCCCACCTGGCGCAGCAGCTCGATCGCGCGGCTGCGCGCCGCCCTGCGGGACAGCCGCTGGTGCACGATCGCCGCTTCGGCGACCTGATCCCCGATCGTCAGCACCGGGTTCAGGGAGGTCATCGGCTCCTGGAAAATCATCGCGATGCGGTTGCCGCGGACGGCCCGGAGGTCGCGCGGCGCGAGCGTGAGGAGGTTGCGGCCTTCGAATTCGATGAGGCTGCCGGGACGGATGTGGCCCGGCGGCTCCGGGACGAGCCGCAGGATCGAGAGCGAGAGGACCGTCTTGCCGCACCCCGACTCACCCACGACGCCCAGGGTCTCGCCCGGGTAGAGGTCCAGGGAGACGCCATCGACCGCCCGGGCAGTGCCGCTGCCGCGGTCGGTCACGAAGTAGGTGCGAAGATCGCGGATGCGGAGCAGGGGCTCCGTCATGGCGACCAAGATACTTAGGCGACGGCCTCCGCGGGCGGCTCGGTCGCCGGCTGGCCGACGGCGCGGACGAAGGCGTCGTACACCGCCGGCCGCCACCAGCGGCGGCACTGATGCATCTCCGCTACTGCCTCCCGGTGGGTCATCGCGGGGCGGTAGCTGCGCGTCGTGGTCAACGCGTCGTAGACGTCGACGATGCCGATGATCTGCGCCGCCAGCGGGATCTCGTCGCCGCGCAGCCGGTCGGGATACCCGGTGCCGTCGTGCTTCTCATGGTGCCAGCGGATGATCGGCTTGATGTCCCAGGGGAACTCCACGGCGGCGAGCAGCTCGATGCCCCAAATCGGATGCATCTTGATCACGTCGAACTCCTCCGGCGTGAGGCGGCCCGGCTTGTTGAGCACCTCGTGCGGCACGCGGATCTTGCCGACGTCGTGCAGATAGGCACCCATTCGCACGGCGGTGAGCTGCTGGCCGTCCAGCCCGAGCGCGCGGGCGACGTCTACGGCGTACGTGGCCACGCGCTCGCAATGGCCGAACGTATAGGTGTCGGAGGATTCGATCGATTGCCCCCAGTCGCGCACCAGGGCGAAGTAGGTCTCTTCGAGCCGGGCCACGCGGCCGTCGGTGTCGATCAAGTCGACGCGGGCATCGAGGCGGCGGAACAGCCGGTGGGCCGTATTGAGCAGCACCAGCGCTTCCTGGTTTCGGCCCATGCTCTGATACAGCAGCGCCAGCTCGCGCGACCCCTCGGCTTCGCTCAACACCGACCCGGTCGTCACGGCGAGCTCGATGGCGGTGCGCAGCCGCGCTTCCGCCAGCGCCGGCCGGCCGGTCTCGCGATACACGCTGCCGATGACCCGATAGGCATCGGACTTGTCGATCTGCGATTCGAGCCGGCTGAAGAGGGCTAGGGCGCCTTCGGCGCTGTGCTGGGCGTCCTGGTACTGCTGGCGCGCCAGCAGCACCTCGGCGTGGTTCAGCTGGCAGAGTCCCTGGAGGTGCTGGTCACCGAGCTCCGTGGCGATTGCCAGACTCTGGCGGAAGTACTCGTCGGCGGCGGCCCACTCGCCGCGATCAGCGCTGACCATGCCGAGGTTGTGGTAGGCGATGGCGCAGGCCTGCGAGTTCCCGGCGCCTTGGGAAGCCTCGAGCGCGCAGCGATAGTGCTCGAAGGCCCCGTCATGATCACCGTGGACGTTCGCGAGGACCCCGAGGTTTTGCTCGATGCGCGCGCGGAGCTCGTCGCTCTGGCCGCCCAGCGCCAGGGCCTGCCGCAACGTCTCACCGGCGGCCTCGAGCTCGCCGCGTTCCAGCGCGAGCAGCGCGAGGGCGTTCAGCGCCTGCGCGGCGAGGACGGCATCCCCCGCCGCCTGGGCGACGTCGTAGCTGCGGCGAAACGCCTCGCGCGCCGTGACCGGCTCGTTGCGATGGTGCTGGAGCACGCCGAGGCGGCGCAGCGCTTCCGCCTGCACCGCCCATGCGCCGGTCTCCGCCGCCGCGCCAGCGGCGGCTTCATAGCCGTCGATCGCTTCCGCGATCCGGCCGGCGCGCTCCTGCTGTCGCGCCGTGTGCAGCCGATCGGCGCCGCGCAGGGCGCCGGGATCAGGCGGACGGCGCTCGACCGTCACCAGGCCAGCGCGTAGCGGGAGAAGTGATCGAGCCGCCCCGTCACCTGCTTCTGGAAGAGGTTGTCCAGGGACAGCAGGTACGACAGGATGTCCAGTCCGTCGGTGGTGTACGCGATGCGCTTGGGGAGCAGCCGACCGAGCAGGTTGCAGTTCGCATAGCTCATCGTGAGCGACGCGGACCGCGTGAAGCGCAGCCCCTCGGGGGAGAACCGCACCGAGTTCACGTTCTCGCTCGGAGCCGCCATCGAGATCAACACCGGCTGCGCCAGCGCGCCGGCCGGAACACGCAGCACGTGCGGGCCGGCGTGCAATTCGCCCCCGGCCGGTCCGATCACCTGGGACATCGAATCGTAGGGAAGCGGCGTGCAGCGCAGCAATCCAGTCGCCCGCAGCAGCCCTCCAACGAGATCGGC
Organism: Gemmatimonadota bacterium; assembly: GCA_041498155.1. Taxonomy (GTDB): domain Bacteria; phylum Gemmatimonadota; class Gemmatimonadetes; order Gemmatimonadales; family GWC2-71-9; genus DASTHG01. The sequence goes on along the minus strand of JBGQHV010000019.1, from coordinate 17,796 downwards.
CGATGGCGCCGGAGCGGCCACGGGCACCGCGACGCTGGTGGGGGCATTGACGTCCCCGCAGCTCCACGCCGCCACAGCGAGGGATCCGGCCACCAGCAGGGCAGAAAGCACACGCGCGTACCGCATGACGCCACTCCTCGGGCACAGGGACGGTCTGCGACCGTCGTAGACGGAAATCGCCGGGGAATGCGTGTCGCAACTGCGGTGCCAGGCTATGAAGACTTCTTTAAGTGATCGGGCGCACGCTCTCTCTGTGAAGCGCACGGCGCACCGATGACATCTACAAAACCCAAAGAACTCCCGGTGCGGCGGGGCGGCAACAAGTGCTGTCGCATGGCGGCAGCACTACCGCTTCGTCATTCTGCTAACACGTTGAAGGAAAATGTCTTAGGTGCCGTCGCGGGGATCGAGCGCGTCACGCAGCGCATCCCCCACTGCGTTCAGCGCCATGACCACGAGGGCGATCGCGAGGCCCGGGAAGAGCGAGATCCAGGGTGCGACCGTGAGCTGGTCACGGCCGTCGGCGATCATGTTGCCCCAGCTCGGCTGCGGGGGTTGGATGCCCACGCCCAGGAACGACAGGCCCGTCTCGAGCAACAGCATGCTGCCGATCCCGAGGGCCGCGGACACGATCAGCGGTGCGGCCGCGTTGGGGACGATGTGCCGGGCAATGACGCGCCACGGTCCGGCACCGAGCGAGCGGGCGGCGTCGGTGAACGGACGCTCGCGCAGGGTGAGCACCTCGGCGCGTACGATGCGGCTGGTCGCGAACCATCCCGTGAGGCCGAGCAACAGGATCAGGGGACCAACGCCCAGCCGCTCCCACACGGCGATCGCGGCGAGCACGAGAAAGATGCGCGGCACCGACAGGCCCACATCCACGAAGCGCATCAGCACGCCGTCCACCCAGCCGCGGAAGTATCCGGCGGTCGCGCCGACCATCCCGCCCAGCGAGACGGCGACGAGCATCCCCAGCGTTCCGACACCAAGCGAAACGCGGGCGCCATACACCAGTCGGCTCCAGACGTCGCGGCTGTAGAGATCCGTCCCGAGCGGGTACTGCCAGCTGGGCGGACGGTTCTGCAAGGCGGTGATGTTGAGCTGCGTCGAGGGCAGGACCGGGGCGACGAGTGGTGCACAGAGTGCCAGGGTGGCGAGCAGGACCAGGACGGCGAGCCCCGCCGCGGCGGTGGGATGCCGGAAGAAGCGGCGCCCCGAGTCCCGCCGGGCGCGCCGCGCCACCCGGCGACTCCAGGCGACGACCGCCGCTGTCCAGGCCACGGTCGCGAGCAACGTCAGCCAGGACGCGAAGGTCACGCGGAGAGCCGGATGCGCGGATCGGCGGCGGCGGTGATCACATCGGCGACGAGGCTGCCGATCACTACGGCGGTGCTCACGAGCAGTGTCGTTCCCAACACCACTGGGTAGTCGCGGGTCGAGATCGCGTCGGCGGCGAGCTTGCCGAGCCCGGGCCAGGAAAACACGGTCTCGACGAGCACGGCACCGGTGAGGAGAAATGGCAGCGCGAGTCCCAGCAACGAGATCACCGGCAGGAGGGCGTCGCGCAGCGCGTGGCGCACAAGCACGGCCCGCTCGGGGAGTCCCTTGGCACGCGCGGTGCGCACGTAGTCCTGGCCCAGCGCCTCGAGCAGAGCGGCGCGTTGGAAGCGCGCGGTGCCGCCGGCTCCGACGAGTCCGAGGGTGAGCGCCGGCAGCGCGAGGTGGCGCAGCCGATCGAGCAGCCTGCCCAGGAGGGGTAACGAGTCGTGGAGGACCGGATCGGTGGGCCCACCGACCGGGAACCAGTGCAACCACTGCGCGAACACCAGGAGGAGCACGAGGCCGAGCCAGAAGGTCGGCAGCGAGTAGAAGAAGAGCGTCAGGTTGGTGAGCGCCACGTCGGCGCGGCGTCGCACCCGAGCGGCCTGGAACACGCCGATCGCGATTCCAAGGGCGAAGTCGAGGAGCAGCGCGGTCCCGGCGAGCAGGACGGTGTTGGGGAGAGCATTCCCGATCATCTCGGCGACCGGGCGCCGCCGGCTGAAGGACTCGCCCAGCTCACCGTGGGCGAGCGCCGCCAGATACCGGACGTACTGGACCGGCAGCGGCTGATCGAGGCCGAACGCGGTCTTGAGCCGTTCGATCGCCGCCGGATTCGCCGGCCGGCCCTCGGGTGGCAGAAACGGCTTGCCGGGAGCCAGATGGACGGCCGCGAATGTGAGGGTGACGACCGCGAAGACGATGGCGATCCCGGCGGCGGCGCGCCGCAGGAGCCATGGCAGCACTCAGCCTCCCACGCGATCCCGCTCGTTCAGCTTGCCGGGGGGGATGCGCCAGGTCCACAGGAGCGCCCACCACGAGTCGGGGCGGATCCGCACGTCGGCCACGCGGGAGTCCACCGCGGCGATGTTGTCCACCGAGAACAGCATGATCCCCGGGGCGTCGTGCGCCAGCGTACCGAAGGCGGCGATCCAGGCCGCTTTCGCGGCTTCGGGCGTCGTGGCCGAGGTTGCCGCGGCGACCTGCCGATCGAACGTCGGGCTGGCGTAGTGACCGTAGTTCGAGCCGCCACCGGTTCCCCAAATCCCGGGGACGCTGGCGGTGGGTGTCGGGTCGGTGTTCCAGGACTCGAGCACGGCATCGAACCCGCCACTCTGGACGCGCTCATCCATGGCGGCCCGCTCCATCTGGTCGATCAAGACTTCCACCCCGACGGCTTTGAGCTGCGCTTGCAGCAGCAAGGCGTACTGCTGGCGCACCGCGCTGCTGGAGGGCACCATCAGGTGAAAGCTCAGTTTTTTGCCGCCGCGATCACGCACGCCGTCTCTATTGGTATCCCGCCACCCCCGAGCCGCGAGCAGCTGCGCCGCCTGCGCGGTGTCGTAGGGAGGGACGGTGAGCTCGGGGACCCAGAGCCACTTCCACTGCTGGGGCATCGGCCCGGGCGGGATCTTGGCGTGTCCGGCGAACACGCTCTGCAGCATGCTGGGGCGATCGGTGGCCAGCACCAGCGCACGACGGACATCGGCATCGGCGAAGATCGGATGCGGACGCGACGCGTCGCCGTTCGCGCGGAAGTTGAATTCCAGAAAGGTGTAGGTCGCTCCATCATACGGGTACAGGGTCAGGTGCCCCGCGTCCTGCGCGCGCTTGATGTTGGGCGGTGTGATGAGCACTTCGACGGCATCGGCTTCCCCCGCCACGACCTGGGTGATGGCGGTGTTCAGGTCGCTGGCGAAGCGCCAGATCACGCGCCGCAGATGGGGGCGGCCCAGGAAAAACGTCGAATCGGCGGTGAGTTCGAGGGTCTGCCCCTGCGTCCAGCGCACGAAGCGGTACGGACCGTCGCCCACCGGCGCCCGGCCGAACTCGGCGGTCTGCCAGGTGCCGCGGGGGACGTTCGCCAGCAGGTGCGCCGGCAGGATCCGCATGTGAAAGACCGCGTCGAAGAACATCTCCGGGTAGCGGTCGCGAAACCGGAATACCGCGGTGAGGGAATCCGGGGTGGTGACCGACACGATGTGGCTCAGCGCGGTGCGATCGCCGGAGGCGATCGCGCTGTCGGTATACGCGTCGAAGGTGAACACCACATCAGCGGCGGTGACCTCCGGCCCATCTTGCCAGCGTGCCCGGGGGTCGAGATGAAAGACGAGCGTCAGCGGGTCGGTCCATTCCCAGCTGTGCGCGAGCTGCGGCACGAACCCCGCGTCGCCGATCGTGCCGCCGCCCGGCGCGAGGTCGGCGAGTCGGAGGAAGATCTGGTCGAACACATCCCGATCGATCGACGCGTCGGACACCGGCGGCAGGAGGGTCGTCACCTCTCCGGTGCCGGCGATCACGAAGGTGCCGCAATACTCGCCGCTGCAGCCCCCGCGGCGGCTGCAGGCCGTCGCCGAGAGGATGCCCAGGGCCATGACCACGGAAACGCGCGGGAACCACGAGGGGGCGTTCATCCCGTAAGATTTCACGGGGTCGCTAGCGGCGCCAGGTCCAGTCGGGGTCGCTGAAGGCGAATGGACGGATGGGCGGATCGGCGGATGGCACGAGGGGCTCGCCCCAGGTCTCCAGGATCGCCCTCGCCACCTCCTCGAATCGCACGACCCTCCCGAGGACGGCGGAAAGTGAGCAGGCAGAGCTGACGGCTGACGGCCGACGGCTGACGTCGTTGATGATATCCTGCGAGCCGTCCAGCAGAATCGAGCCGTGCTGCAGAAACGCCGTGCCGCGCCTTACCTGCGCCGAGCCGATCAGCTTCCTGCCCGCGACCACGACTTCGCCGCCGGCCGGCGCGGCGAAGCACGGACCGGCGCCGAGGTGGCTGGCGCGCCGGGGCGGGGCGAGCTCGGCCGGGGCGCCGAGGGCGCGCAGCGCCGCGGCGAGGCGCGCATGGATCGCGCGGTAACTCTCGGCGAGCGTGCCGAACGCCGTTACGGAGGCCGTGACGGCATAGGTCACCTCGGCGTCGTGCCAGACCGCGCGTCCGCCGGTGGGACGGCGCACCACGTCGAGACCGCGCCGCTCGATGGCGGCGCGATCGTACCGCGACCGCGCGGGCTCGTTGCGGCCGAAGGACAGGCAGGGCGGGGACCAGCGGTACAGCCGCAGGGTGGGGCGGCCGGTGCGCTCCGCGTCCGCGAGCAGCGCATCGTCGAACGCCATGTTCCAGCCGCCCGGGTGGCCCGCCGGGTCGACGACGAGACGCCACTCAGACGGCGGCGTAGTCCTCCACTGGGGGACAGACGCAGACGAGATTGCGATCCCCGTACGCCCCGTCGACGCGGCCCACCGCGGGCCAGATCTTGTGTTCCCGCGTGGCGGGGGAAGGGAAGCCAGCCCGCTCGCGTGCATAGGGCCGGTCCCAGGCGTCGGCCAACAAATCGGCAAGCGTGTGGGGCGCATTCTTCAGGAGGTTGTTCTCCCGATCGGCGGTGCCTATCTCGATTTCGCGAATCTCGTCGCGGATCGCGATCAGCGCGTCGCAGAAGCGATCGAGCTCCTGTTTCGATTCGCTCTCGGTCGGCTCGATCATCAGCGTGCCGGCCACGGGGAACGAGACCGTGGGCGGATGGAACCCGTAATCGATGATGCGCTTCGCGATATCTTCGACCTCGATCCCGGCGGATTGCTTGAACGGGCGGGTGTCGATGATGCACTCGTGCGCGATCAGCCCGTGCGCCCCCGAGTACAGCAGCTCGTAGTGTCCCGCCAGGCGGCGCGCGATGTAGTTGGCGTTCAGGATCGCGACCTTGGTCGCTTCGACCAGCCCCTCCTGCCCCATGAGCGAGATGTAGGCCCACGAAATCGGCAGGATCGCCGCGCTGCCCCACGGCGCCGACGACACGGTTCCGCACGATTGCGGATGGCCGAGCGGCACGACGGGATGATCGGGGAGATAGGGCGCCAGATGCCGGGCCACGGCGATCGGTCCCATCCCCGGGCCGCCCCCGCCGTGCGGGATGCAGAACGTCTTGTGCAGGTTGAGATGACACACGTCGGCGCCGATGTCGGCGGGGCGGCACAGACCCACTTGGGCGTTGAGGTTGGCCCCGTCCATGTACACCTGCCCGCCCGCGGCGTGGACGATCTTGCAGACGTCGCGGATCGTGGCCTCGAACACGCCGTGGGTCGACGGATAGGTCACCATCAACGCCGCGAGCGTGTCCGCGTGTTGGGCGGCCTTGGCGCGCAGGTCGGCCAGATCGATGTTGCCCTGCGCATCGGTTTTCACCACCACAACCTGCATGCCCGCCATCGCGGCGCTGGCGGGGTTGGTGCCGTGCGCCGACTGCGGAATGAGGCAGGTGGTTCGCTTCGTGTCGCCGCGGGCGCGATGGTAGGCGCGGATGACGAGCAAGCCGGCGAACTCGCCCTGCGATCCCGCATTGGGCTGCAGTGAGACGGCGGCAAACCCGGTGATTTCGGCCAGCTGGTCTTCCAGCTGGCGGAACAGCATCTGATAGCCCTGCGCCTGGGACAATGGCGCGAACGGATGCAGCCGGTTGAACTCGCGCCACGACACGGGGACCATCTCGGTCGTGGCGTTCAACTTCAGGGTGCACGAGCCGAGGGGGATCATCGCCGTCGTGAGCGAGAGATCGCGCGCCTCGAGGCGTTTCAGGTAGCGCAGCATCTCGGTTTCCGACCGGTAACGGTGGAACACGGGATGGGTGCAATAGGGGGAGCGCCGCTGCAGGGCGGCCGGGATGGCGCTCTCGGCGTGCGCCCCCGACTTGTCGACCATGTAGGGCAGCCCTTCGTTCAACGAAAAGACCGCGATCAAGTCGGCGAGGTCCCCCACGGTGACGGTTTCGTCCAACGCGATGACGAGCCGGTCGGGTGGGAGCGCCCGCAGGTTGATGCCGCGGGCCCAGGCGGCGTCGAGCAGCCGCGGCAGGGCCCAGGGCTCCACCGCGACACACACGGTGTCAAAGAAGCCCTCGTGGACGAGGTGGAAGCCCATCCGCTGCAGCGCCTTGGCCAGGAGCCCGGTGAGGGCGTGCACGCGCTGGGCGATGCGGCGCAAACCATCGGGCCCGTGGTACACGGCGTACATGCCCGCCATCACGGCCAGCAGGACCTGCGCCGTGCAGATGTTGCTCGTCGCCTTTTCGCGGCGGATGTGCTGCTCGCGGGTCTGCAACGCCATGCGCAACGCCGGTCGTCCGGCGCGGTCCTTGGACACGCCGATGATGCGGCCGGGCAGGTGCCGTTTGTGAGCGTCGCGGGTCGCGAAGAAGGCCGCATGGGGACCGCCGTAGCCCATGGGTACGCCGAAGCGCTGGCTGTTGCCCACCGCCATGTCGGCGCCCCACTCGCCCGGCGGCACGAGGAGCGTGAGCGCCAACAGGTCGGTCGCCGCGGTCACCAGGGCGCCGGCCGCGTGCGCCCGCTCGCACAGGACGCGGAAGTCGCGCAACCGGCCGTCGGTGCCGGGATACTGCACGAGCGCGCCGATGACGCCGTCCCCGAACCGGAACGAGTCTGGATCGCCGACGACGATCTCGATGCCCCGGGCGTCGGCGCGGGTGCGAACCACCGCGATCGTCTGCGGGTGGCACTGCTCGTCCACACAGTAGACCGGCCGGCCCTTCGCCCCGGCGATCGCTTCGGTCACATGCATCGCTTCGGCCGCCGCCGTCGCCTCGTCCAGCAGCGACGCGTTCGCGACCTCGAGCCCGGTCAGGTCCGCCACCATCGTCTGGAAGTTCAACAGGGCTTCCAGTCGACCCTGGGCAATCTCCGCCTGATAGGGCGTGTAGGCCGTGTACCAGCCGGGGTTCTCCAGCACGTTGCGCTGGATCACCTGCGGGGTGAAGCAGGCGTGGTAGCCCATGCCGAGGTACGAGCGGAACGGCTGGTTCTGGCTGGCGATGCGGCGCAGCGCCTGGAGCACCTCGCGCTCGTCGCGTCCTGGCGGCAACGCCAGCGGCCGGCGCAGGCGGATGTCTTCGGGAACGACCGCGTCGATGAACGCATCGAGCGAGTCATAGCCCAGGAGCGCCAGCATCTCGCGCTGCTCGTCGGCGCGAGGTCCGATGTGGCGCGTGCGAAAGACGTCGGGATGAACGAGGTCGGCGGAGTTGGACATGCGGGTAGTCGGGGTTCCCGAGTTCAGGAGACGGTGTGGGACTCGCCCGGCGCGAGGACGACGACCTCGGCGGTACGGCCCACCTGCTGCTTGAAGGCGTCAGGGTCGGCGGCGATGACGTCCCACGTATTGTAGTGCATCGGAATCGCGACGCGAGGCCCGACGAATTCGACCGCCCGGACGGCATCCTCGATGCCCATCGTATAGTTGTCGCCAATCGGCACCAGCATCACGTCCACGCGGCCCTTGAGCAGCTGCATTTCCATGGTGAGTCCGGTGTCGCCGCTGTGGTACACCGTGGCGCCGCCCAGGGTGAGGACGATCCCGCAGGGATTCGTCGTGTGCGAGCCGTCGTCTCCCTTGATCCCGCCGCCGTGAAAGGCGGGGACGAGCTTCACCGTGCCGAACGGGAAGCGGTGACTGCCGCCGATATGCATCGCGTGCGCGGTGCCCCCGTGCTCGTCACAGAACGCGGCCAGCTCGGCCGTCGCGACGATCGTGGCGCCGTCCCGCTTGGCGAGCGGGAGGGCATCACCGAGATGATCGCCGTGGCCGTGGGACAGCAGGATCGCGTCGAGCTGCGGAACGCGCTCGGCCGGAATGTCCGCTGCGGGGTTGCCGGTAAGGAAAGGATCGAAGATCACCCGCTTCCCGTCGCCTTCGGCGGTGAAACAGGCGTGGCCGTGGAACGTGAGCGTGAGCATACGGCCATCAGCCGTCAGCCGTCAGCCGGGATCGCTGACCGCTGATGGCTGAGCGCTTCATTTGCTTCCAACGTGCTTCTCGTAGGCCGCCGCGTCGAGTAATCCAGTCACCTCCGCCGCGTCCTTGACCTTGAGCTTGATCATCCACCCGGCGCCGTAGGGATCGCGATTCACGAGGGCGGGATCGCCGTCCAGGGCGCCGTTGGCTTCCACCACGGTGCCGGCGACCGGGCAATACAGCTCGGAGACCGCCTTCACCGCTTCGATCGTCCCGAAGACCTGCATCTTCGCGAAGGTCGCGCCGGGCTTGGGGAGCTCCACGAAGACCACATCCCCCAACTCGCCCTGCGCGTAGTCGGTGATCCCGATCTGCACGGTGGCGGGATCGGCGGTCGTCTTGACGTACTCGTGCTCTGGTGTGTAGCGGAGGTCGTTGGGAACGTTGGCCATGCCGGCGTCGCTTTCGACTGGAGGTGGCGGGAACGCGGGCGAAGCTAGGGACGGCGGAAACCAGTGTCAAGCTTGCTCTTTGGCCGCTGCCCGGCGCTCGAGCTCGGCGTACACCGACCGCGCGCGGCGCTCCAGCGCTTCCAGCGTGCCGTCGTTGTCGATCACATAGTGACTCTTCTTCCGTTTGCGCTCGGACGCCTGCTGGGCGGCGATCATCCGGTCGGCGTCGTCGGCCGAGAGCCCCCGCAGGGCGCGCAACCGCGCCCGCCGCACGGCGACCGGCGCATCGACCAGCACGACGGCGTCGAACTGGTCCGGATCGAGCACTTCGAAGAGCAGCGGGATGTCGTTGACCACGATCCGGTCGCCGCGCTTCCAGGCCGCGTCCACCAGCGCCTCGCGGCGCCGCGCGACCGCGGGATGCACCAGCGCGTTGAGCGCGGCCAGGGACGCGTCATCGCCCAGCACCTTGGAGCGCAACACCGCCCGATCGAGCGTTCCATCGGCCGACAAGACCCCGGGACCGAAGCGCCGGGCGATGGCCGCGAGCACGGCGGTGCCCGGCGCCTCGACTTCCCGCACCAGCTCGTCGGCATCGATGATGGTGGCGCCCCATTGCCGGAAGAAGGTGATGACGGTGGACTTGCCGGCGGCGATGTTGCCGGTGAGGGCGATGTTGAGCATGGCCAATGGCTATAGCAGGGCCGTCTGACCCTCATCGACCCTCGGCACCTTGTGACAATGCCGGCACCGCGCCTCGTAGCTCTCGCTGCCCCCGACCATGATCGTGGGGCTGTTCCAGGGCGCCGGCTGGCCGTCGACCAGCCGCTGGTTGCGGCTCGCCGGGCCGCCGCACACGACGCAGATCGCGTGGAGCTTGTCGATGACCTCGGCGGCGCACATAAGTCGGGGCATCGGCCCGAAGGGAAGGCCGCGGAAGTCGACGTCGGTACCCGCGAGGATGACGCGGACCCCCCCGTCGGCCAGCGCGCCCGCCACCGTCACGATCCCCTCGTCGAGAAACTGCGCCTCGTCCACCGCCACCACCTCGGTACCGCTCCGGATGCCGCGTTGAATCTGCTCGGCGCTGTCGATCGGCTCGGCCTCGACGGTGATGCCGTCGTGGGTGGTCACGGAGTACAGCCCGGCGTAGCGGGCGTCGAGATGCGATTTGAAGACCTGGACCTGCTTGCGGGCGATGGCCGCACGCCGCACGCGGCGGATCAGCTCCTCGCTTTTGCCGGAGAACATCACGCCGGCGATGACTTCGATCCAACCGGGGCGGGTACCGTGGAACATGGCGCTGCAAGCTCACCGGGGCCGAGCTAGGGGGCAAGCGGAGGGGGTGCGGGAGGATGGTGGAGAAAGGTGGAGTGGGTGGAGGAGTGTGAAGGTGGACTGGGGGGTGGCCAAAAAGGGCAGGAGTCTTGCGGATTTCCGGGGTGGGTCCCCATATTGTCGAGAGATTTCAAGGCTTTTCGGGGGCCCCCCCGTGAAAGGGGCTGATTTGCGAGACTTTCCCCTTACCAACCCTCTTGTGAGGAGCGTGCTGTGAACAAAGCCGACCTGATAGCGGCGCTGGCGATGCGGACGAAGATGTCCAAAGCCGATGCCGGCCGTGCGGTCGAAGCCCTGTTCGACGACAAGGGCATCATCGCCGGCGAGCTGAAGAAGGGGACGAAGGTGCAGATCACGGGATTCGGCAACTTCGAAGCCCGCAAGCGCGCCGCTCGCGTGGGTCGCAATCCCAAGACCGGCGCCGAAATCCAGATCAAGGCGACCATCGCGCCGGCGTTCCGTGCCGGCAAGCAGTTGAAGATGGCGGTCAACAAGAAGTAGAAGAGCGAAGTGAAGCGATGCTGGATACGGGCCGCCCCGCTGGGCGGCCCGTCAGCGTTTCAGGCGGTCCGTCGCTGCGCTCAGACGACGCCGCGCCGCCGCAGGTCGGCGATCGCGGCCTGATCGAAGCCGAGGCGCTCGTGCAGGATCGCATCGGTATGCTGGCCCAGGAGCGGCGGCGGCGCCTCGTAGCGGATCGGCGTCTCGGAGAGCCGAATGGGGTTCGCGACGAGCGGCACGGTGCCGGCACCGGGGTGCGGCAGCTCGATCCGGAGGCCACGGTGGCGCACCTGCGGGTCGGCGAACACCTGCGCGAGGTCGTTGATCGGGGCGCACGGCACGCCGGCGGGCTCGAGCGCCGCGAGCCAGGCGGCCGCGGTGCGGGACGCAAGCACGCGCTCCAGCTCGCCCGTCAGCGCGTCGCGATGCAGCACCCGGGAGGCGTTGGTCGCATAACGCGGATCGGCGGCCAGCGCCGGAACGCCGGCCACCGCACAGAACTTCCGGAACTGCTCTTCGTTGCCGACCGCGAGAACGATGGGTCGGTCGGCGGTGGGCACCACCTGGTAGGGCACGATGTTGGCGTGCGCGTTCCCCCAGCGAACCGGGACCGCTCCCGAGACGAGATAGTTCAACGCCACATTCGCGAGCGTCGCCACCTGGACGTCCAGCAGGGAGAGGTCGACGTATTGCCCGCGGCCCGACACCTCACGCTGGGCCACGCACGCGAGCACCGCGACGGCGGCGTACAACCCCGCCATCACGTCCGCCACCGCCACACCCGCTTTCTGGGGGCCGCCGCCGGGCCGGTCGTCACGCTCGCCCGTCACGCTCATCAGGCCCCCGAGCGCCTGGATCGCGAAGTCGTAACCCGCGCGCGTCGCGTAGGGCCCGTCCTGACCGAACCCCGTAATCGAGCAGTAAATGAGGCGCGGATTCACGTCCCGCAGGCTGTCATAGTCCAGGCCGTGCCGGGCCAGGTCGCCGGCTTTGTGGTTCTCGAGGAACACGTCGGACTGGGCAGCCAGGCGCCGGACGATGTCGCGTCCTTCGGGGGTGGCGAAATCGACAGTGAGGGATCGTTTGCCGCGATTGGCGCACAGATAGTACGCCGCTTCACCGGTGTCGCGGCCGGCCGCGTCGCGCAGATACGGGGGCCCCCAGTGCCGGGTGTCGTCACCCGTGCCGGGCCGCTCCACCTTGATCACCTCGGCGCCGAAGTCGGCCAGGATCTGGCCGGCCCAGGGTCCCGCGAGCACGCGCGAGCAGTCCAGGACGCGGAGGTGACCCAGGGCGCCCGCCACGTCAGGTCTCCCGGTCGCGGCGGGCCGCGAGACGACGCCCGCGGATCGCCACGCGCGAGAGCCCGCGGATCGCCGCGTCCACCGCGTGCGCGGCGACCTGGACCAGGGTGAACCCCTCGCGGACTTCGATGCGCCCGATGTCTTCCCGGGCGAGGCCGACCTCGCGCGTCATCGCGCCGACCAGGTCCTTAGCCGCGGCCCGGTCCTTCTTGCCCACGTTGACGAAGAGGCGCACCCAGGGCTCGGAAGGCGTGGGATGCGGGGGGGTGGGTGTGGACTGCTCAACGGCGGTCGCCTGCTGGCGACTGATCGACAGCAGCGCCGCGGCGATTTCCGCCGCGTCGTAGCGCTCGAGCAGCGGCTCGAGAAATCCCAGCTCGGCCTCCAACCCGCCCGCCTCGATCCGGGCCGCGGTCCGCGCCCGCAGCGCGTCGGCATCGGTTTGCGCACGCAGCCGTGTCGCGGGGAGGGACAGGGGGGTGAGCGGCGCGGCGATCGAGCGGGCGTAGGGGAGCTGGGCGGGCGCGAGCAGCAGGACCGGCTCCGCATGGGCCGAGAGCCGGGCCAGCTCCTCGCGCGACGGCAGATCGAAGCACACCACCACATCGGCCGATTCGTCGAGCGCCGTGGGACGGCGCCACTCGAGTACGCGCGGGCGGTCGAGCGCGTCCAGTACCTCGCGCCGGGCGGAAACCCGCCGCGCGCGCGGCAGCAGGATGTAGCGCGCCGGCCCGACGGGCGACAACGGGCGGGCGTCCTCGCTCATGGGCAGATCCCCCACCACGTGGGGGCGCCGCGCATAGCGCTCGAGAAAGTCTTCGAGCACTTGGGGGTTCCAGGAGAGCACGATGCGCCGCGCGTCGCGCATCTCGCCCAGCAGCTGCTCGAGGACCGGGAGGCGGCCGGAGGCGATGAGCCATTCGGGCCAGGCGATGACGATGGTGGTGACGCCGTCGAGCTTCAGCGCCGAGCGGGTGGAGAGGGCCTGCAGGTCCTCGGGAGACCCCGCCAGGACCCCGATGGTGCCGTCCTTGAGGATTCGTGCGGTGCGGCCGAGACCCGTGACGGCGTGGATCCGCAACGACGGGGGCGCGGCGTCGGCCCAGTCTTCGGCCGCCGCTCCGTCGCTGCACAGGATGAGGACGCTCGGACCGGGCGTCGCGGTCGGGATCAGCTCCCACACCATCTCCGCTTGCTCCACGGCCGGCGGGGTCACCAGCATCACGGCGCGGCCCCGCTCCAGCGCGGCCTGCGCGTCGCTCACACCTGTCACGGGGTCCTCGGTTGTCAAAGGGCGGGCTGCGGGGGTCATCTTACCGTGGCGCGGGAGGAAGGGCAATGGTATTCTGACGCGTGCCCTCAACGCCTTCCAGCTCCCGGAGCACGCCCGCCATGAGCGACGTTCTGTCGCCCAACATCGCGCACCTCGAGACATCGGCCACGATCGCCATTTCGCAGGAGGCCAAGCGTCGCCGGGCCGCGGGTGAGGACGTGATCGATCTGGGGGCGGGTGAGCCCGATTTCCCCACGCCGCCGATCCCGGCGGAAGCGGGCATCCGAGCGATCAAGGAAGGGAAGACGCGCTATCCGGCCAACGAGGGCATCCTCGAGCTGCGGGCCGCGGCCGCCAAGCACCTGGCGCTGCTGTCCGGCGGGCGTCCGATCAACGCCGATCACATCGTCGTGTCCAATGGGTCGAAACAGTCGCTCTTCAACGCCTGCTTCACGCTGTTCGGTCCCGGTGACGTGGTGGCGATTCCCGCGCCCGCCTGGGTCTCCTATCCGCAGATCGTCCACCTGACGCGCGCCCGGCCGGTGTTGATCACGGGCCACCCCGAATGGGGTCTCAAGGTGAGCGTGCGCGAGCTGGAGCGCATCCTGCCGGCGCCGAAGGGACTGATCCTCTGCTCCCCGTGCAATCCGACGGGGTCGGTGTACACGCTGGCCGAGCTGCGCTCCATCGCCCAGTGGGCGGCCGACCGCAACGTCTGGGTGGTAGCCGACGAGATCTACCGCCGTATTCACTACGGCAGCGGTCCGGCGCCGTCCTTCCTCGACCTCCCCGACGACCTGCTGGAGCGCGTGGTGCTGGTCTGCGGGGTGAGCAAGGCCTATGCGATGACCGGTTGGCGCGTGGGTCTCGCGCTGGCGCCCGGGAAAGTCGCCAAAGCCATGGCGGCGCTGCAGTCGCACACGACGTCGGGCGCGAATCACATGGCGCAGTGGGCCGCCGCGGCGGCCTACGGCGACGAGCGCGTCGAGCAGGACGTGCAGCGCATGGTGGCCGAGTTTCGCCGGCGGCGCGACGTGCTGGTGGAGGCGTTTCGGCGGCGGCTCCCGGGGGTCGAGTTCGTGGAGCCCCACGGGGCGTTCTACTTCTTTTTCCGGGTCGACTCGTTCGGTGGGATCAGCGGGACCAGTTTCTGCACGCGCCTGATCACCGAGACGGGCGTGGCCCTCGTTCCCGGCTCCGCGTTCGGTGACGATCGCTGGGTCCGGCTCTCCTACGCGGCGGCGACGGCGGACATCGAGAAAGCCCTCGAGCGGATCATCGAGTTCACGAAGACGCTGTAGTCCGCTTCGTTACAACTTCGCCGGACGGTTGCTCAGCACTTCGAGTCCGTTGTCCGTGACGAGATTGTCGTCCTCGATCCGCACCCCGAACTTCTCCAGCTGATAGATCCCGGGCTCGATGGTGAACACCATGCCCGGCTCGAGCGGCGCGTCGTTGCCCTCCACCAGATAGGGCGGCTCGTGGCCGTCCATGCCCATGCCGTGACCGAGGCGGTGCGTGAAATACTGGCCGTAGCCGCCATCGGTGATGACCTTCCGGGCGGCCCGGTCCATCTCCTGGCAGCGCACCGTGAATGGCTTCCCGAGCTCCATCGCCGCGGTCTGGGCGTCGTGCACCAGGTTGAACACCTTCTTGAACTCGTCGGAGGGCGCGTCGCCGAACCAGGTGGTGCGGGTGATGTCGGAGGTGTAGCCCGACACCAGGCTGCCGGCGTCGATCAGCACCACCATTTCCTTCTGCAGGGCGCCGCTCGTGGGGCCGCCGTGGGGCAGGGCGCTGGCGGGCCCGAACTGCACCAGGCCGTCGCCCGACGACCCGCGGGCGCGCATTTCCGCGGCGAGCTTGGCGGCGACGTCCCGCTCGGTGATGCCGGGGACCAGCGCGGCAAACGTCGCCGCGATCGACGCCTCGGTGATCGCGATGGCGTGCCGGATCTGGGCGACTTCCTCCGGATACTTGATGACCCGCAGGCGCTCGGTGACCGGCGCCGCGCTTTGCCACTTCCAGTCGCCCCCGGCGGCGTTGAACAGCGCGAGCGTCGAGCCGTAGTCCAGGCTCGCTTCGATCGTCCCCTGTCCGACGCGATGCAACGGCTTCACCACGCGCAGCACCGTCTTCACCAGTTTCCACGGATCGTCCTGCTCGTCCCATCCGCGCACGTCGCTGAACGCGCTGGCGCGCTTGACCCGCTCGACCTCGAACGACGGCGCCACGATCACGGGGTCGCCCTTCGTCGGGACGACGAGCAGGATCAGGCGCTCGCTGCGTCCCGGGTTGGCGCCCGTGAAGTAGGCGAAGTTCGTGCCGGGCGTGGCGACGAAAAGGTCGAGCTTGCGATGGTCCAGCTCGGTGCGGAGGCGCTCGAGGCGACGGGCGAAGACCTCCGGGCCGAGAGCGGGCTGCTGGGGCGGATTGACGGATGGGCGGATTGACGGATGAACCATCCGCCCATCCGGCCATCCGACCATCCGTCCTGCTACCGCCGCCCCCCCCAACACCGACACGAACTCCCGTCGCTCCATCATCTGGCTCCTCCTCGAGACAGCGCTATATTACGCCCCCCCGCCGACCCGTGGAAGGCGCACGCGCGTGCAATTTCAAGCGAAGATCGAGCCGCTCGAGGGCAAGCTGCCCAAGGTGACCTACCGCTGGGATCCGGAGACCGACATTCTGTCGGCCGCCTGCAAGGGTGTGCCCAAGGCGAGCGGCATGGATGGCACCGTGGATCTCGAGGGGAGTGACGGTTCGTTCGTCCTGCTCGATGTTGCCGGCGGACTGCTGCGCGGGCTCGACATCGTGACCTGGCCCGACGACATCCGCACGGTGGACGGCCTCACGGCTCCCACCGCGGCCCAGGACGCCCGCGTACTGTTTCCGTCCCGGCGCTCGCAGCCCGCCGTGGCCGCCGTGGAGGTCGACACGGCGCTCACGGTCGAAAAGAACCCGGCCGAGTCGGTCTTTCACATCCGCGTGGGGCGCACGAAGCCGGCGAGCGTCGCGCGCGTCGCCGATTTGTTGCTGGTCGAGGTGGACAAGCAGTCGCGGCTCGCCGGGCTCTGGCTGCTCGAGGTCCCGCCGTTCCCCAACGTCGAGGCCACCGCCTAGTGGGAGACGAGCGGCTCCAGCGCTACATCGAGGAGCTGTTCGCGGTCGAGGATCCGGCGCTGGCGCGGGTGCGCGCCCGCCACGCCGAGCAGCATCTCCCGTCCATCCACATCTCTCCCGATGAAGGCAAGCTGCTGCACGTGCTGCTGCGGGCCGTGGGCGCGCGCCGCGTGCTCGAGATCGGGTCGCTGGCGGGGTACTCCGGCATCTGGCTGGCCCGCGCCCTCCCCACGGGCGGGATGCTGACCACCATCGAGAAGCATCCTCTCCACGCCGCCCTGGCCCGGCGGGCGTATGCCGAGGCGGGCGTGGCGGACCGGGTAGAGCTGGTCGAAGGGGAGGCGCTCCCGGTGCTCGGGACCCTCGCTCCGGGCTTCGATGCCGTCTTCGTGGACGCCGACAAGGAGCCGCTGGTGCAGTACTTCGAGCACAGCGTGCGCCTGCTCCGGCCCGGCGGCCTCTTGTTGTGCGACAACGCGTTCTTTCACGGATCGGTGGTCGACCCGAGCGATCACTCTCCGGCCGCCGAAGGGGTGCGCGCCTTCAACCGGCTCGCCGCGACCGACCCGCGCGTGGTATCGGCGGTGATTCCGATTCGCGATGGGGTCGTGGTCGGTGTGAAACTCGCCCCATGAGTGAACGATGAGCGGCCGGCGCGACTGGCTCACCGCCCTGTACGCCGCCGGCATCACCCCGGCGTCCTACCTCCCCGATGCCAGCGTCGGCCGGCTGGGCGAACCCGAGGACGAGCCCGGTGCCGAGGTGGAGCTGGTCGAGGATGGCGGGCTGCGCGTGCATCCCGTCGCCCCCGAGCCGCCGCCCGCGGCCGTCGGGTTCCTCGACGGCATCCAGCAATGGCGGGTGGTGGGGTACGACGGCGTCCAGCCGATCGCCGTCGCCTATGTGGCGGCCGCCGTGCGGCGACGCGGCCCGGACGGCCGGTTGCGGACGGCGTTGTGGGAAGCGCGCGAGCTGGTCGTGGCGCCAGCCGGGACGCTGGACGAGCCGCGGCGGCGGGCGATCGCGGCGGCCGGATTGGAAGCGGTCATCACCGAAACGGACGGCCCCGCCCCGCGGCAGCCGGGGCACGCGCTGGAAGCGTTGCGGCGCGAGGTGCATCGCGCCCGCCAGGCGCTCGAGCGTGAGCTGGGCCGCCGGGCGATCGAACGCCTGGGCGAGCACGAGTGGCTTGTGGTCGACGGGCAGCTCGCGGTCTCGGCCGTCCTCGCGCGCCATCCCCGCGCGCTCGGCGTCATCAAGAGTCATGGCGCGCAGTTCCTCGAGGGCCGGCACCTCGAGCGCGCGCTGACCGTTCCCGCCGCGCACCGCACCAGCGTGTTCCGCGTTCGCGGCGGACACGGCCGTACCGAAGTGGACTCGTGGTACCTGCGGTTGTGGCCGTGGGAGGGGCGCGACCTGTACTACGGGTTGATCCGCATCGAGATCGCGGCCGCGCCGGATCCCGGGATCCGGGTCCCGGGAATCAGCGGCTGGCTCTTCGCCGAGCGCGCG
>JBGQHV010000018.1:0-29171 GCA_041498155.1 Gemmatimonadota bacterium | reverse complement strand
AGCGATCCTACGTGCGCGCCATGTTCACGGCGCTCGCGCCGCGGGACGACTTCCTCTACCAACTGCTCAGACTCAACGAGGCGCGCCGCTGGCGGCGGACCGCGGTGGCCCGTCTCGGGTGGGAGACCCACCCCGACGGTGCCTATCTGGATCTCTGCGCCGGCACCCTGGACCTGGCCGCCGTGCTCGCGGGCCGTCCCGGGTTCCGGGGCCGTGTGTTCGGCGCAGATTTCGTCGTGCCGATGCTCGTCGGCGGCCGCCGCAAGGCGGCGCGGGCCGTGCCGGTGGGGGCCGATGCCCTGGCCCTCCCGTTTCCCGACGCATCGTTCGACGGCGCCATGGTCGGCTTCGGCGTGCGCAATCTCGCCGATCTGGATGCGGGTCTCGTGGAAGCGGCTCGCGTGCTCAAACCGGGTGCGCGCTTCGTGGTGCTCGAATTCACGACCCCGCGCTTCGCCCCCCTGCGCGCCGCCTATCTGTGGTACTTTCGCCGCGTGCTGCCGGTGGTCGGCCGTGCGGTCTCGAAACATACGGACGCCTACACCTACCTGCCAGAGTCGGTGCTCGAGTTTCCCGATCCCGACGAGCTCGCCACGCGCCTCGCCGCGGCCGGGTTTCACGACGTCGGCTATCGGTTGCTGACCGGCGGGATTTGCGCCCTCCACTATGGCACTCGATAACCTTCGCGCCTTTATGGGCGCGATCGACGCCGCGGGAGACCTCCGGCGCGTGGACCGGCCCGTGTCGGCCGCTCTGGAGATCACCGAGGTCGCGGATCGGGTGATGAAGTCCCCGGGCGGGGGCCCGGCGCTGTTGTTCGAACGGCCCACGCTGGTGCAGGGCGGACCGTCGCCGGTCCCGGTCGCGGTCAACCTGTTTGGCTCCGAGCGCCGCATGGCCCTGGCGTTGGGCGTCGAGCGCCTCGACCAGGTCGGCGAGCGGATCGCCGAAATGCTGAACGTCAAAGTCCCCGAAGGCCTGCTCGCGAAACTCGCCATGCTGCCGCGGCTCGCCGAGATGGCCAAGTTCCCGCCACGGCTGTCGGGCGAGCGTCCACCGTGCCAGGAGATCGTGGTGCGCGGGGAAGACGTGGACCTCGGGCGATTCCCGATACCGGTGTGCTGGCCCCAGGACGGCGGTCCCTACATCACGCTGCCGGGCGTGATCACCCGCGATCCAGCGAGCGGCACGCGCAACGTCGGGATGTATCGCGTTCAGGTGACCGGACCCCGCACGGTGGCCATGCACTGGCAGCGCCACAAGGTGGGCGCGGCGCACTGGCGCGCCATGGCGGAGCGCGGCGAGACGATGCCGGTCGCCATCGCGCTCGGGGGGGATCCCGCCAGCATCTACGCCGCCTCGGCGCCGTTACCGCCGACCATCGACGAGTTTCTGTTCGCGGGCTTCCTGCGGCGCGAGCCGGTCCACCTCGCGAAGGCGATCACGAGCGACCTGGAGGTTCCGGCCGAAGCGGAGATCGTGCTCGAAGGATACGTGGATCCGCGCGAGCCACTGGTGCTCGAGGGGCCGTTCGGCGACCACACCGGGTTCTACTCGCTCGCTGACCACTATCCGCAGGTCCACATCACCGCGATCACGATGCGCGGGACCCCGGTCTGGCCGCACACCATCGTAGGCCGACCGCCGATGGAGGATTACTGGCTGGGCCATGCGACCGAGCGGATCTTCCTCCCGCTCCTGAAGCTCACGCTGCCGGAAGTGGTGGACTACCACATGCCGGCCGAGGGCATCTTCCACAACCTCGTGTTCGTGAGCATCGACAAGCAGTATCCGGGGCAGGCCTACAAGGTGATGAACGGGCTCTGGGGCCAGGGCCTGATGTCGCTCGCCAAAGTGATCGTCGTGCTGGACCGGGACGTGAACGTGCGCGACCCCAAGGAAGCCTGGTGGGTGGCGCTCAACAACATCGACCCGGAGCGCGACGTGCGGTTCACGCTGGGGCCGATCGACGTGCTCGACCATTCCAGCCGGGCGTTCACCTTCGGTTCCAAAATGGGCATCGACGCGACCCGCAAGTGGAAAGAGGAAGGCTTCGATCGCCCGTGGCCAGACCGGATCGTGATGGACGAGGCGACGCGGCGGCGCGTGGACGCGATGTGGAAGGAGCTCGGCCTTGAGCGCTGAGGGGCAGACGCTGGCGGGTGAATCGCTCCTGGTCCGCTACGTCAACTTCGTCCGGCTACCCCACACCGTGTTCGCGCTGCCGTTCGCCCTGCTCGGGGTCGTGGTCGCGTCGCGGGAGACGGCGGTCACGCCCCGGATCGTGGGGCTCGTGGCGCTCGCTTTCACGGCGGCGCGTTTCGTGGCGATGGGATTCAATCGCATCGCCGACCGCGCGCTCGACGCCCGAAACCCGCGCACGCGGAGCCGCGAGCTGCCGTCCGGACGGCTCTCGCTGGGCCAGGCGTGGGCCGCCGTCATCGTCGCCGCCGTATTGTTCGAGTGGGCCGCCTGGGCGCTGAATCCGGTGTGCTTCGCGCTCTCGCCGGTCGCCCTCCTCGTGGTCACGCTGTACAGCTACGCCAAGCGCTTCACCTGGGGCTCGCACCTCTGGCTCGGTCTGGGAGACGCGATCGCCGGTCCGGCCGGGTACCTCGCGGTCGCGGGGGCGTGGAGCAACCCCGCCTGGCTGCTCTGGGCGCTGGCGGCGGCGGTGACCTTCTGGGTGGGCGGGTTCGACATCTTCTACGCGCTGCAGGACGAGCAGTTCGACCGCCGCGAAGGGCTCCACTCGGCGGTGGTCCGCTTCGGCCAGCCCACCGGTATCCTGCTCGCCAAAGTGCTCCACAGCCTCGCGCTCGTCGCGCTGCTGCTGTTCGGTTGGGGAGCGGGGCTCGGCTGGGCGTACTACGTCGGCGTCGCGATCGGCGCCGCGGTCATCGCATACGAACACCGGCTGGTCCAGCCGGGAGAACTGTCCCGCTTGAACGCCGCCTTCTTTACCATGAACGGCATCGTCAGTATCGTCGTGTTCCTCGGCGCACTGGGGGATCGCCTGCTATGAGGAGGACGAGGGACGGGGGACGGGGGACGAGTGTTCCCAGGACCGGGCCGCGCACACCCGTCCCTCGTCCCGCGTCCCCCATCCCTCCCCGCCCACCGCCGCACCCCCGGAAGACCGTCACACCCAATCGGCGGGGAAGATGACGCGTCTGCCCGTCGTCCTCGCCATCACAGGTGCCTCGGGCGCGCCCTACGGCGTGCGGCTGCTCGAGGTGCTCGCCGCGCATCGCGTCCCGACCTGGCTGCTCGTCTCGAGCCACGGCTGGCGCCTGCTCGAGCAGGAGTGCGGCATCGAGGGCGAGCCCGCCCTGCGCGGGGCCACCGGGGGCGACTGGCAGAGCGTCACGGCGTTCGACGACAAGGACCGCGGCGCGCGCCCCGCCTCGGGCTCGGCGCGCACCGCCGGCATGGTGATCTGCCCCTGTTCGATGGGCACGGTGTCCGCCGTGGCGCACGGCACGAGTCGGAGCCTGATCGAGCGAGCCGCGGACGTCACGCTCAAGGAGCGGCGGCCGCTCATCCTCGTGCCGCGGGAGACACCGCTTTCGCTCGTGCATTTGCGGAACCTCGTGGCGGCCACGGAGGCGGGCGCCATGGTGCTGCCTGCCGCCCCGGGGTTCTACCATCGCCCGACCAAGGTCGCGGAGCTGGTGGATTTCGTGGTGCAGCGGGTGATCGACCACCTCGGTCTCGAGGTCGAAATCGGCAAGCGGTGGGCGGGGTGATCGGGCCGGCCTGATGCGGCTCGGCGTGATCTCAGACACCCACGGCCTGCTGCGGCCGGAGGTGTTCGAAGCGTTCCGCGAAGTCGATCACATCCTGCATGCGGGGGATGTGGGCAAGTGGGACGTGATGGTGGAGCTCCAGGCGCTGGCGCCGGTCACCGCGGTGTACGGCAACACCGACGACGCGGCGCTGCGGGCGCGTCTCCCCCAGGTCGCGACGCTGCGGCTCGACGGCTTCGACATCGTGGTGACGCACGGCGATCAGCTCGGGACGCCGACCCCCGAGGGGCTGCACGCCGCCTTCCCCGACGGCGAGATCCTCGTGTTCGGCCACACGCACAAGCCGCTGCTCGAGCTGGTGGATCGCACGATCACCGTGATGAACCCGGGGAGCGCCGGCCAGCGGCGCTTTGACCTCCCGGTGACCGTGGGGATCCTGGAGCTCGAGCCGGGCATCCCGCCGCGCGGCCGGATCGTGCCGCTCTAGTCTCGCTCAGCGATGGTCGATCAACGCTGGCAGAACGCGCACAGCGTGGTCTGGCGCAAATCGATCGCGTGGGTGGTGACGAGCCGGCGCCCGCAGCGCACGCACGGCTCTCCCCCTCGATCGTACACCTTCAGCTCGAGCTGAAAGTTGCCGGGCTCGCCGGTGCCGGTGCGGTAATCCCGCACGGTGGTGCCCGAGGCCCGCACCGCGCGTTGCAGTATCTCCACGATGGCGCCGTGCAGTGTTTCGACCTCGGCGCTCGCGAGGCGGTTCGCCGGCCGCGACGGGTCGATCCGGGCGTCGAACAGCGCCTCGTTGGCGTAGATGTTGCCGACGCCGGCCAGCCGTCGCTGGTCCATGATCGCCTTCTTCACGGCGGTGCGCGTACCGGACAGCGCACCGGCGAGCGTCGCCGGCGTGAACTCGGGTTCGAGCGGCTCGGGGCCAAGCCGGGCGGTATAGGCATTCCAGCCGCGCTCGTCGAGCAGCCACACCGTGCCGAGACGGCGCACGTCGCGATACACGAACAAGCCGCCCCCGGTGAGGGTGCAGATCAACACCGCGTAGCGGGCTTCCTCACGCGAAAGCGGGCGGTCATACACGATCAGGGATCCGGTCATTCGGGGTTGGACGATCATCCGGTGGCCGCTGTCGAGCAGGAACACCGCGTGCTTCGCGCGGCGCGAGGCCGACCGGACGGTATTGCCGGTGAGGGTGCGCACGAGGCGGGGCCGCGAGACGCCCCGCAGGACGTCCGTCTTCGTGAGGCGGGCCGACCGGATGCGGCGCCCGACGAGCCGCGGCGCCACGTCGCGAACGATGGTTTCGACTTCAGGCAGCTCCGGCACGATCCCTACCTCGAGCGATCTCCCGCCACGCGATGTCGCGACGCCAGGTCTTGCCGTCGAACGCGACCCGCTCGCACGCCGCCCGGCTGGCCGCGGCGGCATCCCGGACGGTGGGGGCGAGCGCGGTGACGTTCAGCACCCGGCCTCCCGCGACGCGCAGCGTCCCGTCGGCATCGCGTGTGGTACCGGCGTGAAACAGCAGCACCCCGTCTCCCGGTTCCCGCGGCAGGGAGATCGCGGCGCCGCGCTCCGGCCGGTCGGGGTAACCGCGCGCGGCGAGCACGGTGGTAACCGCGGCGCCGCGCGCGGGCAGCACCGCGTCGTCGGGCCGCCAGGCCTCGGCGGCGATCGCCGCAAGGTGGGCAGTGGCCCCGCGCGCCAGCACCGGGAGCAGCACCTGGGTTTCGGGGTCGCCGAAGCGACAGTTGAATTCGAGCACCCAGGGTGTGCCGTCAGGCCCGATCATGAGCCCGGCGTACATCACGCCGGCGTAGCGGCAGCCGCGACGGTCCAGCTCGGCGAGGGTGGGCGCCAGCACGTCGCGTCGCACCCGCTCCAGCATGGCCGGCGTGGCCACGCTCACGGGGCAGTACGCGCCCATCCCGCCGGTGTTGGGGCCCGTGTCTCCCTCTCCCAGCCGCTTGTGATCCTGCGCGCCCGGCAGAATGAGGATCTGCTCGCCGTCGGTGAGGGCCAGCACCGAGAGCTCCTCGCCGTCGAGAAACGACTCCACGACGATCTCTTGGCCGGCGGCGCCCAGCAGGCCGCGTTCCAGCATGTCGCGGGCGACGCCCGCCGCCTCCGCCCGGGTGGCGCACACCACGGCGCCCTTGCCCGCGGCGAGCCCCGACGCTTTCACGACGAGCGGCTCGGCGTGATGGTCGATATACGCGAGCGCCGGGGCGATCGCGGTGAAGGTGCGGCTCGCGGCGGTGGGGACCCCCGCGGCGCACATCACGTCCTTGGCGAACGCTTTGGAGGACTCGAGGCGTGCGGCGGCGGCGGTGGGGCCGAACGCGGGGCGCCCGGCGGCCCGGAGCCGGTCCACGAGGCCCGCGGCGAGCGGCGCCTCGGGACCTACCACGACCAGATCGATGTGGTGGTCGCGGGCGGCCGTCGTGAGACCATCCAGATCGGTGGCCGCCACGGCGAGGTTGGTGGCGAGGGCGGCGGTGCCGGGGTTTCCCGGTGCCGCAAACAGGGTCGTCGTGGGGTCGTCCGCGTGCAGCGCCCAACAGAGGGCGTGCTCGCGGCCGCCCCCGCCGACGACCAGGATCCTCACTTCTTCTTCATGGCGTCGGAGAACGCCTGGGCGGCGCGCTTCGCCGAATCCACGACGTCGTTCACGACCGCCTTGGCTTCCTTCATGTAATGATCGCGCGCGTCGTCGATATCCTTGTCGAGCGGCCGCTGCTCCGCGTCAGGCCCGCGCCGGGCGTACTCGCCCCGCAGGATGCGGTCGTAGTCGCCCGCCTCCACCCAGCGCTGCAGCTCGGCCGCGCGCACCGTGTTGAACGGATGCGTGCGCATCAGCACCCCGAGGATCTTGAAGACGCGGTCCAGGGCGCCGCCGGACTCCTCGAACTCCTTGGCCTGGACGAGGAAGGCGTTCAGGTCCATCTGCTTCATGTCGCCGCCGCCCGCGAACTTGAGGTTCATCCGCAGGGACGCGACCGGATCCTGCGTCGCGAGCAGGCCGGCGCGGTCGGACGACAACTCGCTCTTGCGGAACCACTCGAGCAGCGCGAGCTGGATCGGCAGGATGGCGATGCCGGCGAGGAAGGGGAGCGCTGAGAAGCTGACGTTCAGCAGCAGGACGAGCAGCGTGTGGTACAGGGCGTGGCCGCTCATCACGTGGCCCAGCTCGTGGCCGAGCAACGAGCGCATCTCGTCGTCGTCGAGCAGGGTCAGCGCGCCGGAGTTGATCACGATGAACGGCTTGTCCATCCCGTACGCGCCGGCATTGGCGAACGGCGTTTGCGAGACGAACAGCTCGGGCCGCACCGACCAGTCGAGGGTGGTGAGCACGTCGGTGTAGAGCTGCTGCAGCCTGGGGAACTGGGTTGGCCCCACCCGGACGGCGTCGGCCTGGAACAGCAGGCGCACGCCCCGTTCCCCGAGGAAGCCGTAGATCTTCTTCAACAGTTCATCGAATCCCGGAACGGAGCGCAGCGACTGCAGCGCCGCCCGGTCAGCGGGGTGCTCCCAGGCAACGGGGGCGATCTGGGTGAGGATCTTTCGGGGCCGGGCTGCCGGCAGGCCGCCGCTCGTGGCATCAGTCATGGGATACTCCGCTGGTTGAGCAACTCAATACGGCTCGACGTCTCTGGTGTTTCGCTATCCCGCTGTAAGGGCCTGGTCCAGGTCCTCGATCAGATCTTCGACATCCTCGATCCCCACCGACAGCCGCAGCAGGCTGTCGGTGAGTCCCATCTTCTTGCGGAGCTCCGGCGGCACGCTGGCGTGCGTCATCGACGCCGGGTGGCCGATCAGACTCTCGACGCCGCCCAGCGACTCCGCCAGCGCGAACACCGTGGTCCGCTCGGCCACGCGCCGCGCGAACGCCGCGTCACCGAGCTCGATCGAAATCATGCCGCCGAACCCGCTCATCTGGCGGCAGGCAAGGTCGTGTTGCGGATGGCTGGGCAAGCCCGGGTAGTACACCTGCCGCACCTGCGGCTGGTGCGTGAGCCATTCCGCGACACGCCGCCCGTTGACATCGTGCTGGCGCATGCGCAACGGGAATGTCTTGATGCCGCGCAGCGCCAGCCAGCAGTCGAACGGTCCCGGCACGGCCCCGGTGCCGTTCTGAATGAATGCCAGCCGTTCCGCCAGGTCGTCACGCGAGGTGACGAGCATCCCGCCCACCATATCGCTGTGACCGTTCAGGTATTTCGTCGTCGAGTGGAGCACGACATCGGCGCCGAGCTCGAGCGGCCGTTGGAACAGCGGAGTGGCGAACGTGTTGTCCACGACGAGCAGGGCGCCGGCGCGCTTGGCGATCTCGGCCGTCGCGGCGAGATCGCACAGGCGCATCATCGGATTGGTGGGCGTCTCCGCGTAGATCACCTTCGTGCGCGGCGTCACCGCGGCGGCGACCGCGTCGATGTCGCCCCCGTCCACGAACGTGAACGACAACCCGAGACGAGACCAGATGTAGGTCATCTGCCGATGCGTGCCGCCGTAGACGTTCTCCCCGCTCACGACATGGTCGCCGGCCGACAGCAGCTTCATCACGGCGTCCACTGCGGCGAGTCCCGAGCCGAAGGCGAACCCGTGGGCGCCGCCTTCGAGCGCGGCCACGCTGCGCTCCAGCGCTTCGCGGGTGGGGTTGCGGGTCCGGGCGTACTCGTATCCCTTGTGGCGGCCGAGTCCGTCCTGCACGTAGGTCGAAGTCTGATAGATGGGCGGCATCACCGCCCCCGCGAGCGGGTCCGCCACGATGCCGCCGTGAACGGCCTTCGTGCCCATCCGGCGCCGCCGATCCGCGTCCAGGGCCCTGGTCATGGCGGGAACGTACCGACGCCTTTCGCCCCGAGCAAGCGAGCCTTACGTTTTTCCACATGCCGGGCCGGAACGGGATCTCCTGTTTGGTCGTCGACGACGAGCCGCGGCTGCGGCGGGTCATTGTGCACCTGCTCGAAGGGGAGGGGTTCCGCTGCCTGGAGGCCGGCACGGGGGTGGAGGCGCTGCGGCTGATGGAGTCGGATGTGGCGCCCCTCGTGATTTCCGATCTCCGCATGCCGGAGATGGACGGCGTCAGCCTGCTGCGCCACCTCACCGACCGATGGCCCGACACCGCGGTGCTGATGGTCAGCGCCGTGGCGGACGTGGAGATCGCCGTGAAGTGCCTCAAGCTCGGCGCGCTGGACTACGTCAGCAAACCGTTCAACCTGGACGAGGTCCGCGCCCGCGTGGACCAGGCGCTCCAGCGGCGCCAACTGAAGCTCGAGCTCAAGAGCTACCAGGAGCAGCTCGAAACCCGGGTGCGCGCGCAGGCGAACCGCATCGAAGAGCTATTCCTGGGCGGCGTTCAGGCGCTGGCCCAGGCGCTCGAGGCGAAGGACGCCTATCTGCGCGGCCACTCGCTACGCGTCTCGGACTACGCCACCGCCATCGCCCGGAACCTGGGGATGGATGCCGGCACGATCGACACGATCCTGCTGGGGGGCCACCTCCACGACATCGGGAAGATCGGTGTGAGCGAGGAAGTCCTCCACAAGGCCGGCCGGCTCACCGACGGCGAATACCGCCACATCATGGAGCACCCGGTGATCGGCGCGCGCATCCTCGGCCCGCTGCTGCGCGACGCGCCGCTCGCGATCGCGATCGTCCGGTCGCACCACGAGCGCATGGACGGGAAGGGGCTGCCGGACGGCTTGAAGGGAGACGCGATTCCCCCGGCGGTCCGGATCGTGTCGGTGGCCGACGCGTTCGACGCCATGACCAGCGAGCGGCCCTACCGGCCGTCGCTGCCGGTCGAGCGAGCCCTCGAAGAGCTCCGGACGCACCGCGGCATCCAGTGGGACGCCGCCGCGGTGGACGGCTTCCTTGGAGCCTTCCCCGATCCCCGCCGCCTGCCGATCCAGACGCCAGCCCCGCAGCCCGAAGTCGGCCGAGCCCCACAGGCCGTCGGTTGACGGGGCCGTCGCCCCTCCCCTAACCTTTCGGCCATGCACGACACGCTGATGGTCGGCGTTTCCGGCATCCGCGGAATCGTCGGAAAGGACCTGACCCCCGAGATCGTGGCGCGCTACGCCGCGGCCTTCGGTGCCTGGGCGCGCACCGGGGGCGGGAGGCGCCCGCGGGTCGTCCTGGGTCGCGACGCGCGCACCTCGGGCCCGATGTTCATGCAGGCGGCGGCGGCGGGGCTCGTGTCGGTGGGGTGCGATGTGATCGACATCGGGCTGACCACTACCCCTTCGGCGCAGCTCGCCGTGGAGCACCACCGCGCCGCGGGTGGCATCATCCTCACGGCGAGTCACAACCCCATCGAGTGGAACGCGCTCAAGTTCGTCGGGCCCGACGGTGTCTTCATCGACGAGACGGCGGGAGCGCAGGTGCGGGCGCTGGCCGCCGAGGGGCCCATCCCCCGCGCCGATCACGGCTCGCTGGGCAGCGTGAGCGCCGATACCGAAGCGCTGAAGCGGCACATCGCCGCCGTGGTCCACCTCTCCGGCGTGGACGCGGCGCGCGTGCGCAAGCGGAAATTCCGGGTGGCGCTCGACACCTGCCGGGGCGCGGGCGGCGCCATCATGCCGGCGCTGCTCGAGAAGCTCGGCTGCGAAGTCGCGGGAATCAACCTCGAGACCGACGGTCGGTTTCCCCGTCCCCCCGAGCCGATCCCGGAGCATCTCGGCGCGCTCGGGGCGGTGGTGCAGCGCGTGCAGGCGGATGTGGGATTCGCCGTCGATCCGGACGTCGACCGTCTCGCCATCGTGGACGAGCAGGGGGAGCCGATCGGCGAAGACTATACGCTGGCCTTCGCCGTGCGGTCGGTTCTGGGGGGAAAGAGGGATGGGGGACGGGGGAAGAGCAACGACACCAAGGGCGACGGCGGGGACCAGGCACGGGTTGTCGTCTGCAATCTCTCGACCAGCCTGGTGGTGGAAGACGCGGCCCGTGACTGCGGCGCCATGGTGGTGCGGGCGCCGGTGGGCGAAGTGCACGTGGCGCGGGCGATGATTGAGCGCCAGGCGCCCATCGGCGGTGAAGGGAACGGCGGCGTGATGTATCCCCTGCTCCACGTGGGACGCGACGCGCCGGTGGCCGCCGCCTTGATCCTCACGCTGTTGGCGCGCGACGGCCGCCGGGTGAGCGAGCTGGTCGGGGCATCGCCCCGCTACGCCATCGTGAAGGACAAGGTGTCGCGCGGCCGCGGCGTGGGGTTGGCGACGGTCTACGCGGCGCTCCGAGCGCGTTTCGCCGACGCCACCGTGGACGAGCGCGACGGCTTGCGGTTGGGGTGGCGGGATCGGTGGCTGCACGTGCGGCCATCGAACACCGAGCCGATCGCCCGGCTGATCGCCGAGGCGCCGACGGCCGGAGAGGCGCAACTGCTGGTGGACGCGGCGCGATCCCTATGTGCGGAATCGTAGGCTACACCGGCCGGCGACAGGCCGTGGCGCTGGTCCTCGAGGGCCTGAAGCGGCTCGAGTACCGCGGCTACGATTCGGCCGGGATCGCGGTCGTGGGCGAGGGGCGGCTCGAGGTGATCAAGGCGGCCGGAAAGATCTCGGCGCTCGAGCAGGTCCTGGGGAGTCGCCTGCCGGCCGGCCGCACGGCGCTGGCCCACACGCGCTGGGCGACGCACGGGGCCCCGACCGACATGAACGCGCACCCGCATTCCGACTGCGGCGGAACGCTTGCGGTCGTCCATAACGGGATCATCGAGAACGCCGGGGCGTTGCGCACGGCCCTCGCGCAGCGCGGCCACGTCTTCCGCTCCGAGACCGACACCGAGGTGCTGGCGCATCTCATCGAAGAGCTGCACGGCGCGGGCGCGTCGCTGGGCGATGCGGTCGTGGGGGCGCTGCTGCAGGTCGAGGGTACCTACGGGATCGGGGTCCTCTCGACGCGGGAGCCGGACACGATCGTCGCGGCCCGTCGCGGGTCCCCGCTACTCGTGGCGATCGGGTCCGGGGAGCACTGGGTGGCGTCGGATGCTTCGGCCGTGCTCTCCCACACCCGGTCGGTCGTGTACCTGGACGACGGCGAGGTCGCGATCGTGCGACCCGACGCCTACCGCATCCTGGACCTCGCGGCCGTCGAGCAGGTCAAGGCCGTGACCCGGATCGATTGGGATCTGGGGACCATCGAGCGTGGCGGACACCCGCACTTCATGCTGAAGGAGATCCTGGAGCAGCCCGAGAGCCTGCGGAACGCCCTGCGCGGACGCCTCCTCGAAGAAGACGGGGACGTGCATCTGGGCGGCCTGAACGTGTCCGACGAGGAGCTGCAGCGGATCAACCGCATCGTCCTGACGGGCTGCGGGACGTCGTGGCACGCGGGGCTGATCGGCGAGTACATGATGGAGGAGCTCGCCCGGATTCCCACCGAAGTCGAGTACGCCTCCGAGTTTCGCTATCGCAACCCGATCGTGGACGAGCGGACGCTGGTCGTGGGGATCTCGCAGTCCGGCGAGACCGCCGACACCCTGGCCGCGCTGCGCGAAGCGAAGCGGCGCGGCGCGCGCACCCTCGGCCTCGTCAACGTGGTGGGGAGCACCATCGCCCGTGAAGTCGATGGCGGCATCTACCTGCACGCCGGTCCGGAGATCGGCGTCGCGTCCACCAAGGCGTTCACCAGCCAGATCGCCGCGCTGGCACTGCTCACGCTGAAAATGGGGCGGCTGCGGACGCTCTCGATCCTTCAGGGGCGGGAAGTGGTCCGGGCCCTGGCGCGTCTGCCGGAGCTGGTGGAACGCGGGTTGTCCAAGGCGCCGGAGGTCGAGCGGCTGGCCGAGCGGCTCGGGCGGGCGAGCAACGTGCTCTATCTGGGGCGCGGCTACAACTTTCCGGTGGCGCTCGAAGGGGCGCTGAAGCTCAAGGAAATCTCCTACATCCACGCCGAAGGCTACCCCGCCGCCGAGATGAAGCACGGACCGATCGCGCTGATCGACGACCTGATGCCGGTCGTGTTCATCGCGCCGCGGGACGCGGTCTATCCCAAGGTGCTGTCGAACGTGGAAGAAGTGAAAGCGCGTGGCGGCCGCGTGATCGCGGTCGTCACCGAAGGCGATGCCGGGGTATCGCGGCTCGCCGACCACACGATCGCGATTCCGGAAACGCTCGACCTGCTGACGCCGGTGCTCTCCGTCCTGCCGTTGCAGCTGCTCGCCTACTACATCGCGGTGCGCCGCGGCTGCAACGTGGATCAGCCGCGAAACCTGGCCAAGAGCGTGACGGTGGAGTGAGAGTCGTCCTGCAGCGTGTCGCCCGGGCGGCCGTGCGGGTAGAGGGGCGGGAGACGGGCCGGATCGGCGCGGGCTTCGTGGTGCTTGCCGGATTCGCGCCCACGGACACGGCGGACACGCTGGCCTGGATGGCCGACAAGATTCTGTCGCTGCGGCTTTTCGGTGACGACGCCGGCAAGATGAACCGGGGCCTGGAAGAGCTGGGCGGGGCGGGGGTGCTCGTGGTGTCCCAGTTCACGCTGTATGGCGATGCCCACAAAGGGCGCCGGCCGAGCTTCATCGGAGCCGCGCCCCCGGCGATCGCGATCCCGCTCTACGAGCAGTTCGTCGCCCTCCTCACCGAGCGCGCCGCGCCCCTCGGCGTGGCGGTGGCGACGGGGGAGTTCGGCGCCCTGATGGACGTGGAGCTGGTGAACGACGGACCGGTAACCCTGATCCTGGAAAAGTGACTGAATCGCCCGTCGTCCTGGCCAGCTCGAGCCCCCGCCGCCGGCAGCTGCTCGAGATGATGCGCATCCCCCATCGCGTGATCGCGCCCGACGTGGATGAATCGCTGCACGCTGGGGAGTCGCCGGAGCGCTACGTGGTGCGGCTGGCCCACGCCAAGGCGCGGGCGGTCGCCGCGCGCGCCCCAAACGAGATCGTGATCGCGGCCGACACGACGGTGGTGCTGGACGGCGAGCTGTTCGCCAAGCCGGAGGACCCGGAGGACGCCGTGCGCATGCTGGGGCGATTGCAGGGGCGCACCCACCAGGTGTTGACGGCGGTCGCCGTGGCGCGCGACGAGCGCATCGAGCACGCGCTCGACCTCTCCCAGGTGACCTTCCGGCCCGCCGACCGCGACATGCTCGCCGCCTACGTGTCCACCGGTGAGCCGCTGGACAAGGCGGGGGCGTACGCCATCCAGGGACTGGGCGCGATGTTCATCGAGCGGGTGGAGGGCGATCTCTTCGGGGTGATGGGACTGCCGCTGCGGCTGGTGCTCGATCTGCTGGCGCGGTTCGGGCGGCCCTACCGTTTCACGCGGTAAACGGGGACGGGTTTGGTCTTCCCCTTCACCTGCATCGGCTCCAGGGCTTCGACTTTCGGCGGTTTCTTCAG
The DNA here is from genome assembly GCA_041498155.1 of Gemmatimonadota bacterium. Taxonomy (GTDB): domain Bacteria; phylum Gemmatimonadota; class Gemmatimonadetes; order Gemmatimonadales; family GWC2-71-9; genus DASTHG01. Next base: position 15,071 of record JBGQHV010000018.1, on the reverse strand, counting down.
CGCCTTGTAGAACGGCTCGGCGATCAGGATCTCGTTCGCGCCTGCGACCGAGCACAGACGGCTCGCCGTATTCACGGCATCGCCGATCACCGTGTATTCGAGACGCCGGTCGGAGCCGAAGTTGCCGGCGAATACTTCGCCGAAATTGATGCCGATGCCGATCTTGATCGGCGGCCGGCTCTGCTCGGCCCACTTCGCGTTCATCTTCTCGAGGGCGTTGAGCTGGTCGAGCGCGCACTGCATGGCGCGGTCGGCGTCGTCCTCGTGGGCGATCGGCGCGCCCCAGAGGGCCATGATGGCGTCGCCCATGAATTTGTCGAGTGACCCGGAGTGCTCGAACACGATCTCCACCATCTCCGTGAAGTACTCAGTCAGGAGTTTGGCGACCTCGTCCGGGTTCATGTTCTCCGACATCGGGGTGAAGCCCCGGATGTCCGAGAAGAAGATCACGACCGGGCGCTTGTCGCCCCCCAGGGTGACGGCGCCTTCCTGCTGGGCGATCTGCGCCGCGACGTTGGGGGCGAAGTAGCGCTGGAAGTTCGACAACACCATTGCCTCGCGCCGGACGCGCTCGCCGAGCTGGGAGTTCTCCACGGCGGTGGTCACGATGTTGCCGAAGGCGATGAGAAACTCGAGATCCTCGTCCGTGAACGAGTGAATCGCGGTCTGGTTGTCGACGTAGATGATGCCGAGCGCCTGCTGGTCGGATCCGAGCAGCGGCGTGCACATCGCGCTGCGCACGCTTTGAATCAGGATCGACTTCCCCTTGAAGCGGTCGTCGGCCGCCGCGTTGTCGGAGAGGATCGCGACGCGATCCTCCACGGCCTTCCGCGCGATCGACTGCGGCACGAGCTTGGCCGCGTTGGTGTCGCCGGTGCGGCTGCGCGAGACTTTCGGGACCAGCTCCTTCGTCTTGCCATCGAGCAACAGGATCGAGACCCGGTCCACGTTCATGATCTGGAACGTGACGTCCACCACCTTGTTCAACAGCTGATCCAGCTCCTGCTGGCGCGACAGCTCTTTGGAGATCTCGAGCAGGAGCTCGAGCTTCTTTTCCCGGCGCTCCGTCTCGGACTCGGCCTTGACCTTGAGGTGGGAGGCGCCGACCGCGGCCGGGCCGGTCTCCAGGGCGATCGCCTTGACCCCGCCCGAGGAGGGGCTGACGGGCAGCTGGCGCACGATCGTCCCCTGCGGGATGGCGCGCGACCCGCTGGTCTGGCTCGCGTCGGGTGTGGGGGCTGAGGGACGGGCCGGCGGCGTGATCCCGGAGACCCGGAAGGCGACTTTCCCGAACGTGACGACATCGTTCACGCCGGCGTCGGCCTGGGTGATGCGCGCGCCGTTCAGGAACGTGCCGTTCGAGGAGCCGAGATCCTTGACGCGCACGCCGCTGCCGACGAGGGTGATCTCGGCGTGCCGGCGGGAGATCGTCGGATCGTAGATCGGCACGTCGCTCGTCACGGCGCGGCCCACGACCAGAGTGCGGCCCGGCGCGAGCTCGATCGACTGGTCGCCGGAAGTGCTCAGCAGCTTGAACACGGTCGGAGAATATACCCCGATCGTCACGGGGCGGTAACGCCGCGGATCAGGCGAGCGCGCACGCGACCGCCCGGAGCACCGCCTCGGCCTTCGCCTCCGTTTCGGCGTACTCGCGCGCCGGATCGGAGTCCGCGACGATGCCCGCCCCCGCCTGGACCACCACGCGGTCCGGCCGGACCACGGCGCACCGGATCGCGATCGCCGTATCGAGCGTCGTGGCACCCCAGCCCACGTAGCCCACGGCCCCCGCATACGGCCCGCGTCGCTCGGGCTCGAGCGCGTCGATGATCTCCATCGCCCGGACCTTGGGGGCGCCGGTCACCGTCCCCGCCGGAAAGCAGGCCCGGAACGCGTCGAGCGCATCGTACCCCTCGCGCAGCGTCCCGCGCACTTCACTGACCAGGTGTTGCACGTGGGAGTAGCGCTCCACCCCCAGCAGCTCCGTCACCCGCACGCTGCCGTAGGTCGCCACCCGCCCCACGTCATTGCGTCCCAGGTCGACCAGCATGCGGTGCTCGGCCGTCTCTTTGGCGTCCTCCTGCAGCGCCCGCGCCAGGGCATCGTCCTCTTCCGGCGTGGCGCCACGCCGGCACGTGCCGGCGATCGGCCGCACCGTCACGTCGCGTCCGGTCACCCGCACCAGCACCTCCGGCGAGCTCCCTACCAGGGCGAAGTCGTCGAGGGCGAGATAAAAGAGGTACGGAGCCGGATTGAGGGCCCGCAGGAAGCGGTACACCCGGAACGCGTCCACGACGGCGGGGATCTCCTGACGGCGTGACAGCACCGTCTGGAATGTGTCACCCGCGCGCACATGCTCGAGGACGCGCGCCACGTCGCGCTCGAAATCAGCCTTCGGATACCGGCTCTGGGGCGTAAGCGCGGGCGGATGCTCCGGCCAGGGAAGTGGCGCCAGGCGATGGGGCTGCGCCAATCGCTCGACCAGCGCGTCGAGGCGGGTCTCCGCCGCCTCGTACAGCCGCACCCGCTCGCGAGCCGGCGCATCGCCGGGGATCTCGACGTTCGCCACCGCGATCGCGCGGCCGTAAAGGTTGTCGAGCACCACCAGGCTGTCCGCGACCATGAGCAGCGCGTCGGGGAGCCCGAGCGAGTCGGGGGGCGGGGCCGGCAGGCGCTCGATGCTGCGCACCAGGTCGTATCCCAGAAAGCCCACGGCGCCGCCGCTGAACGGCGGCAGGCCGGGTACCGGGACGGGGGTGAGGGCGCGCAGCCGGGCGGCGATGTGGCTCAAGGGATCGGCCGTCTCGCCCGCCGACGCCCAGCCGGTGGCGGCCGTCCAGCGCTCCACGCTGGGTCCGCGATAGCGCCACGCCTCCCGCGGCTCGGTGCCGAGGAACGTGTAGCGCGCCCATCGCTCGCCTCCCGTCAGCGATTCGAGCAGGAAGCCGAACGGGGGGCGCGCGATCTTGGCGTAGGCGGCGACCGCGGTATCGGCATCGAGCACGATCTCGCGGGCCAGGGGGACGACGCCGCCCCGCTGCGCGCGGGAAAGAAAGTCGGTGCGGGGGTCGGTCACTTCGGGGCGGCGAGCAGGTAGGTCCCGGGTCCTTCGAGGGCGCTGCTGACGGTCGTCGGCGCGCTATGCGTGCTGTTGCGGCCGACCACCCAGCGATCGGGTGACTGCTCGTGCCACAGGTCCAGCGCCTGCAGGAACTCCGGTGCCGTGCCGTACTTGGGGCTCTGGGTGTATACGGACGGGTCGCCATAGGCCCCGAAGGACACATCGGCCGTGGGCTCGCCCTGTTGGTTGAAAATGAGCGACGCCGGGCCGAGCGTGAACTGGTAGGTCTGGGGCGAGACCGTCGCGGTGATCACGATCGTGCAAGTGTCGCACAGGATCGTGTCGTTGCGCGACACGATGCTGTGGGGAAAGAACGTGAGGGTCGCGAACGTGGTCCCGACGCTGTCTGAATGCGTGATCTGGCAATGAAAGAGCTGGTTGTTCTTGAACGTGCAGAGGGCGCCGTTCGGCTCGGCGGTCGTATCGCGCGCCAGCGCGAGGAGATCGGCTCGGGTCACGTTCTGCGTCGGCGTGGTACCGCCGCCCCCGCACGCGGCGGCGACGACCGTCATGCTTGCCGCGACCCAAACCCACCGGGTAAGTTGGCGCGCGTGCGTCTCCTGCCGGCTGCGCTGCCCGTCCTGATCACCCTGGTGCTCCCCATCGCCGCTCCGGCGCAACGCTGGAACGCGCCCGAGGCCCTCACCCTGGCCGACCGCGCAGTGGCGCGGCGGGCGGGCGCGGCGGCCGACACCGCGCTGCACGATTTTCAGGCTCGGGCGCATGGATTCCTGTTCTTCCTCGGCGCGTTCGGAGAAGGGCTCAACGAGCCGCCGCGCCTCATCAAAGCGGACCAGCTCGAGCTGGAAGTGTACTGGAAGGCCCCGGGCGCGAGCAAGCAGCGCATCATCGGGTGGCGCGACCGCGCCGAGCTTCCCACCGACATCGTGTACCACCAGGATCACCTCGGCATCGTGCAGAACGGATTCGGACGCACCATCCGGCTCGGCGACGGCGACGAAGTGCGCGATGTACCGCACCCTTTGGCGCCCGGCGGACCGCTGCTGTACGACTACGCCGTGGGCGACACCATCACCGTCGCCCTGCCCGACCGCGAGATCCGCGTCGTCGAGCTCCGCTTCCGTCCGCGGGATTTTCAATCGGCGCGCATCGTCGGCACCGCGTACGTCGATGCCGGCACCGCGGACCTCGTCCGCCTGGCGTTCAATTTTACCCCGGTCGCCTACCTGGATCCGTCGCTGGAGGACGTGAGCATCGTGCTCGACAACGCCCTCTACGAAGGGCGCTGGTGGTTGCCCCGGCACCAGGAGATCGAGATCCGCCGCCACGCCACGCTGCTCGATCTCCCGGCGCGCGGCATCATCCGGGGGCGCTGGGACGTGGACCGCTACGTATTCAACGGCGGGCTGGCCGCGTCGCTGTTCAGCGGGCCGGAGATCGCCGCCGCGCCCAAAGCGGTGCGGGACTCGTTCCCGTGGCCGACCTCGCTCGCCGATGCCGTGCAGGACGTCGCCGAACCGGTGCGGCGCAACGACCTGGCCGCGGTGCGCGCCGAAGTCGCCGGCATCGCCGGCCGGCACGCGCTGTCGGGGTGGCGGCGTGGCGGGCTCGCGATCCGCGGGTTGAGCGACCTGCTGCTCGCCAACCGGGTGCAGGGGGTGGTGCCCGGGATGGGTGTGGTGTGGCGGAGCGGCGGCTTCGAAGTGCGCGCCCGCGGGAGTTATGGGTTCGCCGATCGACGGGCGGACGGCGCGTTCGCCGGCCGGGTCGCGCTGGGCGGCATCGTCCTCTCGGCGGGCGGATACCGGGACGTCCGCGACGTCTCGGACGTGCCGATCGTCGCGCCGGTGGTGAATTCCCTCGGCGCTCAGGAATTCGGTGACGACTATGGAGACTACGTGCGGGTGACCGGGGCCCGGCTGGGGATCGAAGGGCCGGCGGGAAGCCGGGCGCGGTGGCGCCTGGCGCTGGCGCGCGAAGGCATCGCCAGCCTCACGGTGCGTGCGGCGCCCGCCAGCGGGGCCTACCGGGCCAACCCCGCGCTGGGCGGCCCGTCGCTCGACGTCGTCACCCTCGGTGTCTCCCGCGCGGGTGAAGGGTTCTCGGTCCGGCGCGACCGCGCCTACGACCTCACGCTCGAAGCCGGGCGCCGGGACGGCGGAACGACCTATCTGCGGATGGCCGGCACGGCGCACGTCATCGTGCCGCTGGGCACCACGCGCGTGCTGGCGCGCGCCCAGGGCGGGATCGCGAGCGCCGAGCTGCCGGTGCACCGCGCCTTCGTGCTCGGCGGACGCGGCACGCTGCTGGGCGACGATTTCCGCGCCTGGGGTGGCCGCGCGGCCGCGCTGCTGCACGTGGAATGGCGCGTCCGCGCGCCGTTTCCCAGTCTCTCGCTCGGGCCCGCGGCGCGCACGCCCGCGTCGATCACGCTCGCCCCCTATGTGGCGGCGGGCTGGACCGACCGTCCCGTCGCGGCGACGCCGTGGCGAGCCACGCCCGGCGTGCGCGTCACGACGGGGCTCGGACTCGAATGGCTCGGCGTGTTTCGCCTCGAGGCGGGCTACGGCCTGCAAAGCCGCCGCGGCCACCTCGCGTTCGACATAACACGGGACTTCTGGCGCATCCTCTAGCCTCCGGACGCGCCCCGCGGCTAGGTTTCCCTGCAGCCGCTGCTATGCCAGAAATCAACTTTCCCGACGAGTGGTTGGCCCAATCGCTCGAGGCGCTGACGCCCGAGCGCCTGGCGGAGCTGCGCAGTAAGGCCGAGCCGGGCAAGACGTTATGGGAAACGGTCGTGCACGAGAAGCTGGCGACCGACGACGAAATCCTCGAGAAGCTCGCCACGCGGTTCCGGCTGCGCATCACCGACCTGAATCAGCTCGACCCCGGTGCCCGCACGGCCCTGCCGGAGGCCCTGGCGCGCCGCTACCGCGTGCTGCCGATCCGCGAGACCGACGCCTATCTCGAGGTCGCCACGTCGAATCCGTTCGACCTCGACATGGAGAAGACCCTCGGGTTCGCCACGGCGCGGGAGATCCGCATGACGCTACTCTCGCCCTCCAAGATCGCCGACCAGATCGAGCAGCAGTATCGCCCCGAGAAGGCGCTCGACCGTCTCCTGGAGAACATGGGGCAGTCGGCGGAGCTCGTGCAGCTCGAGGACGAGGCGCCCGACGAGTACAACATCACCGAGGCCGCGGCGAGCGAGCGCCCCGTCGTCAAGCTCGTCGACCTCATCCTCTCCGAGGGGATCCTGTCGCGGGCGAGCGACATCCACATCGAGCCCGAAGAGGGCGGAGTGGCGATCCGATACCGGATCGACGGGGTGTTACGGCAGGTGATGAAGATCCCGCGCCAGGCCGGGCTGCCGCTGATCTCGCGCATCAAGATCATGTCCTCGCTCGACATCGCCGACCGGCTGCGGCCCCAGGACGGCCGCGCGCGCGTGGCGGTGAACGGGCAACCGATCGATCTGCGCGTCTCGACCCTCCCCGCCGCCCACGGCGAGAAGGTCGTGATCCGCATCCTCGATTCCCGCGCCACCGTCAAGTCGCTCGACACGCTGGGGCTGAGCCCCAACGAAGCGGAAGCGATCCAGAAGCTGCTGCAATACCACGAGGGCATCATCCTCGTGACCGGCCCCACCGGCTCGGGGAAGACGACCACGCTCTACTCGATGATCAACCAGATCAAGAGCGAGGGCGTGAACATCGTCACGGTGGAAGATCCAGTGGAGTATCGGATCCCCGGGATCGTGCAGGTGCAGGTGCAGGAGAAACAGGGACTGACCTTCGCCTCGGCGCTGCGCTCGATCCTGCGTCAGGACCCGAACGTCGTGCTGGTGGGCGAAATCCGCGACAAGGAGACCGCGCAGATCGCGGTGCAGGCCTCACTCACCGGCCACCTGGTGCTGTCCACCCTGCATACCAACGACGCCGCCAATGCCATCACCCGCCTGGTGGATATCGGTGTCGAGGCGTACAAGATCGCCGCGGCGCTGCGCGGCGTGCTGGCCCAGCGCCTCATGCGGAAGTTGTGCAATACCTGTAAGGAAGTCTCGGTCGCGGCGCCACCGGAGGAGCTGAAGAAGTGGATCCCCCACGGCACGCCGCTGTACCGCGCGGCGGGATGTCCCGACTGCTCTATGACCGGCTACCTGGGTCGGTTCGCCATCCTCGAAGTGCTGTCGATCACGCCCGAGGTCGAGCGCCGGATCGCCGCGGGCGAAACCGCGGACCGGATCGCCGATGCGGCGCGCCGCGCGGGGATGCCGTTGCTGTGGGACAGCGGGTTGAACCACGTACTGCACGGCGAATCCACGGTCGAGGACCTGATGCGGGTGGTGGACGTGCCGCCCGAAGAGGATCGCCTGCCGCCGCCCCCGCCTCCCCAGGAGCCGGCGCGGCGCAGCGGCGGCGCGACCGCGACGGCCGGACCCGCTCGCCCAAGCCCCGCCGCCGGGACGGCCCCGGCGCCCGAGACGTTCGGGGCGGGGTTCGAGCTGCTGGACGAGTCCGGGATCGGTCGCAAGTCGGGCCCGCGGGGACCTTCGCGCAAAGTCCTGCTCGTGGACGACGAAGACAGCCTGCGCAAGGTGCTCAAGGACTTGCTCGAGCGGGATGGCTACGAAGTGTCGGAAGCGCGCGACGGCGTCCAGGCGCTCGAGCAGGTGGACCGGGTCGGTCCCGACATCGTCGTGCTCGATCTCAATCTCCCCGCGCTCGACGGCTACGGCGTCCTCTCGCAGCTGCGCTCGCGGCCGGCGACCGCCGGGATTCCGGTCATCGTGCTCACGGCCAAGGGCGACGAGGACAACGAAGTGCGTGTCTTCGAGCTCGGCGCCGACGACTTCCTCCAGAAACCGTTCCGCGCGCGCGCCCTCTCGGCCCGGCTGGAAGCGGTGCTGGGGCGGCGCCGCCCGGCTCCGTGACCGCGATTCGCGTGTGCTTCGTGGACACGCTCGTGCTGCGCGGGGCGGGGGAGGGGCTGGAAGTCCTCGTGCTGCGGCGCGCGCCGGGCGGCCGCAACCCCGGATCGTGGGAAACCGTCCACGGGACGATCGAGCCGGGCGAGACGCCGGTGCAGGCCAGTCTGCGCGAGCTGCGCGAAGAGACCGGGTTCGCGCCGGAGCGCTTCTACAACCTGAGTCGCATCGAAGGATTCTACCAACACCGGACCGACGAGCTCGCCATCATTCCCGCGTTCGCGGCGTTCGTGGCGGCCGGCGCCGCGCCGCGTCTGTCCGGCGAGCACGATGCGTTCGCCTGGCTGGCGCCGGCCGACGCGGCCCGGCGCTTCGCCTGGCCGCGCGAGCGGAGAGCGCTTGACGACGTCTTGTCAATAGTGGGGGCGGGGGGTGGGGGCTTGCTGGACGACGTGCTCCGGGTATCCTAGCGGACGTCCTCCACGCGGTGTGACATGGTGCCGTCCACGGTGAGAATCATTCCCGGCGCGCCCACGCGGCGCGCAGCGCTCGTCGTGTGAATCCCTTCTATCACCGGATCTACCGCATCGTCCGTCACATCCCCAAGGGACGGGTCGCGACCTACGGCATCGTGGCGCGGCTCGCCGGCCGCCCCGGCGCGGCGCGGACGGTCGGGTGGGCGCTCTCCGCGCTTCCCGAGGACAACGATCTCCCGTGGTGGCGGGTGATCAACGCGGCGGGGCGAATCTCCCTCGCCGGCGAGCACAGCGCGGTGCTGCAGCGGGCGCTGCTGCTGCGGGAGGGTGTGAAGTTCGCGCCGGGTGGCGCCGTGAACCTGGGCAGCTTCGGGTGGCCCGCGGAGGCCTACGAGACCGCTCCGGCGGCCCACAACCGCGCCGCTTCCTCGCGCAGATCCCGCAGGTTGAAGGGCTTCCGAACGTAGCGCAGACCGAGGCGCTCCAGCGCCTCGTCGGTCGCGGGGCGCACGTCCCCAGTCGCCACCAGCGTGCGGCTCCGCAGATCGGGATGCCGCGACAGCAGCTCCTCGACGAACAGCCGCCCGTTGGCGCTGACTTGCCCGTCGGCCAGGATCAGATCGAAGCCGTGATGCTCCGTCAGCTCGAGCGCGTGCTCCGCGCTGCGCGCCACGTCGACCGTGTGTCCTTCCCGTCCGAACAGTGCCTGCACCAGCCGCCGCACCGCGGGATCGTCGTCCACCAGCAGGATGGCGCGCTTGGCGAACGAGGGCGGCAGCGGCGTGGGTGGCTCGGCGGGCGGCGCGGGCGGCGCGGGACGGGGGGCGGGCGCCGGGGGGAGATCGATGCGGAACGACGCGCCCCCGCCGGGCGCGCGCTCATAGTTGATGTGCCCGCCGTGCGATTCGACGATCGAGTACGAGATCGAGAGCCCCAGACCCGTGCCGTGCCCCGGCTCCTTGGTGGTGAAGAACGGCGTGAACAGGTGCCGTTCGAGGCTCTCCGGGACTCCCGGACCGGTGTCGGTGACTCGGAGGTGCACCAGGCCGTCGGCCCAGGTTTCCAGACGGATGAAGCGCGGGCGGTCGCTGGGCAGGTCACCGACGGCCTGGGCGGCGTTGGTGAGCAGGTTGAGCACGACCTGCTGCAGCGCGTGCCGGTCGCCGACCACCTCGGGCAGGTTCTCGGGGAGCTCGGTTTGCGTTTCGACGTCCCGCAGCCGGAGGTCGTAGCTCATCAGCAGCAGGGTCCGCTGCACCAGGTCGTTCAGGTCGAGGCGCGCGCGCTCGGCCGTGCCCTTGCGGGCGAAGGTGAGCAGGTTGCGCACGATGCGACCCGCTCGCTCCGCCTGCTCGTGGATCACCCGCAGATGGCCGCGGTCGCCCGATCCCAGCTCCTTCTGCTCCAGCAGGAATTCGGACAGCCCCGCGATCGAGGTGAGGGGGTTGTTGAGCTCGTGCGCGACGCCCGACACGAGCTGGCCCACGGTGGCGAGCTTCTCGCTCTGGATCAGCTGCGCCTCCATCGCCTGCTGCTCGGTGACGTCCTGGACCAGCACCACCGACGCCTGGTCGGGAGTGGCGCCGGGCATCAGCGCGGCGTTGATCCGGAACGTCCGGCCGTTGACCTCGGAGCGCTCGATGAGCGAGGCGGGGCGCTCGCCGCGGCGCACATCGTCCAGCATCTGCGCCAGGGCGTGGGACCGGCCCAGCAGCGCGTGGCACAGGTGCGCCCCGATCACGTCGGGCAGCGGCTGCCCCAGCATGACGGCCAGCGAGCGGTTGGCCCGGCGCACCCGTCCGGTCTCGTCCACCACCGCGAGGCCCTCGGACAGGGCGTCGAACGTGGTCTCCCATTGCTCCTTGCCCCGCCGCACGAGGTCGAAGAACCGCCCGTTGGCGAGCGCCACCGCCGCGTGGGTGGCGACGGTCGAGAGCAGCCGCACGTCGTCGGGCGCGAGCGCGCCTCCGCGCGGCTCGGCGACCACGAGCGAGCCGACTACGACGCCGTGGGCGCGCAGCGGGACCGCGGCGGCCGATTCGACGGAGGCGCCGCCCCCCAGCGGGGCCCCCGACTCGCTGTTGCGGATCAGCTCGAGCCGCTCGCTGCGGGCCGAGCGCGCCACCAAGCCGGGGTCATCGGCGGGAACGGTGGTTCCCTTCAGATCGGCGAGGGATCCTTCCGCCGCGGCGATGGTGAGCGGATCGTCCGGGTTCTCGCCCGCCAGCGCCACCAGCGCGCCGCGGGCGTCGATGAAGCGCATGGCGTATCGTACCACCTGCTCCACGATGCGCTCGAGCTTGATGGACTCCGAGAGCACGTACGAGAGCTCCTGGAGCCAGAACAGCTCCGACAGCCGCCGGTTCAGCTCGTCGGCGGTGCGCTGCCGGTCGCGCTCCAGGCTCCGCTGGCGCTGGCGGGCCCTGCCGAACACCCAGGTCGCGGCTGCGCCAGCGGCACCAGCGGCGACCAGCGCCAGGGGGAGAGGGATGGATGCCACGGTAACTAAAGTAAATCTGCCTGGGAAACGGCGCTTTCACACGCTCGCGCTGGCCCTGTGGGGGGCCGTAGCGTGCCGCGCCGGAGCCCACCCCCACATGGTGTCGCGCGCCCGGAATGCCCTGGGCGCCGTCTTCAGCGTCGCCGCCTGGGGCCCGGACTCGATCGCCCTGGGACGCGCCGTGGACCGGGCGTTCGTCACGGTGCGGCAGGTCGATTCCGAGCCCGATGGCTCCGCCCCGCCGCTCGACAGCCTGCGGCGCACCGTGGCGCTCGCGACCGGGCTGCGCCTGGATCCCGCGCCGGCCACCCAGGGGCTCGCCCTGGATCGCGCGCTCGTCGATCTGCGTGGCACGGCCGACAGCGCGATTCTGAGCCTGGGCGGCCAGTACCTGATCATGGCCGCGGGAGCGCGCCACGTGGGCGTCGCGGACCCCGCCAATTCGCTGCGCCCCCTGGTCGTGATCACGGTGCCACCCGGGACGTGGGCGGTCAGCACCGTGTCGCTGGCGGAGCAGTCCGATCCGGTCCTCGATCCGCGCACCGGCAAGCCCGCCGATCGGGCGCGCGCGGTGACGGTCGTGGCGAGGGCGGCGGCGCTCGCCGGCGCCTGGTCAACGGCGTTCTACGTGTTGGGGTGCGACCGTGCGCTGGCGCTGGCCGCGCGCGCCGGGGTAGGTGTGCTGTGTGCCGACGATCGTGTCCGCTGGAGCCCGGACCTCGATGGCCGGGTGGCGGTGTCTACGGATTCGGGGGAGCCGGCGGGGACTGGGCCCGCGCCCGTACCCGGGCGCGCTCGCGCTGCAGCAGCTGCAGTGCATGGCCCCAGGGTGCCTGCGGGCCGTTCTGGTAGCTCGCGCTCAAGTCCTCGAACCAGCTGATCCCTTCGTCGTACAGATAGATCGCGACGGCCTGTTGTCGCTGATCCAGCTGCTGGGTGCTCCAGGTCGGAGACAAGGGCACGACGGCATCCGGGCGGTACTGGCGGCCCCGGCTCTGGAGCTGGATGTCCTCCGGAGTGAAGCGCGCGCCCGGCGCCTGGCCGTAGAAGGTCACCATGACGAGCGTCGGGCTCGTCAGGCCGGCGTTGTGAGCCGCGTCGGTGATCTCCTGCTGGCGGCTCTGAATCAGCTGCTCCAACGAGTTGTACGTGTCGGGTGCGAGCAGCCGGATGACGCGCTCGTCGAGCGGCAGGATTTGGAGCTGCAGCTGGTCGGTGGCGAAGCGCAGCACGATGTCGTCGCGCCGCAGCGAGCCGAATCCCGGGGGAACCGTATCGCTGGGGGTGCTCGGGGAATTGCCCTGCGCTCGCAGCCGCGTCGCGGGGCTGCAGGCAGCGCTGCTGGTCAGAGCGATGACGGCGACTGCCCGCGCGATCTTCATGGGTTCAAAGTCATCCGGCCTTCAGTGGGGCGCAAGACGCGCCTTGACCGCGTTTCCTGCGTGAGCGTATCCTCTTACCCCAGTCGTGCAGGACGCCTCCCGTCCGCGGGCAGGACCGAGTCCACCTGATCGCAGTGCAGCGACGACAGGTCCCAACGAACCTCCTTGCGCCCGACGCTCGCGGACCCGGGCACGCTCCAAGGAGGCTTGTCATGCCCGCCCGCCGGAGCGAGCCGGCACTGCGGCTCATCGCCGATCGGGGCGGCCGGGAGTGAGCACCTCCCGGTAAAACTCGGCCACGCGTCGCGCGTGGAGCCGGATGTCGAACGATTCGCGCGCCCGGGCGATCCCCGCCTGCCGCAGCCCCGCGAGACGGGGGGCGTCGGCGAGGAGCGCCCCCAACGCCTTCGCCATCGCGGCGGGATCGCGTTCCGGGACGAGGATCCCGGTCTCGGGCGTCAGCGCGTCGCGGTTGCCCCGAATGTCGGTCGCCACCGGGACCGCGCCGCACGCCATCGCCTCGTACAGGACGCGCGACATTCCTTCGGTGTCCTGGTGCGAGCCACTCACCAGCACGTCGGCGGCTTGCATCCAGCGCTCGACGTCCGACTGCTGCGGCAGCACCCGCACGTGAGGCGCGACGCCGTGCTGGGCCGCCCGGCGGTCGATCTCTCCGAGCATCGCGGGCGGATCCGGTGTCCCGATGACCACGAGCAGAGGAGCGGGGCCGGTGCGGTCGACCGTGAGTCGTCCCAGGGCGTCCACGATGTCCAGCACCCCCTTCGCGGCCTTCACCTGGCCCACGAACAGGAGCACGGCCCGGTCGAGCGGCAGATCGAGGGAGCGGCGCACGGCTGCCCGGTCGTCGGCCGGCCGGAACCGGCGCAGGTCGGCGCCGCCGACGATGGTGCGGTGGCGCGCGGCCACCCGCCGGGAGCCCCCGAAGCGCCGCAGCGTGTCGTCCGAGTCCCCGATCATCGCATCGGCCAGGTGCGCGAGGATCGGGTCGAGCGGATCGTGCGACGTCAACCGGACGAACCACACCATTTTCGTGGCGGTGCCGAGCTTGGCGAGGCCGGAGGTGAGGGCATCGCGTGCGGCATCGGGGGCGATGATGTCGATCTGGCGCTCGCGCAGCAGCGCCCGGATGGCGCGGCTGGAGCGCCATACGGCGCCGAGCGTGCGCGGCTTGATGCGGTGCAGCGGGATGTGCACGACGGGGCAGCCGAGCCGGGTGAGGTGGTCGGTGAGCGGCCCGGGGCCGGGACAGATCACCAGAGGGTCGACGGCCGTCCGGTCGAGGTGCTCGATAAGCAGCGCCATGCTGCGCTGTCCGCCCATCTGGAGGTGCGGGTGGTGGCTGACGAACGCCACCCGCATCGGCCGATCCACCTACGCCTCCCGGGCCAGCACGGCGATCGACTCGCGCAGCTCGGGCAGGCCGAGGCCGGTGCGGACGCTCGTGACCACGAGCTGATCCTCGTCCAGTGCCAGTGCTTCCCGCAGCGCCGCCTCCCGTTCCTGCCGTTTGGCGGAGGAGAGCTTGTCGCCCTTGGTCACGGCGGCGAGCACCCGCGTTCCCGCGACGGCCAGCAGGTCTTGCATGCTCCGGTCGCCTTCGGATGGCTCGTGGCGGATGTCGAGCAGCCAGACGACGCCGGCGAGCCGGGGACGGTGCAACACGTGGCGTACGATCCCCGCGAAGGCGGTGCGGTCGGTCTTGGACGCGCGGGCGTAGCCGTAGCCGGGAAGGTCGAGAAAATAGCAGTGCGGGGGTGTGGGCCCCGGTATCTCGAACACGTTCAACGCCCGTGTCTTCCCCGGCGTCGCCGATACGCGCGCGATGCGCCGTCCCAGCAGGGCGTTCAACAGACTCGACTTGCCGACGTTGGAGCGGCCGGCGAAGGCGATTTCGGGGAGGGGCGGGTCGAGCGGGGCGTCGGCGCGGGGGAACGAGCCGACGAAGCGGGGTTCGGAGGTGGTCAGGCTTCTTTCTTGTGGCGCGCCCGCTCGGTGACGAGCAGCGGCGGGCGGCCCTCGGTGACCGTCTCGGCGGTGACCGCGACCTCGCGCACGTCGTCCCGGCTCGGCAGCTCGAACATGATGTCGGTCATCATCTCTTCGAGAATCGCGCGCAGGCCGCGGGCCCCGGTGCCGCGCTTCAGGGCCTTCTTGGCGATCTCGCGCAGCGCATCCTTCTCGATCGTCAGCCGCACCGACTCCAGCTCGAACAGCTTCTGGTATTGCTTGCTGAGGGCGTTCTTCGGCTCGACCAGGATGCGCACCAGCGCGTCTTCGTCGAGCGCGTCGAGCGGCACCGCCACCGGCAGTCGGCCCACGAGCTCCGGGATCATCCCGTAGCGCAGCAGGTCATCGGGCTCGACGTCGGCGAAGGGGTTCTTCTTGTGTCTTTCCGCGGCGCCGGACTCGATGTCTTCCTTGGTGAACCCGATGCGCCGGCGACCGGTGCGCGCCTCGATGATCTTCTCGAGGCCGTCGAAGGCGCCGCCGCAGACGAACAGAATGTCCTTGGTGTTGACCTGGATGTACTCCTGCTGCGGGTGCTTGCGGCCGCCCTGCGGCGGGACGCTCGCCACGGTGCCTTCGAGGATTTTGAGCAGGGCCTGCTGCACGCCCTCGCCCGAGACGTCGCGCGTGATGCTCGGATTCTCCGACTTGCGCGCGATCTTGTCGATCTCGTCGATGT
>JBGQHV010000017.1:0-29469 GCA_041498155.1 Gemmatimonadota bacterium | reverse complement strand
TGTCGCTCTGGATGGAGGATCAGGAGCTGCTGCGCGTGAAGCGGCGCTATCCCGATCGCACCACCTGGGAGCCGCAGGTCGGGTTCATCGCGTCGATGCAGCGGGGGCTGCGGGCCGGCGGGAAGACGTACGCGCTCGCGCGGGCGGAGGAGATCGCCGGCCACGTGACCCAGCTCGAGCCCGGGTTCTGTCACGTGCGGTTGAGCGCCGACGTCCGGAACCTGCGGCGCGGGCGCATCATCGGCGCCGCGGCGCTCGCCGGTATGGGGGCGGCCGGCTCGGGGGTGGCGGCGGTGGTCGGCGTGCTGTTCCCCGTCACGGTGCTGCCCTTCGCCGCATTCGGCTTGGCGTCGCTCACGACGCTGGTGGCGGGACGGGGTGCGCAGCTCGATCGAATCGAGGTCGGGCTGGAGCAGGTGCTCGACCGCCTGGAGCGCGGCGAGATCCGGCCCGAGCACGCGTTGCCGGGACCGCGGGCCAGCGCATTCGTCCGGATCGCCGACGAGATCCGCAAACAATTCCAGTTCTAGCGAGCGACTTCATGAGCGACATTCAGCGCGTCGGGGTGTTGGGGTGCGGACTGATGGGCAGCGGCATCGCGCAGGTCGCCGCAGCCGCCGGGTACGAGACGATCGTGCGGGACGTGGGGCAGCCGATTCTCGACAAGGCGAAGGCGGGAATCGAGAAGTCGCTCGCCAAGTTCGTCGAAAAGGGGAAGCTCCAGGCCGCCGATCGTGACGCGACGCTCAAACGCCTGTCGTTCACGACGGTCACGGCCGACCTGAAGCGGTGCGACGTAGTGGTCGAGGCGGTCACCGAAGACCTGGACGTCAAGAACGCGCTGTGGAAGGAGCTCGACACCCTGTGCGGTGCGGGGACGATCTTCGCCTCGAACACCTCGAGCCTCACCATCGCGGCGATGGCCGCCGCCACCAAGCGCGCCGATCGGTTCGTGGGGCTCCACTTCTTCAATCCGGTGCCGTTGATGCAGCTGGTGGAGGTCGTCCGCACGGTCACGACGTCCGAGGAGACGTTCAAGCGGGCCTTCGCGTTCGCCCGGTCGCTCGGCAAGGAGGCCGTGGCGGCGAAGGACAACTCCGGGTTCATCGTGAATTTGCTGCTCGTGCCCTACCTGCTGGACGCGATCCGGGCGCTGGAGCACGGCGTGGGCAGTGTGACCGACATCGACAAGGCGATGCAACTGGGCTGCGGGTACCCCATGGGCCCGCTCACCCTGCTCGATTTCGTGGGACTCGACACCACCTACAAGATCGCCGATATCATGTTCGCGGAGTACAAGGAGCAGAAGTACGCTCCCCCGCCGCTGCTCAAGCGGATGGTGCTCGCGGGGATGTACGGCAAGAAGAGCGGCAGGGGATTCTACGACTATTCGGCCAATCCGCCGGTGGTCTCGAGCCTCGGACTCTAGTCCTTTCAAGGAGCCACACCCGCATGCTCAGCTACGACCTGCCGCGCCTGCACGCGGCGGTGAACGATCTCCCCGCGGCGCTGCTCCTGGTCGCCGTGCTGTTCGACCTCATGGGCTGGATCCTGAAGCGCGATTCGCTCGTGTGGGCCGGCATCTGGACCCTCTGGGCCGGCGTCATCGGCGGCTGGGCGGCCGTGATTCTGGGGGAGCTCGCCGAAGACAAGATCGACCACGGCGAGGCGATCCACGACATCATGGGGGTGCACGAGAAGCTCGCATTGGTCACCATGGGCGTCTTCACCGTCGTCCTCGTCTGGAAGCTGTGGCGCCGTTTTCAGCTCGGCGGGGTCGAAGATCGTGTGCTCAAGCTCCTGATGGTCGTGGGGCTGGCGCTGCTGGTGCGGACCGGGATGGAGGGTGGAGAGCTGGTGTTCGACCACGCGGCCGGAGTGCCGACCGCAAAGCTCGAGACGGAGATCAAGGACCGCGAGGCCGGGCATCAGCACGAGCCGGGCGAGGCGGACGATCACGACGCCCCGGCCCACGATTCGACGGTCCCCGCGCACGTCGATCCACCCGGAACGCCGCCGCATTCGCACTGAAATGCGACGGATCGCGATCGCACTGCTGCTCGCCGGGTGTTCCCCCGTCACCACGCGTCCCGCGTTTCTGCCATATCCGCAGGCGCTGGTCATCATTCTCGACGCGCCGCCGCCACGCGTGGTGCCCGAGGCGGTCGGCTGGCTGACCAGCCAGGGCTTTCAGGCACAGTGGTCGAGTCCGCAGGACGGGTACGTCGAGACCGCGTGGTTCAACGCGCGCACCAAGACGTCCGTGTTCGGCAATGGCGACCCCGGCGACCTGCTCTCCACGGTGAAAATCCGTTGCTGGGCCGACCCGAACGTCCCCGGCAAGACCCAGCTCACCGTCGAGGCGGTGTATCGGCCGATGCTGGATCCGTCCCGGCCGGAACGGGACCTGGAGGAGGTCGTCCCCCAGGGTTCGGACGGATACCGCCTCGCCCAGCAACTGATCGACGCGATGAAGCAGCGCTTCGGGCAGTAGTGACCCCCCTCCTCACTGATCCTCGAGTCAGGTCCGCGTACTCAGAAGGGGCAGGCATCTACCGCATCGTTCCCGCCGCGGTAGCGATACCAGAGCAGATCGAAGACGTCCGCGCCTGGGTGCGCGACGCCGAGCGCAGCGACTCCCCGCTCATCCCCCGGGGCGCGGGCAGCGGGATGCCGGGCGGCAACGTCGGCCGCGGGGTGATCCTCGACATGAGCCGCGCTTTCATGGAGCTGGAGATCGACGCGCGCCGCCGCATCGCCCGCGCCGGCGCCTCGGTGACCTGGGCCCAGGTGCAGCAGGGCGCCGCCGCCCACGGCCTGCGGCTCCCGCCCGATCCTTCGTCCGGGGCCTTCGCCACCTCCGGCGGCATGGTGGCGACCAACGCGGCGGGACCGCGCTCGGTCCGCTACGGCTCGGTGCGACCCTGGGTCGAGGCGGTCGAAGTGGTCGGCGCCGGAGGAGAGGCTCGGTGGATCAAACGGGGAGCGGGGAGCGCAGAACGGTTCGCCATACAACGCGGCGATCGCGATCTCGTCGGCTCCTTTCCCAGGACTCGGAAGAACTCCTCCGGCTACGCCCTCGACGCCTTCGCCGCCTCAGGCGACGAAGTCGACCTGCTCATCGGGGCCGAAGGGACGCTCGGCATCGTGACGGCCGTCGAGTGGCGGCTCGACCCCATTCCTCGCGCATCGGCGGGCGTGGCGCTATCGCTCGCGAGCCTGGACGCCCTGGGCGAGGCCGCGACCTATCTCGTCACCCTCGACCCCTCGGCGGTCGAGCTGCTCGACCGGAGCCTGCTCGACTTCGTCGCCCAGGCGGGAGGCGCGATTCCTCCCGGTGCGGAGTGCCTCCTCCTGGTGGAGTTCGAGCGCGACACCGCGGCCGCCGCCCGTGGCGTGGTGGGCGACGCCGTGCGGGGCCTGCAGCACCTGACGCTGCAGGCCGACACCGCCCTCGATCGGGCCGGGCTGGAGCGGCTCTGGAGTATCCGGCACCTCGCCAGCCCCGCCCTGGCCCGCCTCCCCGAGACCCGCCGCTCCCTCCAGGTGGTCGAGGACGGCTGCGTCCCGCTCGAGCGCCTGGCGGAGTACGTGACCGGCCTGCGGGCCGCGGCGGCGCGGCACGAGGTGCCGGTCGCGATCTTCGGGCACGCGGGGGACGGGCACGTGCACGTGAACGCGCTTCCCGACCTGACCCGACCCCGGTGGCGGGAGGCACTCCAGGCGCTGTACGACGACGTCCTCGCCCTCCTACAGCACCTCGGCGGCACACCGAGCGGCGAGCACGGTGACGGCCGGCTGCGCGCCGGGGCGCTCGCGTCGTTCTTCGGACCGGCGCTGATGAGCCGGTTCCGGGACCTGAAGACGGTCTACGATCCGGGGTCGATCTTCAACCCCGGTGTTATACTCCCCGCGGCCGATTGGGCGCCGCTCGCGGACTTGAAGGTGGGCAACGACGCCGCGGCGATCCCCGGCGATATCGCTGGCCGGTTGCGCGAGATCGAGCGGAGCGCCGCCTGGAGCACTTCGAAGCTGGACCTCACCCGGCAACCCTGACACCGGACACCCGGCACCCGACACCTGCATGGAAATCTTCCGCGCCCCCCGCATCACCCTGATCTCCCGTCCCCAGTTCCTCGAGCCGGCGCATCTCGCGGTGCAGTGGAAGGGCGAGGCGTCCGGAGGAGAACGGCTGGCTGAGTTCGCCGGTCGTATCTGCTACATGAGCCAGCACAATCCGGCGCAGCGCCCCACTGCCGAGTACCTCGACAACATCAAGAAGCAGGGGCACGGTTCGGTGCTGGAGCATGCCGTGTACGTGCTGCTGATCGAGGGCATCAGCCGCTCCTGTTCGCACGAGCTGGTACGCCACCGGGCCGGGTTTGGCTATTCGCAGCTGTCGCAGCGCTACGTGGACGAGTCGCATGCCGCGTTCGTCGTGCCCCCAGCGATGCAGGGCGATGCGGCGTTGGAGGCGGCCTGGGAGCAGCAGGTCACCGACGCGCAAGCCGCGTACGTGCGCTCCGTTGAGGCGTTGATGCAACGGTATGACTGGGTGACCGACAAAGTGCATCGCCGCAAGATGGCGCGGGAAGCGGCGCGCAGCGTGCTGCCGAACGCCACCGAGACCAAGATCGTCGTCTCGGCCAACGTGCGGGCGTGGCGCACGATGCTGGAGCTGCGCTGCGGCGAAGGCGCCGAGCTCGAGATCCGCCGCATGGCGGTCGCCGCGCTGCGGGTGCTGCAGCAGGAAGCGCCCGCGTTCTTCTCCGACTTCGAGATCTACAGCGCCGACGATCGCGTCGAGTCGGCGCGCGTCGCGTACCACAAAGTCTGAGAGCCGAAACGGCGTGGTGAGTGGGATGTGGTGAGTCGCACGACCAACCACTCACCACCCACCCGCCGTTTTTGTTTTGACTCCCCTATTGCGCATCTCGGAAGAATTTCATATTCATTCATCGTCACAAGCAGTTACCGCGTCACGGACCGTTCGCCGAACGGCCCATTTTTTGTAAGGAGGTCACCCGAGACCACATGCGCATCGGTCTCGCCTACAATCAGAAGCCCGACTCCGGTACCACCGCCGACGACTCCGCCTGTCACAGCGACGTCTACGCCGAGTGGGACGACCCTTCCACCATCGATGCGGTGGAGCAGGCTCTCGGTCTCTTCGGTAGCGTCATCCGCCTCCATGCCGACGCTACTTTTCCACAAAAACTCGCCCGCGCGCGCGTGCAGATCGTGTTCAACATGGCCGAAGGACTCTACGGCCAGAATCGCGAAGCGCACGTCCCGGCGATCTGTGAGTACCTGAACGTCCCCTACACGGCGAGCGACCCGCTCACCCTGTCGCTGTCGCTGAACAAAGCGCGCGCCAAGGAAATCCTCGCCTATCACGACGTGCCCACGGCGCGCTTCGCAGTCGTGACGGATCTGGTGGACCTCGCCCGCGTGCGACTCCCCTACCCGCTGTTCGCAAAACCGGTCGCCGAGGGATCCGGTAAAGGCATATTCGCCAATAACTTATGCCACCATCGCGCGCAGTTGCGCGAGCGGGTCGCTTTCCTCTTAGAGACCTACAAGCAGCCAGTCCTGGTCGAGACGTATCTCCCGGGGCCTGAGTTCACGGTGGCGATCCTCGGCAACGGCGCCGACGCGTACTGCCTCCCCATCGTCGGTTTCGACTTCTCCACCCTGCCGCCCGGCGCCACGCCGGTGTACGGCTTCGAGGCAAAGTGGATCTGGGACACCGCCGAGCATCAGCTCGACATTTTCGAGTGCCCCGCGAAGATCCCCGAGAAGTTGTATCGACACATCGAGATCGTCGCGCTGGACGCCTACCAGGCCCTCGGCTGCCGCGACTGGTGCCGCATCGACGTCCGGGTGGATGAGGCCGGTATCCCGAACGTCGTGGAGCTCAATCCGCTGCCCGGAATCCTCCCCGACCCGCGGGAGAACAGCTGCTTCCCCAAAGCCGCGCGCGCGGCCGGCTTCGCCTACGACGAGCTGATCCAGGAAGTGGTGCGGATCGCCTGGAAGCGGGCGACGGGGCGCGAGCTGGTTGCGCCGGGAGCGGCGGCCGGGTTCCGGGCCGGGGCCACCGCGTGAGGGTTTCCATCCTGTACGACCCCGGCGCCGAGGATTGGACGGCCGAGGACATCGCAGGCGTCATGAAGGCCGTCAACGAGATCGCCCGCATCTTCGAGGCGCTGGGCCACACCGCCCGGAAGCTCCCCGTTCGCCACGACATGCGGTGGTTCGCCGAGGCCCGGCGCTCGGACCTGGTGTTCAACCTGTGCGAGGGCGTGCACGGGTTCTCCCAGTGGGAAGAGCACGTGGTGGCGGCACTCGAGTTCGCCGGCGTCCCCGTGACCGGCTGCGGGCCGTGGACGATCGCCGCCTGCCGCCGCAAGGCGACGGCGAACGCCATTCTCGCCCAGGCCGGCGTCCCGATCCCGCGATGGACCATCGCCCAGGGGAAGATCGACGACGATTTCCCGCTTCCCGCGATCGTCAAGCCCGCCGCCGAGGACGCGAGCGCCGGGCTCGACCGGGGCTCGGTAGTGACCGACCGCAAGGCGCTGCGCGCCAAGATCGCGGCGATGACCGAGCAGTTCGACGAAGTCCTGGTGCAGCAGTACGTCCCGGGGCGCGAGTTCAACGTCGGCTTCGTGGGCAGCCGGGTGCTCCCGGTGGCGGAGATCGATTTCACCGGGATGCCCGAAGGGACCTGGCCGATCCTCACCTATGCCGCGAAATGGCACACCGGGTCGGCGGAAGACCTGGGGAGCGTGCCGGTCTGCCCGGCGCCGGTGTCCCAGCGACTCTCGGATCGCCTGACGCGCGTCGCCGACCTCGCGTGGCGGACGATGCAGGGCAAGGGATACGGCCGGGTGGATCTGCGGGTGGACGATACGGGCCGTCCCTGGGTGCTCGAAGTGAACCCCAACCCCGACCTAAACGACGACGCCGGGCTGTCGCGCATGGCGGTGGCGATGGGGTGGGACTACCCCGAGCTGGTCCGCCGCATCGCCGAGGTGGCGCTGCGCGAAGCCCAGGGCGCCAAGGCCGCGCGTGAGCTGCTCGCTCCGTCCCGTCGGGCGCGCACACCGCGCACGCCTTGAGTCGCTGGTGCGTGGCACCGGCCTCTTCCGTGAGGCCGAGGTCGCGACCGCGGTCGAGCTGCTCGACGAGGCGCTGGACGGGGACGATGACTATCGCTTCCTTGGCGCCTTCGACGGCACGGACCTTGCCGGGTATGCCTGCTACGGACCCACTCCGGATACGGTCGGCACCTGGGACCTGTACTGGATCGCGGTGGACCGGGACCGGCAGGGCCGGGGGATCGGCACCGAGCTGTTGCAGGCGGTGGAGCGAACGCTCGTGGCCGGCGGGGGCCGGCTGGTCGTCGTGGAGACGTCCTCCCGCGCCGATTACGCGCCGACGCGGGGCTTCTACGAGGCCCGCGGCTACGCGAAGACTGCCACCATTCCGGGCTACTACGCGCCCGGCGACGATCTCGTGATTTACGCGAAGGATCTGACGCATGGACATGACCTGGCAGGAACTGCTTCGTAAGCGGAGCATCGCCTCACTCGAGGCCCTCGCCGAGCGCTTCGGGCCGGAGCACGTCGGCGATATCGAGCGGCTGAAGCAGGCGGCGGAGAACTTCGAGTTCCGGATCTCGCCCGCCATGGTGGATCTGATCCGGGAGCCGGGCGACCCGATCTGGCGCCAGTACGTGCCCACCGTCCAGGAGCTCGAGATCGAGGACGGGATCGTCGATTCGCTCGCCGAAGACGCCCACTCCCCGGTTCCCAACATCACCCATCGCTATCCCGACCGGGCGTTGTTCCTGGTGTCGCCCGTGTGCGCGGCCTACTGCCGCTTCTGCACCCGGCGCCGCAAGGTGGGGGATCCCGAGAAGATCCCGATGGCGCAGCTCGAGTCGGCGTTCGCATACCTGGCCCAGCACACCGAGATCCGCGACGTCATCATGTCGGGCGGCGACCCGCTGCTGCTGTCGGACCGCCGGCTGAACGAGATCTGCGCCCGCCTGCGGGCGATCCCGCACATCGAGATCATCCGGATCGGGAGCCGGGTGCCGTGCCACCTCCCCGAGCGGATCACGCCTGAGCTGTGCGCGATCCTCAAGCAATACCATCCGTTCTACATCAATACGCACTTCAACCACCCCGACGAGCTCACCCCCGCGGCGATCAAGGGCCTCGGCATGCTGGCGGACGCCGGGATCCCGCTCGGCTGCCAGACCGTGCTGTTGAAAGGCGTGAACGACAACCCGGAGGTGATGAAGCGCCTGATGCAGAAGCTGCTCGTCGCCCGGGTGCGGCCCTACTACATCTACCAGTGCGATCAGGTGGCGGGCGCCGAACACTTCCGCACCTCGGTCGCGACGGGCCTCGAGATCGTGCGCGCGCTGCGCGGCTGGACGAGCGGTCTCGCGGTCCCCCACTACGTCATCGACGCGCCGGGCGGCGGCGGCAAGATCCCCCTGCTCCCCGAATACGTCGAAGCGATAGACGACGACCAGGTCGTGCTGCGTAACTACGCGGGCAAGACCTACGTCTACCAGCAGCCGCCCCGGCGCGAGGCCGCTTCCCTTCCAGTCGAGTTCGAGCCGGTCATGGTTGGGTGAGGTTCCCCGCGATCTTGTAGCCCAGAGTGGCCAGCACGGAGTCGACGCCCCCATACCCCTCTTTGTCCATGCGATAGTCGGCATTCTGCGGATCCACTGCCGGCCAGTCTCGCAGCCGATCGGGCGAATACAAGCCGCCCATCATCCCCATCGCGTTGATCAGCGTATCTGACGTCGGGTTGTCGTAGACCACCACCAACCGGTAGGAGTGTCCGGCCTTGAGATGCGGGCCGCGGTTCCAGAGCGCGAAGAGAGGGCGCTCAACGGACAGCAAGTGGCCGGTGCTGTCGCGGCGCGCGCGCACTTTCGCCAGGATGTGGCCATTGGCAGCGTCCTCGAGGCGCATCATCACGGCATGGTCGTGCAGGTGCCCGCTGGCGGCCAGAAGATGGCCGCTGGCCGCCACTGTGAACTGCTTCGTCACGACCAGGCCCCCCGGCGGCACCTCGAACCCGTCCGTCCCGCCGTTGACATGGTGTACGTCCACGAGAAACGGCAGAATATCGAGGGGCGCCGGTTGCCGGTGCCGCTGGTTGAGCAGGAAGGTGTAGCGGACGTAGGCGCCATCGACCTCGTGCCCCGTGAGGTTGTCCCACATGATCACGATGCCGAGCCGCATGCCGGCCTGCATCGGGAGCCCGATCGATCGGGGGATGGTGATGTCCGCCGTTTCCTCTCCGAAGGAGAACGGGCACTCGGCGATCGTCTCCACCAACTGGCGGCGATCGAAGTTCACCATGTAGGTGTGGTGGAGCAGGCGTCGCGGTAGGGGGTGCCCGGCGCTGTCGATGACCTCCAGCGCCACCCCGCGGAACCGCGCTGCGACCGGCCACGCGAAGGCGCCCTCGAGCTCGTCGTGATTGCGGCGCATCATCATCATGTCGCCCATCATCGACGGAGACTGCGGTACGTGGAACGGCCCGATCGTGACCGCCAGCGTGTTGTGCCGCTGATCGAGCAGCACGTCCACGTGCCTCTTGGACACCGGGGGATGGTTGATCAGGGGGCCGCTGAGGCGGGCGGGTAACATCGCAGCAAGAGCTGCCAGGGCGAGAACGGCGTAGGTCGACACGAGACAGCTCCGATTTCCGGTTGAATTGGCACCTTGTTACGACCATATCCTACACCGTTGGGTCACCAGTGGAAGCAGTTGACCCGCTCCCAACCTCGGAGCGGGTTTTTCTTTGCCCCTAAACTTCAAGCGGGGGGGCCGCGATGTGACGGAGGACCACGGCCGGCGAACCTGGGAGCGCAACGGATCCGGGCCCACTCCCGATCCCTAGCGCGAGAAGGATGCGTGCGGGGTCGGTCTCATCCCGTCGGCCTGGCGAGCATCGGAACGGTCCTGATCTTCACGGCGGTGCGAGCGGTCTTCGGCGTGCGCCCGACGGTGCGGGACGAGATCGGCGGGCTCGATCTCGCCGAGCACGGGGAGGAAGCCTACCTGGGTGGCGACCTCGGGGGGCTCGCCGGGCCGGGGTTCGCGATCGGTGAGGGAGTGGTGCTCTCGGGACCGCCTACGGCGTCGCCTCCGCGAGCCGCTTGATGTGCCGCAGCACCCGCAGGTGGATCGTTTGGACGATCCACCCGGCGGCCATCGCCCAGTAGCCCTGGGGGAACATGTCCACGGTATAGCTCGTCCGCCCCTCGAGGCGTGTGCGGCCCCCGGGCAGCGGCGCGAGACGGAACTCTCCGTGGGTGGCGCGGAAGTAGCCGTCCAAGTGGGGCGGGTTCACGTCGCGGTAGGGACTCCACTCCCGCATCGGCGGCGCCTGACGCACGATGTCGAACGACAGGAGCCGCCCCTCCTCCCACGCGGTGATCGGCTCGACGAAGCTGCCCGTCGTGAAGTCGCAGTAGCGGACGGCGCTCGTGCCGCTGCCTTCGATCCGGGCCCGCTCCGGCGCCGCCACGCCGATCCGGAACAGCCATTCGGTCGGCGGGGGGAGCTCCGGGAACCTGACCACGTTGGCCCAGACGCGCTCAGGAGGGGCCGCGATTTCCATGACCGTCGCAATTTCGTACGTGGGTGCCGGCTGGCGCGGCTCGGCCAGCACGAGCAACGGCGCCGCGAGCGCCGCCATGCCCACTCCCGATGACGGCCCCGTCCCGCGCAACGCGACCGATCGCCCGAGCAGGGCGCCGGGGATCGCCACCAGGGCGGCGAGCGGGAACGCGAGGGCCAGGCAGAACGCGCCTTCGGCCGCGAAGGCGAGCAGCACGCCGCCCGCGAGCACGGTCGCGAGCAGCGCCACGCGGATCGTCTCGCCGGCGCCGCGCGGGTGGTGCCGGTTGAATACCTGGGCGCTCACCCACCCCGCCGTGAACGGCGTGCCGAGAAACAGGCCGAACGAGTAGCTGCGCTTGAAGTAGACGCCGAGCAGTATGGTGGGAATCGTGATCGCCAGCGAGGCCCCGATTCCCATGAGCGCGCTCTTCAGGCGATCATCGAGTTGCGGCGCCGGCAGGCGCTCCCGCCAGGTCGCGGCGGTGGTGGTCGGCACTACGCTGAGGGCCGCCATGAGGACGTATTTGGCGTACGGCACGAAGAACAGCAGGGCCACCCACGCCGAATGGCCGGCGTCCACGGCGCGGCGCAGCGACATGCTCACGCCGATCCACATGAAGGGCAGCGTCCAGAGCGCGAGGCCGAGGACCACCGCGGGCGGCACGCCGCGCAGCGCCGTGGCCCGCACCGCTCCGAGGGGGCTCAGGTAGTCGAGCGGCGACCACCAATGCCCGGTGAACTGCCGTACCACGGCGGCGTCCACCAGGTACTTGAGCGCCATCAGCCCGGCGCCGCTCAGGAAATAACTGCGCCGGTCGACCCGCCGGGACAGCCCCAGCCAGAGGGAGAGGAGGTTCACCCGACGGGTGCGTTGTGCGTGGTACGCGGTATTTCGCGGTGATCGAGGAGGTGACGCCACGCACAGGTCTTCACGGCAGCTGCCAGATCTCCATCCGGTTCGCCGAGAGCACCGGGATCAGCAGTCGGTTGCGTTTCACATCGTAGCCGATGTCGGCGGGGCTCGGCACACCGCTGATCACCCGGACCTCCTTGCCGGTTTCGTAGCTCGATACGGTCGAGTCGGTCCAGCTGGAGGCGAGGATCCGCCCTCCGGCCATGACGACGCCGTCGAACCCGCCTGGACCGGTGGCGATCACGGTCGGCGCGCGATCTTCCGGTTTCCAGGCCAGGAGCGACTTGCCGCCGAACTGGGCGATGACAAACCGCCGGCCCACAGCGTCCAGCGCGATCCCGTTGGGCCACCCCAGCGAATCGCCGCGCAGCGCGACGGTGACCGCCCGGTCGGGCCCGACCCGGAAGATTCGATCCGGACCGCGATGCAGCACGTTCCCCACGTCGTCGAACCGGATGCCGGTGTCCGTGACGTAGAGGGCGCCCGTGGGCGTGGCGGTGATGTCGTTCAGAAACACGGGCAGCAGGGTGGCGAGGCTGATGCTGTCGAGCGGCGCTCCGGTCCTCGAGTCGAACGCCCGGATCGCGTCGATGTCCGTCACCCACAGGGTGTCCCCCGACAACGCCATCCCCTTGGGCGCGTTGAGGACGACGGCGTTCTTCCCGCCCTCGATGAATCTCAGATTTTCGACGGCGCCATCCGGCTTCACCCGGCTGATGAATCCGTTGTTGTCCCGCGCCGTCCCGCTGCCGTTGATGCTCGACACGAAATAGACGTCCTGCACGGAGTCGTGCAGCACCGATTCGGGACTCGAGAACCCCTGCACCACAGCGACCCTGGTGGGAGTGGGTGGCGGCGGCGGCGTGGGGGGAGCCTGGGACGCCGGCGGGCCCTTGTCCACTGGCTTGCAGGCCGCCAGCGCCAGGCAGGCGCAGGCGAGCCAGGTAGGCGCGCGGCTGATCACGGAAGCTGCCACACTTCCACCCGGTTGCCGGTGAACACCGGGATCAGCACCCGGTTGCGCTTCGCGTCGTACCCGATGTCGGCCGGGCTCGGCACACCCGAAATCACCTTGTCCTCGGTGCCGCCCTGGTAGGCCGAGACGGTGGAGTCGGTCCAGCTCGAGACGAGCAGCTTGCCGCGCGCCACCTCGACACCGTCGAATCCGCCCGGTCCCTGCGCGATCACGGTCGGGGTCTTGTCACCGAGCTTCCACTGGAACACCGAGGGGCCACCGAACGCGACGACGACGAAGCGGTTCCCGGCGGCGTCCCACGTGATGCCGTTGGGGCGCTGGAGGGCGTCTCCCTCGGCCGCGACGCTCACCCGTCGGTCCGCCGTGATGCGGAAGATGCGGTCCGGACCCGGGTGCGACATTGTGCCGGCGGAGTCGAACCTGATCCCGGTGTCGGTGATGTAGAGCGCGCCGTCGGGGCCGAAGGCCAGATCGTTGAGAAACACGGCGCCGGCCCGGCGTAGATCGACCGTCGCAATCGGCTTGCCCGTCTTCGCGTTGAAGGCGCGCACGGCGTCGATATCCGCGACCCAGAGGGTGTCGCCTCGAATGACGAGGCCTTTCGGCCCATTGAGGATGACGCCCTTCTTGCCGCCTTCGATGAAACGGAGGTTCTCGACGCCGCTGTCCGGCTTCACGCGGCTGATGAAGCCGTTGTTGTCGGCGGCGTTCGGGTTGCCGTTGATGTTCGAGACGAAGTAGACGTCCTGGGCGGCATCCCACAGCACCGACTCGGGCGTCTGCAGGCTGTCGATCTGAGCCACCTTGCTTGCGGCCGGGGGCGCGGGGGGGGCGGCCTGCTGGGGCGGCGCCCCCTTCTTGCAGGCCGCGACGGCCGCCACGCAGAGCGCGGCGATCCCAAGCATTCGCATGTCCGGTCTCCTGATGGGCGGTTGGATTTCGCCTTCTCGTTACCCGGCCGCGCCGGGGTGTTCCCGCTAGAGGCGCTGCAACATGGCCTGAAACCGGGGCTCGGCCCGCAGGACTTCCAGGTCGGAGTCGTTCTCCAGCCACTCCCGATGGCCGAACCCGTTCTGAATCGCCTTCTCGAGGAGCTCGAGGGCACGGTCGCGCTTCCCGCACAGAGCCTGCACGCACGCCACGTTGTAGAGCACTCCGGAATCCTCGGAGTCGAGGGCGAGCGCGCGGTCGGCCCATTCGATGGCCCGGTCCCGTTCGCCGAGCTGCGCCAGGGCGATGCCACCGAGGTAGAGAGCGCGCGCGTCGTCCGGATTGAGCTCGAGATGCCGCTCGACCACTTGCAGCCCGTGGCGCAGCGCGGCCTGCAGTTCGGCGTCGCGCCCCAAACCCGCATACGGCAGTGAAATCAACATCGCCGTCTGGTAGTCCTCCGGCCGGATGCGCGACGCCTCCGCGAAGTGCCGGATCGAGTCTTCGTACTTTCCCTGCTGGAACGATGTGCGGCCGGAGAAATAGTGCGCTTCATATGACTGGGGGTTCAGCCGGATCGCCGTGGCGAATTCGCGCTCGGCCTCGGCGTACCGCTTGGACAGGGACTCGGCCAACCCGTGCGCGGCGTGCGCCTCCGCCGAGTCCGCGTCCAGCTCGAGCGCCTTTCGGCTGTAGCCGTCCGCCGTTTCGAGGTTCGACTTGCTCGCGTCCCAGTACATGTAGAGGAAGGAGCAGCAGTCGGCCGCCCCGGCATAGGCCAGCGCGTAGCCCGGGTCGATCTCCAGGGCGCGCTCGAACATGCGCCGGGCGAACTGGATGCCGGTGCGCCGGAACTGATGGAAGAACTGCCGGCCGCGCAGGTAGTAGTCGTACGCCTGCACGTTGTCGGTCGGCGCCTTCACGATCGCGCGCTTCTCGGCGTCGCTCAGCACGACCCGCAGGGCCTTCACGATGTTCCCGGCGATCTCGTCCTGGATCGCGAACACGTCCTGCAGCTCCCGGTCGTAGCGCTCCGACCAGAGGTGGTAACCGTCCGTCACGTTCACCAGCTGCGCCGTGACGCGCAGTTTGGTGCCGGCCTTGCGCACGCTCCCCTCGAGCACCGTGCCGACGTTCAGCTGCTCGCCCACCCGGCGGATGTCCTGGTTCTTCCCCTTGAATGCGAACGACGAGGTGCGGGACGCCACGCGCAGCGCCTGGATCTTGGTGAGCGCGTTGATGATCTCCTCGGCAATCCCATCGGTGAAGTATTCGTTCTCCGGATCGGCGCTCATGTTCACGAACGGCAACACCGCGATCGACTTGGCCACGCCGGCAACGGGTGTCGCCGTGGTCGCGGCCGGCGGCGTGGAGGCGCCCGAAGTCCGGAGGGCCTGGGAGAACTGGGCCGCGGTCGCGAACCGGCCGGCGGGGTCTTTCGCGAGCGCCTTGAGAATTGCCTGCTCGGCCCACTCGGGTGTGCCGTCACCGGGCCGGGCCGTGCGCAGCGAGGGCGGCGGGTCGGTGAACGTCTTCGCGATGATCGCCTGCGCGGTGGGGCCCGTGAACGGGGTGCGGCCCGTCAGCATCTCGTACACGACGCAACCCAGGCTGTACACGTCGCTGCGGCCATCCAGATCGAGCGCTCCGCCCGCCTGCTCCGGGCTCATGTACGCGGGGGTCCCCACGGTGGCGCCCGTCTGCGTGAGCGTGTCCGCGGCGGCGGCGGTGACAGCCTTGGCGATGCCGAAGTCAGTGACCATCGCCTCGCCTTCGTGCAGCATCACGTTCTCGGGTTTGATGTCGCGATGCACGACCCCCTGGCGGTGGGCGTAGTCGAGCGCGGCCGCCACGGCGCGGGCCAGGTGGAGCGTTTCCTCCAGCGAGAGCCGGGGCTCCCGGGCCAGGCGCTGGCGCAGTGATTCCCCTTCCACGAAGGGCATGACGTAGTAGAGCAGATCGCCGGCCTGCCCCGAGTCATACAACGGGACGATATGCGGATGCTGCAGCTGCGCCGCGATCTGGATCTCGCGCAGGAAGCGCTCCGGTCCCAGGTTCATCGCGAGGTAGGGGTGCAGGACCTTGATCGCCACCGGGCGGTCGTGCTTCAGGTCCTGGGCCCGGTACACGGTCGCCATCCCGCCGCGTCCGATCTCACGATCGAACGCGTAGCGGTCGGAGAGGCTGGTACGCAGGCGATCCAGCAGGTCAGCCATCGGAGTGGGTTACGCCTTCTCCTCTTCCAGTTCCTTCTTGCGGGCGTCCACGACTTTGTGCGCCACCTCCGGCGGCACCTGCTCGTACGTATGGAATTTCTGGCGGTACGTCCCGCGCCCGTGGGTGATCGAGTGCAGGGCGGTCGCGTAGCGATCGAGGTCCGCCTCCGGCACGAGCGCCTTCACCTTCACCAGCCGGCCATCGGGCTCGGTCCCCAGGATCTGCCCGCGGCGTGACGACAGATCGCCCATCACGGCACCCTGATAGTCGTCGGGCGTCCACACCTCGACCTCCATGATCGGCTCGAGCAGCACCGGCTTGCAGTTCGGGGTGACGTTCCGGAACGCCAGGATACCGGCCATCTTGAACGACATCTCGTTCGAGTCCACATCGTGGTAGGAGCCGTCGAACAGCTCCACCTTGAAGTCCACGACGGGGTAGCCCGCCACCGGCCCGCGCGTCATCGCTTCGACCACGCCCTTTTCGACTGCCGGAATGTACTGCCGCGGGATGACCCCACCCACGATCTGGTCGTCGAACACGAATCCGGAGCCGCGCGGCAGCGGGGCGATCCGGATCCAGCAGTCGCCGTACTGGCCGCGGCCGCCGGTCTGCTTCTTGTGCTTCCCCTGCCCTTCCGCTTTGCCGCGCAGCGTTTCGCGGTAGGCGATCTTCTGCTTTCCGATGAGGGCGTGCACGCCGAACTTGCGCGCCAGGCGCCCGACGACGATCTCGAGGTGCCGCTCGCCCAGACCGCGGATCAGCGTCTGGCCCAGCTCCCCGTTGTACTCGTGGTGGAAGGTGGGGTCTTCCTCGTGCAGCTTGTGCAGACCGGTGGACAGCTTGTCCTCTTCCCCCCGCTGCTTCACTTCGACCGATACCGTGATCACCGGCTCCGGGAACGGGATCTTGGGGAGCACGATCTGGTGTGCCTGGGTCGAGAGCGTGTCGTTGGTGTGGGTGTCGCGCAGCTTCGCGACGACGCCGATGTCCCCCGCATGGAGCTCGGCCACCTCGGTGCGCTCCTTGCCCACCGCCACGCAGAGGTGGTTGAGCTTCTCGATGGCCTGCCGGGGCGCGTTGTAGACGTCCTGGCCGTTCCGCACGGTCCCCGAGTGGATCCGGAAGTAGGTCACGTCGCCGACGTGCGGCTCGGAGATCGTCTTGAACACCTGCGCCACGAACGGCCCGGCGTCGTCGGGTGTGATGGCCATCCGGTCGGCGCTTCCCCAGCGCTGCGCCTCGACCGGCGGCCGCTCCGCCGGCGACGGCAGGAGCTCCACCATCTTCGCCAGCAGCGCGCGGGTCCCGTAGGTCAGCTCGGCGGCGCCGCAAAACAGCGGGAACAGCTCCCCCTTCGCCATCCCCGCCTTCATGGCGCGGATCGCCTCGTCACGGCCGATCTCCTCACCGCCCAGGTAGCGCTCCAGCAACGCGTCGTCGGTCGCGGCGATGCTCTCGATCAGCTCCTGGGAGTATTTGGTGAAGCGCTCCTGGTACTCTGCCGGCACGTCCACCTCGTCGTACTCGCCCGCCTTGGTCCCCTTCTTGTACAGGTGGCATTTCTTCGAGAAGAGGTTGATGATCCCGTGGAACGCCGGCCCTTCGCCCACCGGGATTTCCACCGGGATTACCTTGGGCGTCAGCCGCGCCTTGATCGAGCCGAACACCTTTTCGAAATCGGCGTGCTCCTTGTCCATCAGGGAGACGAAGAACATCCGCGGCAGGCCGCGCTGCTCGCAGTAGTCCCATACCTTCTCAGTGCCCACCTCCACGCCCGCCGTGGCCGACACGACTACCACCGCCCCATCCGCCGCCCAGACGCCGGCCAGCGCGTCGCCGGTGAAGTCGAGATATCCCGGCGTGTCGATCAGATTGACCTTGGCGTCCAGCCACTCGGCGACCGCCATGGCCAGGTTGATGGAGTATTTGCGCTCGATTTCGTCTGCGGTGTAATCGGTGAGGGCAGTCCCGTCTTTCACGGACCCGTGGCGCTTGCTGGTGCCGGCCACGAACGCGAGGGCGTCGACGAGGGACGTCTTGCCGCTCGCGCCGTGGCCCACGACCGCCACGTTGCGAATCTCACCTGTCTTGTAGACGCGCATGGGCGCGAACACTCCTGCGTGGGGGACCGAGAATATGCGGATGCGGAAGGGAGACGGCTAGACGACGCGTGCCGCCGCCTCGTCCGTCCGTCTCGATTTCGATACCCCCAACGAAGCGGCCCACCCCACCAGCATCACACCTCCCGCCACGAGAAACGACGCAGTGGACGAGACCCAGTCGTACACTCCCCCGATGGCGTAGGGACCCGAAGCACGGCCCAGCGCCCCGAGCGATTGCGCGACGCCGAGCACGGTTCCCTGCTCGTTCGCGGCGGCGAAGGTCGACACCAACCCGGTCGCCGCAGGCGCCATGATGCTGTTGGAGAACGCCAGGACCACGGTCCACGCGTACACCGCGCGTGTCGTCCCCAGGAACGGCACGACGCCGATGGAGACGGCCATCCCGAGCATCCCGCTGATGAGTAGTTTCCGATCGCCGAACTTGCGCGTGAGGATGC
This sequence comes from Gemmatimonadota bacterium, assembly GCA_041498155.1. Taxonomy (GTDB): domain Bacteria; phylum Gemmatimonadota; class Gemmatimonadetes; order Gemmatimonadales; family GWC2-71-9; genus DASTHG01. Next base: position 11,206 of record JBGQHV010000017.1, on the reverse strand, counting down.
GGAACAGGCCGCCCTGCACCGACGCGGCCACGAGGCCGACGATGATGAAGAAGGTGCCCAGCTCCGCGGTCTTCCAGCCGAGCTTGTCCCCCGCCCACAGCGGCAGCGCCACGGTGTAGCCCGCGAACGCGAACGGCGCGATGGCCCAGACCAGCATCAGCGGGCGCAGCTCGGGGTGGGCCAGCGCTTCGGCCATGTGGCGAAACGGCCAAACGTCGCGGGTGATGCGATGCTCCGCGCGCAGCGACTCGGGCAGGATGAACGAGGCCGAGACGAAATTGATGAGCGACAGCGCGGCGGCCACGAGCCCCGGGGCCGCGTCGCCCCCGAGCTGCACGGCGAGATGCCCGATCCCCGGGCCCGCGGTGAACCCGATGCCGAACGCCATCCCGATCAGCCCCATCCCCTTGGAGCGCTCCTCCCCGCTCGTGATGTCGGCGACGTACGCTTGCGCCGCGGAGATGTTGCCGCCGGCGAATCCCGAGACCAGACGGGCGAACAGCAGCAGTCCGTACGTCGGCGCGAATGCGAACAGCACGTACCCACCGGCGTTGAGCAGCATCGTGGTGAGCAGAATCGGCCGACGGCCGATGCGGTCCGAGAGCCGGCCCAGTAGCGCGGTGGACAGGAACTGCATCAGGGAGAACGCGCTGATCAACGCGCCGTATCCGATGCCATGGGCGCCGAACCGCTGCGCGAAACCCGGGAGGATCGGCATGATGATGCCGAAGCCCAGGAGGTCGATGAAGACCGTGAGCCAGATGACGAAGAGCCGGGGCGCGCGCATGGACGGCGTAATGTAGCGCCGGTACGTTTCTCCAGCCTCTACGATCCGGAGCACCGATGACTGACTGGCATCGCCTCGGCGCCAAGGACGAGCTGCTCGCCCGCGCGCCGTTCGCCGTCAAACTGGATCGCCACGCCATCGCGATCTTCCACTACGACGGCCGGTTTCGCGCGATTTCCAATACCTGCAACCACAAGGGCGGCCCGCTCTCCGAGGGGCGCCTGCACGGCGAGTACGTCATGTGTCCCTGGCACGCCTGGGAGTACAGCGTGCTCACCGGCAAGGGACCGGAAGGGTACGGCGAGGACGCGGCGGCCGTGTACACCGTGGAAGAGCGCTCCGACGGGGTGTACGTCGAGACGCCGCCCGCCACGCCGCGCAAAGTGATGAAGCACGAGCCGCATCCCCTGCTCACGGCCGCCCCGAAGCCCGCGGGCGCGCCGCCCCGGGTGCTCGGCATCGCCACCACGGCGATGGACGACGTCAACCCGCGGTTCTCCACCTCTGATGCTCTGCTGGGGCACGCGATGCGGCACGCCAAGGACACGCTGCGCGCTGACACGCAGACGATCCAGCTGCGCGACCTGAAGTTCCGCCACTGCGAGGGGAACTACTCCAAGGCATCACACGCCTGCATCTGGCCGTGCGCCATCACCGAGCGGGATCCCGAGGACCAGCTCACCGCCGTGTACGCGGGGCTCGTGAATTGGGCCGACGTCGTCCTCATCTCCACGCCGATCCGCTGGGGAAACGCCTCGTCGCTCTACTACAAGATGGCGGAGCGGCTGAACTGCATTCAGAACCAGATCACCATTCACAACAAAGTGCTCATCAAGAACAAGGTCGCGGCGTTCATCATTACCGGCGGACAGGACAACATCCAGGGCGTCGCCGGCTCGATGTTCACGTTCTGGTCGGAGCTGGGGTTCCTGTTCCCGGCCTACCCGTTCATCGCCCACTCCCGGGGCTGGGATGCCGAGGACATGGAGAACAACGTACGGCAGGTGAAGATGAGCGAAGGGCTGGCAGAAGCCTCACGCGAGCTCGTGACCCGCGCGGTGGATTTCTGGAGGATTCAGGACGAGCACAAGGGCGAAATGGACAAGCCGATGGAACGGGCGGGTCGCAAGGCGAATCCCCTATGAGCAATCGGATGGACGTGGCGAAGGCCTACGAAAAGGCCCTGTTCGCGGGGAAGATGGACGAGGTCGCCGGCTACTTCACCGAGGACATCGTGTACTGGTGCGCCGGCGCACCGCCGCTCGGCGGCGAATGGAAGGGCCGCGAGGCCGTGATCCGCTCGATGAACAACCGGGAGCAGGGACTGGGAGCGGCCGACTGGGGCTACGAAGACGTGTGGCGGGTCTGGTACGAAGCCGACGAGCGCGTGATCGTGGAGATCAGGGAGCGGAGCTGGCTCAAGAACGACCCGGCGGACGTGATGGACCAGAGGACGTGCGCAATCCTGAAATTCAGGGGAGATCGGATCTGTGAGATGAGGGACTATTCGGACAGCCACATCTACGAACAGTTCTTGCAGAAGCACAAAAAGGACTTACCGAAATTCGCTAGTCGATAGTCGGACAGACCATCTGGTGATGAGCCTCACCCATCCCGTGTGTCCCGCGTCGTCCGCCTAACGCGAGGGGTTCCTGTCCGTCTGATTCCCGACTTCAACAGGATACTCGTATGCGACGCCGTACTGTCTTCTTCATTCTTATCTCACTGGTCGTCGGCGCCCCCACGCTGGGGGCTGCTCAGGCCCCCGGGCCCTGGAGGGCCGGGCAGGAGCTGCGCCGTGACCGGAGAAACATCCGCTGCGACCGGCGCGACCTCCGCCGCGACTTGAGACAGAGCCGCACGGCAGAGGCGCGAAGGGACCGGAGGGATCTTCGGCAGGACCGAAGGGAACGCAGGCATGATCGCCTGGAATTGCTCAGGAAATAGTCGGATAGACAGGCGCTCAGAGACTCAGGCGCGTAGCGGTTGACAGTCCTTGGTGACTCAGGACTACAAACCGCTACGCGCCTGAGCGTCTACGCGACTGTCTGAAATCTGTCCAGCTGGTGGTCGTTGCGACGCGCGATCCAGTACAACGGCACTCCGAGTACAACTGTTAGTCCGGAGTACATCCACGCCTCTCCGATCGACCTCATCTTGGCGAGGTATCCCCACCCCGACTGCCCCGCCACACCGCCCGCATCGGCGAACAGGGCATCGAGCGAAATGATCGTCGCCCGCTGGGCCGACGGGATATGGGCGTTCAAGTATCCCTGCTTCACGGGACCCATCGTTCCCAGGGCGACCCCGTAGGCGAGATACAGTGCCACAACGACAAAGAACCGGAAGGGCGCGGCGGACAGGCCGATGATTCCACACGCTATCACGGCGACGGCTTGCACGGCCGTGGACGCGGCGAGCACACCGGTCCGGGTGCGGATGACCCGGCTGAGCGGCCGCACCAGCGCGTTGCCGAGGATCATCGAGAGCGACAGGAGCGCGGCGATCAGCCCCGAGACCCACACCAGGTCGCGTCCCAGCAGATCCAGGAAGTAGCGTTGCCAGCTGTAGAAGCCGAAGATCATGAAGCTCATGTTGACGAGCGAGGCGAGCATGACGGGCCGGACGACCCGGTGGTGCAATCCGAAGCGCAGCCCCTCCACGAACACCCGGCGCAGCTCGGCCGGCACGCGACGCCACTCGAGCGCCCGCGGCGTGTAGCCGATCTCGGTCATGCCGAGCCACGCGAGCAGCAGCAGCGGGAGGAACGTCGCGGCGCGGACGACGTAGGGGAGCGCGAGATCGATCTGGCCGAGCAGCCCGCCGCTCAACGTGCCCGCCAGCATGGCGGCTCCGAACATCATCTGGCCCTTGGCGAATACGCCTTCCATCGGCTCGGTGAACCCGGTGGCCTTGAGCGCGTCCACCAGCCACGCGTCCACCGCCCCGGTATAAAAGGTGTATCCGAGGCCGAGCAGCACCGACGTGGCCATGAACGGCCAGAAACCCCAGTGGAACCACGCGGTGGCCACGTAGAGCAGCGTCGCCACCAGCAGCGTCGCCACGCACAGGATGAGCGACACGCGGCGCCCCAGCGTATCGGCCACCACGCCGGTCGGAATCTCGAACACGACCATCCCCGCCGTGAAGGCCGCGTTGGTCAGCATCACCTGGAAGATGTCGAGCCCCGCATGGAGCTTGAACAGCGTGTCCACCCCCCAGATCAGCGAGGCGGCGACGTTGAAGAGCCCCGTGATGAGGAGATAGGTGCGAACGATCTTCGCGGGCGTCATCCTTCGATCGCCGGTGCGGGCAGCGCGGCGGCGGGCGGCTCGCGCCAGGCGTGCCACCCGGTGGCGGCGAGAATCACCGCTCCGCCCGCCACCACACGGATTCCCGGCGTCTCACCGTGGACCAGCCACGCCCAGATCGGCGAGAGCACCGGCTCCACCAGTCCCACGAGCGCGACCTCGAGCGCCCGCACCTCCGCGACCGCCCGCGCAAGAAACACATAGGCGAGCGCCAGCTGGAACACGCCGAGGTAGATCACGACCAGCCAGTCGAGGGGCCGGCCCGCCACGATCGGCAGCGCCAGCGGCAGCGCGATCAGCAACACGAGCGCGTTCCCCGAGACGGCCGCGGCCACGACGGCCCCGTGCCCGCCTCGCGCCTGCCGCGCCACCCACCGGTACCCCATGACGGTGAGCGCCCAGCTCAGGGCGCATCCGGCCGCCATGAAGTTGCCGAGCCGCGGGTTGGGCGCGGTGGCGAAGCGCCGACCCGGCTCGGAGAGCAACAGGACCATGCCGAGGGCGAGCAACGCCATGAACTCGAGATCCCGCCGACTGACGTGCTCCCCCAACAGCAGCGGCGCGAGCGCCAAAATGAACAGCGGGTGCGTCGCCTGAATGAAGATCGCGCTCGCCGCGGTGGTGAGCTTGTTGGCGAGAATGAAGCACAGTCCAGCCGCGGCGTAGGCCACGCCGACCACCGGTGAGCGCCAGCTGAAGCCGCCGCGCGCTTCGGGAATGAACACCAGCATGGAACACGCGGCGACCAGCGCGCGTGCCGCCGCCAGCTGCCACGGCCCGAACGTGCACAGCTTGATGGCCGCCCCGCCGGTCGAGAACAGCACGGCGGAGGCCACCACGCGCAGGCGCGGGCTCACGGCAAGGTCCGCTCCAGCCAGTCGTGGGCGATCGCGCGCAGATCCCGGTGCTCGATGTCCGCCTCCGCGTTCAGCCGCCGCATCGTGGCGTCGTCGATCTTTCCCGCCAGCTCGGCCAACGCCCGCTCCACGTCCGGATGGCGCTGCAGCAGCGCTCCCCGCACTACTGGCGCCGCCTCGTACGGCGGGAAGTAGTGGCGGTCGTCCGCCAGCGCCACGAGGTGCAGCGCGTCGAGCTGCCCGTCGGTCGAGTTACCGGCGATCACGTCGATCTTGCCGTCGGCCAGGGCGCGGTACGTCAGCCCGAGGTCCATCGAGGTCGGCGGGGCGGAAAATCGCAAGCCGTAGGTGCGGGCCAGACCGGGGAACCCGTCTTCGCGATTGAGAAACTCGTAGCCGAACCCGGCCCTCCAGGTCGGCGCGACCCGGGCCAGATCCGAGATCGCGTGCAGTCCGAGCCGCTGCGCATCCGCCTCCCGCACCGCGATGGCGAAGGTGTTGTTGAACCCGAACGCGGGGAGCCAGACGAGTCCCCAACGGCTGCGGTACTCATCCGCCACCGCGCGCGTGATACTGTCGGCCGATGGGCCCGGGGCGTGCTTCAACACGGCGGTGTAGGCCGTGCCCGTGTACTCTACGTAGAGATCGATCTGCCCCGCGAGGATCGCCTCGTGACAGACGAACGTGCCGCCGAGGTGGAGTTTGCGCTCCACCGGCAGCCCGGTACGCCGCTCGATCTGCTGCGCGGCGATCTCGGCCAGGAGATCGGACTCGGTGAAGTTCTTGGCGCCGACGACGATCCTGTCGCCGTGGGAGCAGGCGCTGAGAAGGAAGAGCCATCCGGCCATCCGCCGATCCGACCATCCGCCTAGCGCCACGCAAACCTCCGCTCCACAAGCCCCAGCAACCCGTCCGCCGCGAGCGCCAGCAACGCCGCCGGCAACGCCCCCGCGAGAATCAACCGGTCATCCACTACCGCGACCCCGCGGAAGATGTACACCCCCAGTCCTCCGGCGCCGATCGCGGCCGCGATCGTGGCGGTCCCGACGCCCACGACCGTCGCGACGCGGATCCCCGCGAGGATCACCGATGCCGCGAGCGGCAGCTCGACGAGCCGCAACAGCTCGCCGTCGGTCATGCCCATCCCGCGCCCCGCCTCGCGGATTGCCGGGTCGATCCCCACGATCCCCGTATAGGTATTGCGCACGATCGGGAGCAGGGCGTACGCGACGAGCGCGACGATCGCCGTGCGGGCGCCGATGCCTCCCAGGAATGGAAGCGGGATCAAGAATCCGAACAGCGCCAGGCTCGGGATCGTCTGGAACACGTTCGCCAATCCCAGCACCGGCCGGCGCCACGACGGGCGGCGCGTGAGCAGGATGCCGACGGGCACGCCGATCGCGACGGCGATGGCCGTGGACACGAGCACGAGCAGCACGTGCTGGCCCAGCAGGCCCAGCACTTCCCGCGCATTGCTCAGGTAGAACCGGATCAGGCTCACGCCGCCGCCTCCAGGAACGCGCGAACCTCCGGATGCGTCGATCGCCGGAACTCCTCCGCCGTCCCCAGAAACACCAGCCGTCCCGCCTGCATCAGCCCGATCCGGGTACCGAGCAGAAACCCTTCGCGCACGTCGTGGGTGACGAACACCATCGCCTTGCCGAGACGCCCTTCCAGCCCCTTGAACTCGCGCTGCAGCTCGGCACGAGTGATCGGGTCGAGCGCGCCAAACGGCTCGTCGAGCAACAGGAGCGGCGGATCCACCGCGAGCGCCCGGGCGACGCCCACCCGCTGCCGCTGTCCGCCGGACAGCTCGTGCGGACGCCGGGCGGCAAATTGATCGGGAGCGAGGCCGACCAGCGCCAACAGCTCGCGCACGCGCGCACGGATGCGGGCGGGCACCCAACCTTCCAGCCGGGGAACGAGGCCGACGTTCTGCTCGACGGTCATGTGCGGCAACAATCCGACGTCCTGGATCACGTAGCCGATGCCGCGGCGCAGACGATACGGGACCACCCCGGCCGCCGGCCGCCCGTCGAGGACGATCTCTCCCCCACTGGGCTCGAGCAGCCGGTTGATGAGCTTCAGCGTGGTCGTCTTCCCCGAGCCGCTCCGCCCCAACAACACCAGCGTCTCTCCCGCCGCCACGGAAAAGGAAACGTCCTCGACCAGCACTCGTCCCCGTTCCCCGTTCCCCCGTCCCGGCAGTGCATAGCCCAGCCCACGCACCTCCAGCACGGCGGTCATCGCGGCCCCGCCAGCACCATCTGGAAACGCTCGTCCTCGCTGGTGCCGCGCCACCGCACGTCCAGGCCGGCCTGGTCGAGAATCCGCAGGAACGTGTCGGCGGCATACTTGTAGGAATGATTCATCTCCACCCGCTCGCCCTTGCCGATGGAAAGGGTTTCGCCGCCCACGTGCGCCGTCACGTTGCGTGCCGCCAGAAAGTGCTTGCGCAACGGGTGCATCCCGGGGAGGCGGTCGTCGGTCTCGTCCTCGAACACGATCTCGCCGTCCTCGGCGCCGATGCCCACCGACTCGAGCGGGGCCCACGCGAACCGGCGGTTCAACGGGTTGTCGTAGCCCGCCACCGTCTGGGGACCGGCGTACACCTCGCCGTCCACCAGGAGCAGATCTTCCTGGCGCAGCAACGCGCGGAGTGCGCGTGCTTGCGCGATCGGGTCGAACGCTCCCAGCGTGTTGCCGAGCAGCAACACGACTCGCGGGGCCGCGTCTTCGTCCGGTGCGAGCGCGTCCAGATGGTCCGCCCGGGTGATGTCCGCCTTCATCGCCTGGGACCAGATCCCCGCATCGAGCGCGCGGCTGCAGGCCATCTCCACCAGCGCCTGGCTCGCGTCCACCGGTGTGTACCGCACGTGCGTCCCCTGCGCCACGAACGCCTCGAGCAGCAGCAGATCCTTATCGCCCTGCCCCGATCCCAGGCTGACGACCTCGAGCATACCGCTCCGTACGAAACCGCCCAACTCCTTGGCCGAGCGGGCGATGAGGGAGCGCGATCGGACGAAGTTGCGATACGCCCCATCCGAGCACAGGGCGAGCCAGGCCCGCACCGAGAGCGGGAACCAATAGAAGAACTGCTCCGCCAGGCGGCGGGCCCGGAGCGAGGAAACAAAATCCTCGGCAATAGCATTCTCCGTCAGGAGCGCGTGAACCGGAATCATGGCAGGAGACTTACGGGTTGACGATTGTTCGGGCAACCCGTATGGTGTTCGAACCGGGTAACATCAAACCCCCATCACAGGAGGACCGGATGCAGATCGTCGAAACTCAGGAGCTCGTCCCCAGCTGCCATCGTCCCGAGATCGTCGAGACGAGCGAGCTCGTTCCCACCTGCCACATCTGAGGGAACGCCTGATGCACGAGGGGGCCCGGATGCGCTTCGGGCCCCTTTTGCTTGATGGTCGCTCTCCCATGCTCGGCTTCGGAGGATGGGCCGTGGGGGGCGCCGGCTGGGGCGACCCGGGTGACGAAGCCCAGCGCCTCTCGACCATACGGGTGGCGCTGGAGCGGGGCGTCACGTTCTTCGATACGGCGCCCTCCTACGGCGACGGCACGTCCGAGCGACTGCTGGGGAAGGCACTCAAGTCCAGCCGCGACCGGGTCACCATCGCGACCAAGGTCGGACCGCGCGACGATCCGCAACGCTCGCTCGAAGACTCGCTGCGCCGGCTCGCGAGCGAGTACGTGGACCTCGTCCAATTGCACGAGGCGCAGGACCGCTGGGAATGGCAGATCGAGAAGCTCCACGGGCTGGTGGACGCCGGAAAGGCCCGCGCCCTGGGACTCTGCAATGCAACCCACAACCAGATCCGGCGCGCGCTGGAGATCGCGCCCCTCACCACGTACCAGGGGCCGTACAACCTGTTCGACCGGGACGTCGAGGAGCGCGAGCTGCCGTTGTGCCGCGAGCGCGATCTCGCGTTTCTCGCCTACCGCCCCCTGGCGGCAGGCCTGCTCGCGGGCACCTACGACGATCCTCCGGCATTCGGCCCGCGCGACCACCGCGCCGGCATCTACTGGTTCAAGGGCCGGGAATTCGACCGTCGCCACGGGGCGATCGAGCGGATGCGCCCACTGGCCCGGCACGAAGGAGTCACGTTGCCGGTCCTGGCGCTCCGCTGGCTGCTCGCGCGCGCCGGGGTGACCGTCGTGCTGGCGGGAGCGCGCGACCCAGGGCAGGTTGAGGAGAATTTGACGGCGCTGGCCGCAGCCCTGCCGGCGGACGTCGTCGCGGCAGTGGACGAGCTCGTCGCCGACGCGTTCCGGCTGCCGCGCGCGTTGCCGCGCGCCATGCGGGAAGCGGAGACGTGGGGACCGCGCGAGCGCTTCATCGTCCAGAGTCTCGATGGAACCCGGACGGCGGAGGCGATCGCCGCCGAGTGGACCGACCGCGGAGAGCAGCCGATGGTCGCGGCACAGGTGAAGGTGTTCGCCGACCAGCTGCTGGACCGCGGCCTTGCGGGAGTGTCATGAAGCGACCGCCCTGCGTTCTGGTTCTCGCGTCGCTGTTCCTCGCCGCGCCGTTGGCGGCGCAGCGCGATTCCGGGGCGTTCGTCATGCGGGACTTCCGCTTCGCCTCGGGCGAATCTCTCCCCCAGCTCCGGCTGTTCTATCGCACACTGGGTCGGCCGCAGCGCGACGCAGTCGGGATGATTCGCAACGCGGTGCTGATCCTGCACGGCACCGGTGGGACTGGCGCGCAGTTCTTCTCGCCGCTGTTCACACCGCTGTACCGCACCGGGGGGCCGCTCGACACGGCGACGACCTTCGTCATCCTGCCCGACGACATCGGGCACGGACGCTCCAGCAAGCCGAGCGACGGGCTGCGCGCGCGCTTCCCGCACTACGGCTACCAGGACATGGTGACCGCCGAGTATCGGCTGGTGACCGAGGGCTTACACGTCACCCACCTGCGGCTGGTGATGGGGACCTCGATGGGCTGTATGCATTCCTGGATATGGGCCGAGCGCTACCCCGCGTTCATGGACGGCGTGGTCCCGCTCGCATGCCTGCCGACGCAGATCGCCGGACGCAACCGCATGCTGCGCAGGATGATCCTCGACGACATCCGGAATGATCCCGCCTGGCGCGGCGGGGATTATGCCGATCAGCCGCCCGCGCTGACCGCGGCGTTGCAAGTGCTGTTCATCATGTCCTCCAGCCCGGCCGTGCTGCAGCGTACCGCGCCAACCCGCGATTCGGCGGATGCCTACATCACGGCCTGGCTTACGGCCCGTCGCGGCGCGACCGACGCCAACGACATGCTGTACCAGTTCGACGCTTCGCGCGACTACGACCCGAGTCCCGACTTGGAGCGCATCACCGCTCCGCTGCTCGCCATCAACTCGGCGGACGACCTGATCAACCCGCCGGAGCTGGGCATCATGGAGCGGCTCATGCAACGGGTGGCGCGCGGACGGTATGTCCTGGTGCCGAATTCCGAGCGGACGCGCGGTCACGGCACCCACACGGTGGCGGCGGCGTGGGAAGAGTGGTTCGCGCCGTTCGTCGCTGGACTAACGCCGCGGTAGCCTCAGATTGAATCATGGGTGAACTGAAGGTTGGTGCGTTTTACAACCCCCACCTCGGCGAGGCGCTCGCCGGGGCGTCGGGCATCGACCACCTCGCGATGGCCGATCCGCCCCGGGGGGACGACCCCTGGTGGCCGAAAATCCGGGAGCGCTACACGCTGCTGCTCCACGATTACCTGGGCCAGCTCTCCGAGCCGCTGGACGAGCACGCCATCCAGCGCGCCCGCTCGCTGGCCGAGCTGTACAAGAGCCCCTGGGTGGCCGAGCACTTCCAGTGCCTGCATACGGAAGACGGGACCTACAACCTCAACTACGTCTTCCCGCCGCTCTACACCGAAGAGTTTCTCGAGCGGTTCGCCGCGAACGCGAGCGCGCTGCAGGCGCGGCTCGATCAGCCGCTGGTGATGGAGAACATCCCGGGCTTCTTCGACGTCGCGGCGAGCCGCCTCCCCGAGCCGGTGTGGCTGCGGCGCTTTTTCGACCGCACCAACCTCGGCTTTCTCCTCGACCTGCCGCACATCTGGCTCGAGGCACACTACAAGGGAGTCGATCCGAAGACCTTCCTGGCCGAGTTCCCGCTCGAGCGCGTCGTCGAGCTGCACGTGGCTGGGGTGAGCGAGGACCGCGATCTCCAGGGGCCGTGGATCGCTCCGACCGCCCCCTCCGACGAGATGCTCGAGCTGATGCTGCACGCCGTGG
>JBGQHV010000016.1:0-29850 GCA_041498155.1 Gemmatimonadota bacterium | reverse complement strand
TCACCGTAATCGTGAATGTGAGCGCCGACCCGGGGGTGACCGTCGCGGGGCCGGCCAGCGTCAGGCTCACGTCGGCGGCGCCCGCCGTCACCGGCGTCGAAGACGTACCGGTGTTATTGGCGGCCACCGGATCCGCGCTCGCCGCGCTGATCGTGGCGGCGTTGACGATCGGGTTCGGCCCGGCATAGCCCGCGGGCACAGCGAACGTCGCGGTGATCACCTGGCTCGTCCCGGCCGCCACGGTACCCAGCAAGCAGGGGAACGCGCCGGCGCACGCGCCCACGTTCGAGACGAAGGCGAGGCCCGTGGGGGTGACGTCCGCGACCGAAACCCCGGTGGCGTCACTCGGTCCCAGGTTGGTCACAGTAATGGTGTAGACCAGATCCGTCCCGGGGATCACGCTCGCCGGCCCAGCCTTGGTGACCGAGAGATCGGCCTGGGCCGGGTTCACCGTCGTCGAAATCGTCGCCGCCTCATTGCCGGACGCGGGATCGCCGGTGGGCGAGCCGACGGTCGCCGTGTTGACGATCGGATTCGGTCCGCTGTAGCCCGACGGAACCTGATACGTCGCCGTGATCGTCCTGATGGCGCTGGCCGGCACGCTGCCGAGGGCGCAGGGGAAGGCGCCAGTGCAGTCGCCGCTGGTGGAGACGAAGACCAGGCCCGCCGGGGTCGGGTCCGCGACCGCGACACTCGCGGCATCGCTCGGCCCATCGTTCGTCACGGTGATCGTGTAGACCTCTGTCTGTCCGGGTACGACCGCCACGGGTCCGGAGAGCGCGAGGGCCATGTCGGCGGATGCCGCGCTAACGGCCACCAGCGCCGTCTGACCCTCGTCCCCGGGATTGGGATCGCTCGTGACCGAGGTGACCGAGGCGGTGTTGAGGATCGGGTTCGCGCCGCTGTAGCCCGGGGGCACCTGATACGTCGCGGTAATCGTGCGCGACGATCCCGCCGTTACGGTACCCAGCGTGCACGGGAACGGGCTCGCGCAGGCGCCGCTGTTGGCGACGAAGACGAGCCCTGCCGGCGTCGCATCGGAAACGACCACACCCGCCGCATCGCTCGGCCCGTTGTTGGTCACGACGATGGTGAACGCCATCGTCTGCCCTGGCGTAACGCTGGCCGGCCCGGTGTTGGTGAGGGTCAGATCGGCCGAGCCCGCCGCGAGCGGCGTCGAGACCGACGCGGTGTTGTTCCCGGGTGCGGGGTCGGCGGTGGAGGCACTCACCGTGGCGGCGTCCACGATCGGGTTCGCGCCGGCGTACCCGGACGGCACCGAGAACGTCGTGGTGATCACCTGGCTCGCCCCGGCCGCGATCGTACCGAGGTTGCACGGGAAGGCGGTGACGCACGCCCCCGAATTCGCCGCGAACGTCAGCCCTCCTGGCGTGACGTCGCTGACCGACGCGCCGGCCGCGTCACTCGGTCCCGTGTTGGTCACCGTGATCGTGTAGACGAGGCTCGTCCCCGGCACCACGCTTGCCGGCCCGGCCACGGTGATGCCGAGGTCGGCGGCGGCGGGCGAGAGTGTGGTGAACGCCGTCGCGCTTTCGTTCCCGGTCACCGGGTCGCCCGTGGGAGACGACACTGTGGCGGTGCTGATGATGGGGTTCGGGCCGGCATACCCGGACGGCACCTGGAACGTCGCGGTAATCGTCTGCGTGGCGCCCGCGCCGAGGGTCCCCAGGCTGCACGGGAAGGCGACGCTGCACGCTCCGCTGTTCGCAACGAACGTCAGGCCCGTCGGTGTCGGATTGGCGACCGCGACGCTCGCGGCATCGCTGGGCCCGTTGTTCGTCACGCTGATCGTATAGATGATCGTCTGGCCGGGGATCACCGTCGCCGGTCCGGCATTGCTGATCGCGAGGTCGGCCGCCGCCGGATTCACGGTGACCGGCGTCGTCTGCGCCTCGTTGCCGGGGGCGGGGTCCGCCGTCACCGCCGTCACCGAGGCGGTGTTGAGAATCGGATTCGCACCGCTGTAGCCCGGGGAGACACCGTAGGTGGCGGTGATCGTCCGTGTGGCGCCGGCGGGGATCGTCCCGAGCGCGCACGGGAAGGCGCTGACGCAGCTCCCCGACGTCGACAGGAACGTGAGGCCGGCCGGCGTCGCATCCGATACGCTGACGCCGGCGGCGTCCGACGGTCCGTTGTTCGTCACCGTGATCGTGAACGTCAGCGTTTGTCCCGGGGTCACCGCGGCGGGACCGGTGTTGGTCAGGCTGAGATCGGCCGAGCCGGCCGCGACGGGCGTCGACGTCGCCGCGCTGTTGTTCGCGGCCACCGGATCAGCGCTCGTTGCGCTGACCGTAGCGGCATTCACCACCGGGTTCGCTCCCGTGTACCCGGCAGGCACGGCGAACGTGGCGGTGATCACGCTGGTGGACCCCGCGGCGACGACGCCGAGGCTGCACGGGAAGGCGGTGGCGCACGCGCCGGCGTTCGAGACGAACGTCAGGCCGCTCGGCGTGACGTCGGCGACCGACACGCCGGCCGCGTCACTGGGGCCGGCGTTCGTCACGGTGATCGTGTACACCAGGTCCGTCCCCGGAACCACGTTTGCCGGACCGGTCTTGGTGATGGCGAGGTCGGCCGACGGGGGCGCGAGCGTCGTGGACGCGGTGGCGCTGCCGTTCCCCGGCACCGGATCGGCGCTCGGCGAGCTGACCGTCGCCGTGTTCACGATCGGGTCCGGACCGCCATACCCGGCGGGCACCAGGTACGTGGCGGTGATCGTCCGCGTCGCCCCGGCCACGATGGTCCCGAGCGCGCAAGGGAACCCGGTGGTGCAGGCGCCGCTGTTCGAGATGAACGTCAGTCCGCTCGGCGTGTTGTCGGCGACCGACACGGTCGCGGCGTCGCTCGGTCCGTTGTTGGTCACGACGATCGTGTAGACCGCGGACTGTCCGGGTGTGACGCTCCCCGGGCCGGTCTTCGTCACTGCCAGGTCGGCCGAAACGGGGTCGACCGTGACGTTCGCGGTCTGGCTGTCGTTGGCCCCGTTCGGATCGGTGGTCGCCGTGGTCACGGTGGCCGTGTTCGCGATCGGATTCGAGCCGGCGTACCCGGCTGGGACGAGATAGGTCGCCGTGATCGTCCGCGAGGTGCCGGCAGTGACCGTGCCCAGGCTGCAGGGGAATGCGCTCACGCACGCCCCGGCGTTCGAGAGGAACGTGAGACCCGCGGGCGTCGCATCGGCGACGGACACACCCGCTGCGTCGCTCGGCCCGTTGTTGGTGACCGTGATCGTGAAGGCGATGGTCTGCCCCGGGGTCACCGACGCGGGACCGGTATTGGTCAGGCCGAGGTCAGCGGTCCCGGCGGCCACGGGCGTGGACGCGGTTCCGGTGTTGTTCGCGGCGACGGGATCGCCGCTGGACGCGCTCACCGTCGCGGCGTTCACGATCGGGTTCGCGCCCGCATAGCCCGAGGGAACGTCGTACGTGGTCGTGATGATCTGGCTCGCGCCGGCGGCGATCGTGCCGAGGCTGCAGGGGAACGCGGTGGCACACGCTCCGGAGTTCGAGACGAACGTCACGCCGCCCGGCGTCACGTCGGCGACGGAGACGCCCGTCGCATCGCTTGGGCCCGTGTTGGTGACGGTGATCGTGTAGACCAGCGCGGTCCCCGGGACGACGCTCGCCGGACCGGTCTTCGTGATCGCGAGGTCGGCCGAGGGCGGACCGACGGCGGTCGAGGCGGTCGCGGAGCCGTTCCCTGCGACCGGGTCGCCCGTCGAGGAGCTGACGGTCGCGGTGTTGACGATCGGGTTGGGGCCGGCGTAGGAGGCCGGGACCTGGTACGTGGCGGTGATCGTTTGCGTCGCGCCCGCGGCAACCGTCCCCAACGCGCACGGGAAGGCGGCGACGCACGCTCCGGTGTTCGAGACGAAGGTCAACCCGGTGGGCGTCGGATCGGAGACCGCAACGCTCGCGGCGTCGCTGGGCCCGTTGTTCGTAACGACGATGGTGTACACGACCGGCTGTCCCGGCGTTACGCTGGCGGGGCCGGCGTTGGTAATCGCCAGGTCAGCCGACGGCGCGTTGACTGGGACACTCGCGACCTGGGTGTTGTTGGCGCCCGCAGGGTCCGCCGTGGCGGCCGAGACGGTCGCCGTGTTCACGATCGGATTCGCCCCGGCGTAGCTCGCGGGGACCTGATAGGTCGCCGTGATGGTGCGGGAAGCTCCGGCGGCGATCGTCCCCAGGCTGCACGGGAAGGCGCTCACGCAGGCGCCGGCGTTCGAGAGGAACGTGAGCCCAGCGGGCGTCGCGTCCGCCACCGAGACGCCGGCCGCGTCGGAGGGGCCGGTGTTCGTGACGATGATGGTGAACGCGACGGTCCGGCCCGGTGTCACCGATGCCGGACCGGTGTTCGTGAGTCCGAGGTCGGCGGAGCCGGCGGCCACGGGCGTCGATGCGTTGGCCGTGTTGTTCGCCCCCACCGGGTCCGCGCTGGTGGCGCTGGCCGTCGCGGCATTCACGATCGGGTTCGCCCCGGCGTACCCCGCCGGCACGGCGAACGCAGTCGTGATCACGCGGCTTTGTCCCGCGGGAATACCGCCCAGACTGCAGGGGAAGGCGGTGGCGCAGGCGCCGGCGTT
This sequence comes from Gemmatimonadota bacterium, assembly GCA_041498155.1. Lineage (GTDB taxonomy): Bacteria > Gemmatimonadota > Gemmatimonadetes > Gemmatimonadales > GWC2-71-9 > DASTHG01. The sequence continues at coordinate 25,244 of JBGQHV010000016.1, read as the reverse complement.
GGAGACGAACGACAGCCCGCTCGGCGTGACGTCGGCCACGGCGACTCCAGTGGCGTCGCTCGGTCCGGTGTTGGTGACGGTGATCGTGTAGACGAGCGTCGTTCCGGGGACCACGCTCGCCGGGCCCGTCTTCGTGATGCCTAGGTCGGCGGACACGGCGACCGTCGTCGTGGTCGACGCGCTGTTATTGCCGGCGACGGGATCGAGGGTGGCGCTGCTCACGCTCGCCGTGTTGGAGACGATCGTCCCGCCCGCGACCGCCGACCCGACCGTCACCACCAGGGTGACCGTTCGGACGCCCGGCGCCCCGACGACCGTGTTGCCGCTCCAGGTGCAGCTCGCGAGGCCCGTGCCGCCGACGGCCGGGGTGGTGCAGCTGCCGCCTGCGCTCGGGGTCGCCGACAAGAACGTGGTCCCCGCGGGCGTGTTGTCCTGCAGCGTGACGTCTGTGGCCGTGAGCGGGCCGTTATTCGTCGCGCTGATGGTGTAGGTGATTGTGGCGCCGGCATTTACGGGGTCGGGCGCGTCGGTTTGGGTCACGCCCAGGTCGGCGCCGGGCGTGATCGCCGTGTCGTTGTCGGTGCCGCTGTTGTTGCCCGCCGCGAAGTCGGTCGTCCCGGCGGGCGCCGCGATGGTGGCGGTGTTGTTGATCGTCCCGCTCGCCGAGCTCAGCACCGGCGCCGTCACGGTGAACGTGGCGGTCCCGCCGCTCAGCAAGTTCACCGACGCGTTGAGGTTGCCGCTGCCGCTCGCCGGACAGATCGATCCGGCCGACGCGACGCACGTCCAGGTGACGGCCGCGACGCTGAAGACCGCCGGGTTGTAGGTGTCGGTGACGGTCGCGCCGCTCACGTTGCTCGGGCCGGCGTTGGTGGCCACGATCGTGTACGTGAGGGTGCCTCCCGGATTTACCGACGTCGTGCCGTCGGTCTTGGTGACGGACAGGTCGGCGCCCGCCCCGACGGTCGTCGGGTCGGTCGCGCGGTCGTTCGCGGCGTTGCCGTCGCTCGCGGTGGACACCCGCGCCACGTTCGTCACGCTCGGGACGGCGGAGGCCAGGATGCTCACGTTCACCGTCACGGTGCTCGTGCCGCTCACCGCCAACGGACCGGGGTTGGTGCACGTCACCACCTGGCCCGTGATGCCGCAGGTCCAGCCCGAGCCGCTGGCGCCGGTCGGCGTGAGCCCGGTGGGGACGGAATCGATGAGCGTGAGTGTCCCGATCGTCGCGGCCGTGCCGCTGTTGGTGATGGTGAGGGTGTAGGTCGCGGCGACACCCGCGGTGAAATTGCCCGGGTGACTCTTGGCGATGGACAGGTCCGGGGCGGTGACGGTGGTGAGCGTGGGCTGCGTACCCGCCGTTCCCGGATCCCCGTCGCTGACCCCGTTGAGGTTCGTGCCAAGGCTCTGCCCGACGTAGCTCACGCGGGCCTGATTCGAGATGACCGTTCCCGCCGTGGCCGCCGGCGAGATGACGATGCGGAAGCGGATCACGCTCGACTGATTGGGCCCGAGCTTCCCTCCGGCGGCCGCGGTCGCGCCCGCGCCGATGCGGAAGAGCACCCGATTGCCCGCGGCATCGAAGTTCGCGGCATCGTCTCCGGCAGCGTCGGTCTTCGTGCCGGCGGGGGGCCCGCCGGCAACCGAGGAGACGAAGGTCAGAGAGCCGGCCGCATAGCTGGCGCCGGTCGGGATGGTATCCACGAGGACGATCGACAGCGCGGTGTCGAGTCCCGTGTTGGTCATGTTGACCGTGTACTCGAGCGTGTCGCCAGGCAGCACCGAGCCGCCGTTGACGTCTACCACCGTCTTCTCCAGGCTGCCCGGGCCGGAGAGCGTCGGGGAATAGAGCTGGCTGGCGAAGGTCACGACCCCCGGGTAGTACTGGTCGCCGGTCGACGTCAGCGAAATCGTGGCGGTGGTGGCCCCGTTGGGCAGGATGTTGCTCGCGTCGAGGATGTCGGCGTCGAAGGCGAGCTGGTTCACATAGTCGGGATTCTTCGCGCTGAAGCGGACGCCGAGGGCCGACAGGCTGCTGTTGAAGGGGTTGTTGGCCGGGTTCTGCGCGTCGCTGATGGTCGTCGCGTTGAGCTGCAGCACGTCGCCCACGATGCCGAGATCGCCTTCGTACCCGACGATGCCGAGCTGCGTGTTCACGGCGCCGGCGGGCGGGGTGTTCAGGCCGCTCACGGCGATCGTCACCGGGACCCCGGTGAACACCCGCGCATAGCCGTCGTACACGACCAGGCTGCGGGGGAGGGAGGCCGTGTTGTACAGCACGACCACGAGCGTCCACCCCGCGTAGCGCGCCGCCGCCAGCTCGCGCTGCACGTTGGCGACGAAGTAGTTGCCGCTTCCGCCCGCGCGGACCAGGGCCGTGACGTCCCGGAACCCCTGGTAGTTCGAGGGAGTCGTGGCATCCTGGTCGAGCTGCGTGGCGGTGATCGTCCCGTAGCCGGCCGTCGGCGTCCGGAACCGGACCGTGTTGCGCGCCGCGTCGAGCGAGTACGCTCCCCAGTAGAGCCCGGCGAACAACACGGAGTCGCCCGAGGCCAGCATCAGGGTGGCGCTGCTCGAGTTGAACGTCGTGCCGTCGGCGTCGACATCAACATCGACGCTCGTGTAGGCGTCGTTGTTGAGGTTCGCTGCCGTCCCGATCCCGGCGCGCGCATTGACGCAGTTCGCGACGGCGGCGTTACACGTCGACAACGTGTTGCCGATCAGGACGATGGAGCCGGTAGTGTTGGTGGTGGGAAAGCGCTGCGTGAAGGCCCTGACGATCTGGGCTTCGGCCGTCCGGGGGAGGAATACGGCGGCAAGTCCCAGCAAGCCTGGGACGCAGATTGTCCTACTCCAGCGGCCGAATGACCGCTTACCCAGACGGCATTGCAGGGGGGTGTTCGCCTCCCGGTCCTGGACGCAGGCGGAATCGCTAAGCCCCGTGCGCGGCGCAGCTTAGCGGTGCTTCAGCTGTGAGGGGCCGGGCTAATGTAGGAAGAAGCCCTACTTTGGAACAGAGAGACGGGGCAGGACTGCGCGTCCTGCCCCATTTAAGTGCTTGTAGTGTAACTACTTAGCTGATTCGAACCGACGCCCCACTTCGGCCCAGTTCACCACGTTCCACCAGGCTGTGACGTAGTCGGGGCGGCGGTTCTGGTACTTCAAGTAGTAGGCGTGTTCCCACACGTCGAGGCCCAGCAGCGGGACTTTTCCCTCCATCAGCGGGCTGTCCTGGTTGGCGGTGGAAAACACCTCCAGCTTCCCCCCGCTCCAGGCGAGCCACGCCCAGCCGCTCCCGAACCGCGTCGTCGCCGCGGCGGCGAGGGCCTCCTTGAACTTGGCGAAGCCGCCCAGGGTCTTGTTGATCGCCTCCGCGACCTTCCCGGTCGGCTCCCCTCCTGCCTTGGGGGCCATGCTGGTCCAGAACAATGTGTGGTTGTGATGGCCACCCCCATTGTTGCGCACCGCCGTCCGGATGTCTTCGGGGACGCCATTGATGCCGCGCAGCAGCTCCTCGAGACTCTTCTCGTGCCATTCGGGGTGCTTGTCGAGGGCGGCGTTGAGGTTGTTGACGTAGGCCTGATGATGTTTGTCGTGGTGGATCTGCATCGTCTGCGTATCGATGTGGGGCTCGAGCGCACCGAAGTCGTACGGCAAGGCAGGCAGTGTATGGGGCATGGCGAAACACACTCCGGGATCGAGGAGATCGAGTAATCTAACGCCTCCGTTGCGGTTGCCAGTTCCTGCGACGACATTTCGGCCGATTCATCCCCGTTCCCGCCGCTCCGGAGAGTCCACGAGTGCCCGACACCATCAGCCCCCCAGGCGTGGGAGCGCCCGCGCCCGACTTCACGCTGCCGTCCACCGCTGGTGTGGACGTCACGCTGTCGTCGTTTCGCGGCAAGCAGAACGTATTGCTCGCCTTCTTCCCCCTGGCCTTTACAAGCACCTGTACTGCGGAGAACTGCGCCTTTTCGGAGGATTTCGAGCAGTTCGCCGGCGCCGACACGGTCGTACTCCCGATCAGCGTGGACGCGGTCCCCACCCTGAAAGAATACCGGACGAAGTACCAGATGCGTCAGGAGCTATTGAGCGATTTCAAGCGCGACGTGTGCCGCCGTTACGGCACGTTGCTCGACGACAAGTTCTTCTCGAGTCGCGCCTACTTCCTCATCGACAAGGGTGGCGTGGTCCGCTGGGCGCACACCGAAGCCAAGCTCGGGGACCGGCGCGACGACGCCGAACTGCTCCGGGTCATTCGGTCGTTGTGACCGACGCCCTCCAGCGCCTCGCCCGGCCCGATAAGTGGTACCTGGGGGCGGGAGATGGGCTGGTTTGGGCGCCGCCGTTTCCTCGCTGGCTCGAGACGCCGGGCTTCTGGGACGAGGCCCACCTCTTCCAGTACGCCGTCAGTCCCGGGTTCACGGTGAGCTTCGTCGTCGCCGGCGAGCCGCTGGCCGTCCGCTGCCGGTCGCGACGTTGGACGCCGGCCGCGCTCACCCTGGAGCACACGATCGGACGGTTGCGGGCGCGGGAAACACGCTGCGCGCCGGGCGCCGGACTGACGGCGCGCTGGGAAGTGCACAATCCCACCCGGCAGCCTTGGACGCTGGACATCGTGGCGTGGACGGCGGTGGAAGGCGAGGCCCTGGCTCACCAGGATGTCTCTGTGCGGCGCGGCGTAGTCCGCTTCCGCCGCACAGTGGTGGATCGCCAGAGACACCGCGCCGCGATCCGCGCCGAGCTCGGGTGCACGCCCACCGCTCAGTCGTACGCCGGCTATCGCGCGCAAGGGACTGTCGCCACGCTGGCCCCGCGCTTCGAGCTGACGCCGTTTTGGGATCGCTGGGTGTCTTCCGGGAGGCTGCGGGGGGAGCTGCACCTCGAGGGCCTGGATTCCCGTGGAGTTGTTTTTCTGGGTCTGCAACGCCGATTCCAGGTCGCGGCGCGCGGCACGGCGTCGTTCACGATATCCCTGTCGCTGGCGCTGGAGTCGGAGCGCCGGCCGGCCGTGGTGGCACGGCGGCGCACCGTCGCGACCACCAACGACTGGCGCCGCTTCTTCGCCGCGGTGCCGCAATTCCGCTGCAGTGATCCCTATCTCGATCGTCACTGGTGGTACCGCTGGTACGGCCTGCGCCTCAACGGCATCGCCGCGGGCGCCGCGCCGAACTACCGGCATCGGTCGGTGTGCGAAGGGATCGACTACTTCCACGCGCCGATCAGCTACAGCGCTCAGTGTCACCTGCGGGAGCTGCGCTGGCATGCCGACCCGGAATGGGCGCGCGGCGTGTTGCGCACCTTTCTCGACCATCAGCGTCCTGATGGTGCGTTGCCAGGCCGCATCCCGGCCGATCACCTCGAGGGACCGGAGTTCTATCACGCCGATTGGGGCGGTGCGCTTCTGGCACTCGACGCGGTCCACCCCGACGCCACCCTGCGGGCGGACGCGTACGCCGGGCTGGCGCGTTATGCCGACTGGCTGCGACGCACGCGGGATCAAGCCGACAGCGGCATGGTGGACGTGGTGGACCAGCAGGAAACGGGACAGGAGTACACGTCGCGCTGCCAGGCGGTGGATCCGAATGCCGATCGCGACGAATGGGCCAATCGCATCCGGCTGAAGGGCGTGGATGTGACCGTATATGCCTACCGCCTGTACCGCGCGCTCGAGGTTTTGGCGGCGGAGCTCGAGCCGGCGGCGGCGTCCCGATGGACTGCGATGGCCGATCGCACCGCGCGGGCGGTACGGGAATCGATGTGGGCACAGGAACTGGAGCTCTTCAGTGATGTGGACCCGCGCGACGGTCGCCGCACCGGGGTCAAGGCCGCCGTCTGCTTCTATCCCTATGCGACCGATCTCGTTGATGCCCGTCACGTCGCCGGATTCGGGCGTCATCTCTTCGATCCCAGGCAGTTCTGGACGCCATTTCCCGTGCCGTCGGCGAGTCGGGACGACCCGCGCTTCAATCCCGACGCCGAGTGGAAGGGCAAGCGTCATCTCTGTCCGTGGAACGGACGCGTCTGGCCAATGACCAATTCGCACGTCGTCGATGCCCTGGCGCACGTCGTCCGCGAGCACCGCCCCGCCTGGGCCGGGCGTCTCGGCGTCCTGCTGCGTCGCTTCGCGCGGATGATGACGGATGCGGGCCGACCCGATCGCCCCAACTCGTTCGAGCACTACCATCCGCTGACCGGCCGGCCGAGCCGCTACCGCGGCATCGACGACTACCAGCACTCCTGGATCAACGATCTGATCGTCACACACCTCCTGGGCGTGCTGCCGCACGGGGACACCGGGTGCACCGTCCATCCGCTCTCGCTCGGCGTCACCGCCGCCGCGATCACCGGACTGCGGATCGCCGGCCATCGGGTGGATGTGGCGGTCGCGCGCGGCGCGTTCCGGGTGCGCGTCGACGGACGCGGCGCGGGCCGTGGGCGCGTGGGTGAGCCGCTCACCGTGGACTTCTGACGTGCGTCGCGTCGCCCTCCTCGCGATAGGTCCGGGAGCCGATGCCGCCTGGGAGGTGTTGACGTCGCTGAGCGACGTCGCGCCGCGCCGCCTGTCGCTCGATCGCTGGTCGGAGGCGCTCGCGGAAAGCGACTGCCTCTGGGTGCACGCCGAGGACGAGCCGCCGCCCTTGCCGGCGGACGTGGTGATGCCCTGGGTCGAGCGGGGCGGGCGGCTGCTGCTCACGCAGCGCGCCGTGGCGGGCGTGGTTGCGCTGGGGCTCGAGGCCGACGGTCCCAACGACACGGCGGTCCGCGTGTGGCGCCACGCGGACGACGAATTCGGTGTGGCCCCGCACGTGCGCGGGCTGGCCGCGTTCGGACCGCATCCGCTGTTCGAGCGGTTGGGCCAGGGGACGTACGTGTGGGCACCGAGCGACGGCGAGCGATTCGTACGGACGACCTACGCACGCGGCCGGCGTCCCCGGCGCGGCCGCGTGGTCGCGTGCGAGCGCGCCTACATCCACCTCAACGCCGACCGCATCGTGGCGTGGGAGTACGACGTTGGCCAGGGCGGCGTGTTGTGCATCGGCGCCTACGTCGTCCCGGGCGCGCGGGATCAGCTGTTGGCCCGTCAGTTCCACGTCGTGATCGGGAATGCGATCGCGGGGCAGGGGATTCCCCACCAGCATCGCGACGCCCCCGCTGCGTGCTGGCCGGAGCCAGGTCGGACGGCCTACGAAGACCCGAATCTCGTCCTGCCCGATCGCGTGCGGCTCGACGGGCCGCTCCCCGGTCTCGAATCCTCGTTGCACGTCGAGAGCCGCGCATTGGCCGACGAGCCGATCACCCTCGCCGGTCGCCGCGTCCTCGTCGTGGGCGGTGAGCAGCGCGGCATCCGGGAGATCTGGGCACACCCGTACCGGTTGCTGCGCGACTTCACGGTGACGCTCGGCGGCGAAGCTCCGCTGATCCGGGACGCGCAGATCACACCGCTCCTGGTCCAGCGCCATCTTGTGAGCCGGGCACGCATCGTCGAGGAGACGGTGACCACGGCGCTGGATCACCCGATCGCGCTGCTCGACTATCGGCCCGAGAAAGTGGGACGGGCCCGCGGCCTGCGCGCGCCGGTCGAGCTGGTGCTCGGGTGGCGGGTGGACCTGCGGCGCACCTGGCCGTATCCCGCCGGGGCGGGCGGAGACCTACGCTATCGCCTGGCGCCGCAGGGCAGCGCCCTGCTGGTGACGGACTCGACCGGCCTGCCGCGCGCGGCGTTCATCGTCTCCGGAGTCGCCGAATGGCGCGTGCGCCCGTCCGACGATGGGCCGCTTCTCGTCTGCGAGCTGCGCGTCGCGCTCGAGGCGCCGTTCCGGATGGCCGTGCTGGGCGGCGCGTCTCGCGCGGAGCTCGACGGCGCGGTGGCCGCGATCGGTCGCCGGGGCGTTGCCGGGCTCTCGGCCCAACGGCTGCGGCACGAGGGTCAGGTGCAGGAGCACCTCGTCCGGGTTCGCTCCCCCGATGAAGGACTGAACCGCGCGTTCGAGTGGGCCAAGAGTCGGATCGACGCGTGCTTCGTGGAGACGCCCGGCATCGGACGCTCGCTCGTGGCGGGGTACGCGCCGTCGCGTCCCGGGTGGGGCGACGGTCGCCCCGGGTACGCCTGGTACTTCGGCCGCGATGCGTGCTGGTCGGCGTTCGCGCTGCTCGCCGCGGGCGACTACGCGAACGCGCGCCTGGTGCTCCGGTTCTTGGGCGCCACGCAGGACGTGAGCGGCAAAGTGATTCACGAATACACCACCAGCGGATTGGCCCACTACGACGCGGCGGACGCCACCCCGCTGTACCTGCTGCTCGCGGGCCGCTACGCGGCCTGGACCGGCGATCTCGCGTTTCTGGCCGAGCGCTGGCCAGAGATCGAGCGCGCCTACCGGTTCTGCCTCGGGACCGATAGCGACGACGACGGGCTGATCGAGAACACGCGGGTGGGGCACGGGTGGATCGAGATGGGGCCGTTGTCGGGCGCGCACGTTACGCTGTACCTGGCGAGCATCTGGGTGGCGGCGCTCACGGCCCTCGAGCCGGTGGCGCGGGGGCTGGGGCACCGCGCCCTGGCCGACGAGCTGGCCCAGCGCGCGACACGGGCGCGCGCGCGCATCGCCAAACGGTTTCGCACCGCGGACGGGTATTCCCTGGGCATCATGGCCGATGGGACGGCCCAGCGCGCGCGCACCGCGCTCACCGCCGTGGCGTTACTGCTCGAGGCGGTGGACCCCGCGCCGGCGACCGCCTGGCTCGACGTCATCGGCGCGGCGGGATTCTCCGCGCCGTGGGGCGTGCGCCTGATCCCGCGTGAGGACCCGCTGTACAGCCCCGCGGGCTATCACTGCGGCGCCGTCTGGCCACTCTACACGGGGTGGGTGAGCCTGGCCGAATACGCGTGTCACCGGCCGGAGCAGGGACTCACGCACCTGCTGGCGAACGCCCGGCTGCCGTTCGCGCACGGGCAAGGGTCCTTCGCGGAAGTGCTCGATGGCGATCTCGGAACGCCGGCCGGCGTCTGTCCCGATCAGGCGTGGTCGGCGGCGATGCTCGTGTCGCCGCTGATCGAAGGGATGCTCGGGGCGCGACCCGATGCGCTCGCCAGCCGTCTCACACTGGCGCCGCATCTGCCGTCGGGCTGGCGCGACTGTGAATGGCGCGGGCTGCACGTCGGCCACACGACGCTGGACGTCCGGGTCAGCGCCTCACCGGAGCGCGTGCAGCTGCGGGTGCGCCGCACCGCCGGTGGACACCTCGACCTGACGGTCGCCCCGGCGCTGCCGCCGGGACGCAAGCTCGCCGAAGCGAGCGTGGATGAGGAGCGGCTCGTCGCGCGCGTCTCGGAGCACATGGGGTGCCGGCACGCCGCAGTGACCTTCGAGCTCTCGGACGAGCACGAAATAGAATTCCGGCACGCGAAAGACTAATGTCGTAGGTTACCGGCGCGATGGCTTCCGTCACCCTTCGCCAGCTCACCAAGCGGTTCGACTCCGGAACGCCGGCGCTCCAGGACCTCTCCCTGGACGTGGCGGACGGGGAGTTCCTCGTCCTGCTCGGGCCATCGGGGTGCGGCAAGACGACCGCGCTGCGCTGCATCGCCGGACTGGAAGAGCCGACCGCGGGCGAGATCCGCATCGGCACCCGCGACGTGACGCACCTGCCGCCGGGTGATCGCGACGTCGCCATGGTGTTCCAGAACTACGCGCTCTACCCGCACCTCTCGGTGCGCGAGAACATCGCGTTCCCCCTGGAGATGCGGCGCACGCCCCCGGCGGAGATCGTGCGCCGCGTACGCGAAGCGGCCGATCGTCTGGGTCTCGCCGATCTGCTCGACCGCAGGCCCGGAAAGCTGTCGGGCGGCCAGCGCCAGCGCGTGGCGCTGGGCCGGGCGATCGTGCGCGCTCCGGCCGTCTTCCTCTTCGACGAACCGCTCTCCAACCTGGACGCGCGCCTGCGCGTCGAGATGCGCGCCGAGCTGCTGGCGCTGCACCGCGACCTGGGTGCCACGATGATCTTCGTGACCCACGACCAGATCGAAGCCATGACCATGGGGGAACGCATCGCCGTGCTGCACGAAGGGCGGCTGCGTCAGGTCGGCCCGCCCGCGGACGTGTACCGCGCGCCGGCCGACGCCTTTGTGGCGGCGTTCGTCGGCAGCCCCGGGATGAACGTGCTCACCGGGGCGCCCGAGCCGGAGAAGAAGCGCGTGGTGGCATGTGGATCGCTGCGCTTCCGCATGCCGGCGAACGTGACGGGCACCGTCCAGATCGGCGTCCGGCCGGAGCACGTGTCGCTCGCCGTCGTGGGAGAAGGCGTGGGCGACGCCGACGTCCGCATGGTCGAGCCGCTGGGGAGCGACACCCTGGTGCACCTCGATGCCGGCGGGGTCTCGCTGGTGGCGAAGGTGCCGGGGATCCCGACCCTCGCTTCCGGGACGCGGGTGGGAGTGCAGGTGGATCCCGCGCACGTTCACCTGTTCGACGTCACGGGCGTGCGCGTCGGATGAAGCTCGGCTGGGCACTCGCGGTCGGCGTGGTGGTCGCCGGCTGCGGCGGGACGGCGGCCGGCAGCGGCCGCACCGAGCTGGAGCTCGCCAACTGGGCGGACTACCGCGAAGCGGATCTCGAGAACCGGGTGCTCGCCCCGTTCGAGGCGTCCCATCCCGGCATCACCGTACAGCAGCAGAGCGCCGGTACCGGGCAGGCGGAATACCGCGAGCGGATCCTCACGTCGATCGTCGCGGGCCATCCGCCCGACGTCCTGTTGCTCGACAACATCGACGTTCCCGCGTTCACCAATCGGCGCGTCTTGCTCGATCTCGCGCCCTATCTCCCGCGCCTCGGTCTCGATCCGACCCGCTACGACTCGACGGTGCTCGGCATCTTCCGCCGCGGGTCGGCGATCTACGCCCTGCCCAAGGGCTACACGCCGATGGTCCTGGTCTACAACAAGGATTTGTTCGATCGCGCCGGCATCCCGTACCCGTCCGACGACTGGACCTGGGACGATTTTCTCCGGGTCGCGCAGTCACTGACGCGCGACACCGACGGGGACGGCCAGATCGATCAGTGGGGTACCGCGTACGACCGGCGCTATTTCCTCTGGGCAGCGTGGCTCTGGTCGGGGGGCGGGGATATCCTCTGTGCCGACGGCACGCACGCGACGGGGTGTCTCGACGCGCCGGCGAGTGTCGCAGCGATCCGCTGGTACACCGCGTGGGTCACGCAGGACAGCATCGTCCCGCGTGCCTACAACCTGCGCCGCACACTGGGCGACAACCTTCGCCTGTTCACCTCGGGCAAGGTCGCGATGCTCACGACCGGGCATTTCTGGATTCCCAACCTTCGCCCCTATACGTCCGACGGGCGCCTGCACGTCGGGTTCGTCGAGATTCCGCATCTCATCGGCGCGGCGCCCCAGACAGTGATGTACGCCTCGGGACTCGCCGTGCCGGTGACCGCGCCGCATCGCCGGCTTTCGGTCGAGCTGGCCGCGTACCTGGCGGACTCGGTCGCGCAGTCGATCCGGGCCGCGGGCGGCCTCGAGCTGCCGAGCCTCACGGCTGCCGCTCAGGTGCAGGCGATCCTCGACACGACCGGGTGGGAAGCGGTGTTCCTCCGCGCCAGCCGGCATGCGCGCATCCCGTGGGGCGCGCGCATCGAGCGCTGGAGGGAGGTGGAGGAAGCGCTCCCCGACATGATGGACCGGATCACGCTCGCGCACGTCGATCCCGCCGTCGCGGCGCACGAGATGGCGCTGCGGCTCGACCGGCTGCTGGCGCAATGAGATTCCCAAAGAAGGTGCCGTGGCGGATCGGCGCGCTGGCCGTTGCCGCCGCCGCGGGTCTGGGCGCACTGGTGACGGGGTACGCCGTGGCCCGGCGGGCGGAGCACGCGGCCGCGGCCCGCGCGGCGCGGACCGCCGCCGCGTTTCTCGCCATCGTCACGCCGTCCGACCCGGGCCTCACGAGCTACGACCTCGTGCAGCTGCTGGCGCAATCACGCGGCCTGGGTCGGCTGCCGGGCTGGGCCGGGAGGATCGAGGTGTACCACGGCACGGCGCCGCTGGTCGAGGCCACCGGGACGCCACTGCCGGCGGCCGTGTTCGCCGAATTGCGGGAGCGGGAGGCGACACTGGCTGTGGGCGGCGCGATGCTCGCGCCGCTGAAGGACCGGGACGACTGGGACGTCGTCGGAGCCGTCGCCGTGCATCCGGTGGCGACCGAGCCCCCGCTCGCCGGTTGGAATCTGGTGTTGCTGGTGGCCCTCGCGCTCAGCGGAGCGCTCGCGGTGACGGGCGGGCGCCGGGCGGTGATCGCCTGCTGGGGCGCGGCTCTCGTCGTGGGCGTCGCCGGCTACCTCCAGGCGGTGCAGGGGGAGCGCGACGCGACGGATCGCTGGCTCAACGAGACGAGCCTGGTGCTCGAGCGAGCGGCCGCACGTGTGCCACAGCGGGGTGGCAGCCTCGTCATCCGGTTGGCACCGATCGGCCGAGAAGCCGACTTGACGGCGTCGGACAGCGGCTCCGCCGCGGTGCAACGCGTGACCGAGGCGGGTGTGCACTTGGCCGAGGTTCGCGTGCGCCTCACTCGTGCCCAGTGGGTGCGGTTGCGCGAGCAGGCCGGTGAAGCGGGCGCCGGGATATGGCTCGCCGTCACCTTTGCCGTGGCGGCGCTCGGGCCGCTGGGTGTGGGGCTCCTCGGATGGGTGGAGCGGTCCCGGGCACGGCCCCGGGCGCTACGCGAGACCGTCGCGGCCTGGGGCTTCCTCGCCCCGGCCACCGTGCACCTGGCGGCGTTCTCGTTCGGGCCGATCCTCTTCGCGGTCTATCTCGCGTTGCATCGCTGGAGCCCGATCGAGCCGAACCGGCCGTTCGTGGGTCTCGCCAACTTCGCGGCCGTGGTGCGTGATCCGCTCGTCTGGATCTCATTGCGCAACACGCTGCTCTACACGTTCCATGTCCCGGTGGCGATGGCTATCGCGCTGGGGATGGCGCTGCTGCTGCAGCGTCACTCGGGGGCCTCCCGAGCGGCCCGCACGGTGTTCTTCCTCCCCTACGTCTCGTCGGCCGTGGCGATCGCGCTCGTGTGGCAGTGGATGTATCACCGCGACTTCGGCCTGATCAATTACCTGGGCGGCCTCGTCGGTCTGGCGCCCGTCGATTGGCTCGGGAATCCACACACGGCCCTCGTGGCGGTCATGCTCGTCTCGATTTGGGTGCAAGTCGGCTATCAGATGGTCGTATTCCAGGCGGGACTCCAGGGCATCCCGCAGGACTACCTCGATGCTGCGCGGGTGGACGGCGCCACGGCGTGGCGGCGCTTCTGGCGGGTGACGTTCCCGCTGCTCCGTCCCGTGACGCTGTTCGTGCTCGTGACGGGGATCATCACCTCGTTTCAGGTCTTCACGCTGGTGTACGTGCTGACCGACGGCGGACCGCTGCACGCCACCGACGTGCTCGTCTACCGCATCTATCAGATGGCGTGGGAGTTCCTGCAGTTCGGGCCGGCGAGTGCGCTGTCGCTCCTGTTGTTCGGCCTGTTGTTCGCCGCCACCTGGGTGCAGTTCCGGCTGCTCGGCCGCCGTGTGCAGTATGCGTAGCGCGCGCGCGGTGGCGGCGCGGGGGGCGGGGTGGGCGGGCATCGCCGTGGTCACGCTCGCCGGCATGACCATGGTGCTGCCTTTCCTTTACATGCTCACCACCTCACTCATGGACGAATTCGAGGTGCTGCGCTATCCGCCGGCGCTGCTGCCCGCGCACCCACGCTTCGCCAACTACGCCGGGGCGCTGACCGCGCTCCCGTTCTGGCGCTTCTTCTGGAACTCGGGCGTCGTTGCCCTCGCGGTCGTCGCCGGACAGGTGCTCACCAGTGCCGCCGCCGCGTACGCCTTCGCCCGGCTGCGGTTTCCCGGCCGCGATCGGCTCTTCTTCGCCTTCCTCGCCGTCCTGATGGTCCCGGCCGTGGTCCTGCTCATTCCCCGGTTTCTGATCGTGAACGCTCTGGGGTGGGTGGACAGCTACGCCGGCTTGATCACCACCGAGCTCGTCACCGTGTGGGGGATCTTCCTGTTGCGGCAGTTCTTCCAGACGCTGCCGCGCGAATTGGAAGACGCGGCGCGCCTCGATGGGGCGGGGGAGTGGCAGATCTTCTGGAAGGTAGTATTGCCGCTGTCACGGCCGGCGCTGGCCACCCTCGCCGTGTTCGGCCTGGTGGATCAGTGGAAGAGCTTTTTGTGGCCGCTCGTCGTCACCCGCTCGGTGCGGATGCAGGTCGTGGAAGTCGGCATCGCCTCGTTCCACGGCCTGTACTACACGAACTGGCCCTATCAGATGGCTGCCGCGGTGACGGCGGTCGTCCCGCTCGTCGTGCTGTTCGTCGTCGCCCAGCGGTATTTCGTCCGGGGGATCCAGCTGACCGGACTGAAGTAGCCTAGCGAAACCGCAGCGACCACTCCACGTCCTTCCCGCCGGTGCCATCCGGCCATGCCAGCACCGCCTGACCGGTCGGGAGTCGTGTCATCGTACATCCCGGGTCGGCGCTCGCCTCGGCCGGCTCGAGCCCGCGGGGCACCGCGACGGTGATCGCGTACGCCCGCCGGTCCAGGTTGACCGATGTCGCGTGGAGGGTGCGGGTGGCCGCGTCCCAGCGCTCGGCCGTGATGTCCACCGCGCCTTGCACGATGTGCCGAGTGGTTCCGATCACCTGTGGCCTGCCGGCCGCCGGGCGCAGGGCCAGGACGCGCACGGCGTGCGGCTCGAGTCGCACCGCGATCGCATCGCCGGCGTCCGGCAGCGCCGCGTCGCCCCAGACGTCATAGACCGAGCAGCGATCGGCGGCGATGCCGAGCTCGGCCAGGCGCACCGACCGGTCCTCCGCCTCGTCCTCCCAGTTCACCAGTGCGACGGTCCACCATTGTGGCGCACCTTCGACCACCCAGCGGCCGGGCGGTGGATCGCGCCGCACGCTCCAGAACCCGCCGTCTCCGCCGCCGTCGAATACGCGGATCGCGACGACGTTCTCGCCTCCCCACTCGAGCACGTCGGCGGGCACGGGATAGCGGCGGAACGTCTGCCACTCGCTTCGATAGGCTGGGGGAAGGTCGCCGCGCTGTCCCACCTTCACTCCGTTCACGAACGTCTCGTCCACATCGTCCAGGCGTCCCAGCTCGAGCCAGACGGGCAGATCGAGGCGCCCCCCCGTTCGCTCGGGGGACGGGAGCGGGAGCGAAAACCGCGTGCGATACCACGCGGTGCCGTCGTACCCGGCGTACCCCGCGCGCTCCCACGTCGCCGGCACCCGGATCGATTCCCAGGCACTGTCGTCGTAGTCTCGTGCGGCGAATGTCGCGTCGTCGCCGATGCGGAATCTCCAGGGCCCCGCCAGACGGACGGTGTCGATCTCCGGAGACACGATGGCCGGGGCGAGCTCCTCGCCCGACACGCTCACGTCGAGCGCCCGTCCGGCGACCGGGGCCGGAGGAATGGCGCGCTCCAGCAGGGCGAACCGGTCGTCGGGGAGTTTCCGCAGGTCGTCGGAGAACAACGTCATGCCTCCCGACACGGCGACGATCGACGCCCACACCCGCGCCTCGTCCGGCGACAGGGGCGGGCGCACGACGAGACAATCGGGGTCGTTGAACCAGGTGGTGTGGTGGTAGAAACTGCGCAGCGCGGCGGCGCGCGCCGGTCCCTGGATGCCGCCCCAGGACGCATCCACATCGCCGCCGATTCGCATGCCATTCACCATGCCCACGGCGTGCTGCAGCGGCGCGCCGCACCCCAGGAGAAAGGCGTCCGTGCCCAGGCCTTCCCGCAGCGCCGCCAGTCCGGCGCGGTACGCCTCGGCGTGCGTGGCGCCGCCCCAATGCGCATCGCCCCGCGTGGCGTAGAGCAGGAAGTCGATCTTCAAATAGTCGTAGCCCCATTCCTGCACGATCCGACGTGCCAGGGCGCCGAGCCACGCCTGCACCTCCGGGTGGCCGCCGTCGAGCGCGTACACCGGGCCACCCCAGCTCGGGTTGTCCCACAGCACGAGCGGCGCTCCCTGCTCGCTCAGCAGCCAGGAGGGATGCGCGGCGGGGATTCCCGACGTCGCCGTGACGGCGAACGGGGCGACCCACAGGCCGGCCTGGAAGCCGTGCTCGTGGATGCGATCGGTGAGCCAGCGGTGGCCGTGCGGGAATTTTGCGTTCACGTCCCAATCGCCCGCGGCCCGCTGATAGCCATCGTCGATCTGGATGGTGCGCAGGAACCGGCGATCGAACCGCGCCGCGCACAGCTCCAGGTTGGCGATCACGTCCGCTTCCGTGACCTTGTCGTACAGCTCGTACCACGAGCACCACCCGGCCGGCGCCGCGGCCGTGAACCGGTCGCGATCCGCCGGACCCGGGGCGAGCAGCAGCGACAAGGCGGAGCGGGCGTCGCCGGCCGGGTCGAATCCGATCCGCAGCGTCGCGGCGTCGCCGGCGGGGCGGACGGGGCGTGGCGGCAGCCAGTCGGACCGTGCCTCGAGCGTCGCGGGCCCCAGATGGACCGCGGCTTCGCCGGGCTCCCCCGGATCGAAGGCGAGGGCGAGACCACGCCGGCCGCGCGTCAGTCCCAACACGCCGAAGCTCGTCAGCTCACCTTCCTCCGGCGGCAGCGTAACGACCCGGTTTGTGCTCCACGAGTGATAACCGTTGACCAGGGCCGTCAGCGGTTCCGCGCCCGGCAGCACCGCCTCCGGCGCAAGCTGCCCGTACCGGATGCCCTGAGCCAGCCCCTGGGAGCGGTCCGGGGAAAGCGTCACGGTGATGGCGGCCGCTTCGCCCGGGGCGCCATGGGCGAACGCCGCCTCCACGGCGACGCCATCCGTCGATCCCGCGACCACCAGCGCGGCACCCTCCGGTGCCGAACGACGCGATACGGTGACATCTTCCAGGTCCGCCAGGGGTACCCAACGCTGCCCCAGTCCGACGGCCAGCTCGGCGTTGAGGACGAGCGGAACGGGTCCCCCGGCGTCGTGGTAGGAAAGGGTCCAGCGCCGCTGTGCATCGAGACTGAACACGAGCTGGCCGTCCGCGCTGCGGGCCGTCCAACCGGTGCCGCGCATCCATGCGCGGGATCCGAGCAGTGTACCCGAAGCCGTCCCCGAGAGGAGCACAAACGTGCGTCGATTCATCGCGCCAATGTTCACGCTGCTCGCCGCCTTGTCCACGCCGCTCGCCGGCCAGGCTCTGTCGTTCGGGTTCGCCGGAACGGTGGGAGGGGATTGGTCGATCGAGGCCGGCGAGTTCGGTCTCGTGGAGCCGGTCGGTCTTGGACCGGTGCGCAACGTCGCCGCGTCGGTCCGGGCCGGGTTCTTCGGGGACAATCGCGCGTCGATCATCAGTCATCAGCGTGGATTCGTGGCGGGTCTCGCGCTGGGCCTGCGCACCGGGACGGCCTACTTCTTCGACGTCGGGAGCGAGGGCACGAGCCCCACACGGATCGGCGTCGATCTGACGCTCGAGCTGGGCGGGTACATCGCGTCCCATTCCCCGTTGCTGGAAGGCAAGCACTGGGCGTCCGTCGCGATCTTGCCGGCGATCCGCGTCGGGCAAGAGCACAGCACCCAGTTCGCGCTGGTCATGGGCCCGGCCTGGTTCGCCGGAAAAGAGCGGCACGTGCACGCGTTTCTCGGCGTCCGGATCGACGTCCCGCTGGCGCACGACCACGGCGGCCCCTAGGTTAGCGAGGCGATGCCAGGGTCGACCCTCGAGTCACCTCCCGCCGGGCTCCGCGTCCTCGCGGACGTCGCCGACATCCTCGCCGCCGGGTTCGTAACTGAAGACGCGCTGGCCCGCGTCGCCGCCGTGCTGCGTCGTGGTCTGGAGCTGGGGGACGCCCGGCTCTGGCTGCGCGCCGCGGAGGGGACCGGGTTCCGCTCGCTCCCAGGACCGACGGCCCCGGGCGCCGAGCGGACGTTCGCCCCGGGCGACGAATGGTTCCGCCGCGAAGTGGAGCGCGAGCGGATCGCGGGCGGCGGCACGCGATTGCGCTTCCCGCTCGTGTTTGAGGAGCAGGGCTTGGGCGCCCTGGAGCTTCGGGTCGACGGGGGGCGGGCCGACGGGCCGGTGAGCGACGTGGGGCGGGTGGTCGCCCGGCTGCTGGCGTCGGTCATCGCGGCCACGGAGCTCTCGCAGGATCTCGCATCGGAAGTGGCCCTGGCCGCGCGGGATGCCGACTCCCAGCGCGCCTTCGTCGCTCGCATCATCGACTCCTTGCCGGTCGGGCTGTACGTGATCGACCGGGACTACGTCATCCGCGCCTGGAACCGGCAGCGCGAGAGCGGGACGCAAGGCGTCGCGCGCGACGACGCGGTGGGGCGGGAGATTTTCGGTGTGCTGGACCGGCAGCCCCGCGACCTGCTGCGGCGCGAGTTCGACCGCGTGTTCGAGACCGGTGAAATCCAGCAGATGGAGATGGAATCCACGGCGAGCGGCGAGTCGCGCTACTTCCGGGTCTCCAAAATCCCGATGCGCCTCGACGATGTGCGGATCACCCACGTGATCACCATCGCCGAGGACGTGACCGAGTGGCGGCGCGCGCAGCAGCGCCTGGCGCAAACCGAGAAGCTGGCGGCCGTCGGCCAGCTGGCTGCGGGCGTGATGCACGAGATCAACAACCCGCTCGCCACCATCCTCGCCTGCGCGGAAGCCCTGTCGCATCGGGCCGAGGACCTCACGGGCCCGGCGCGCGCCGGGTTCGAGGAGTATCTCAAGATCATCGACGCCGAGGTGCAACGCTGCCGCCGCATCGTGGACGGCTTGCTGGATCTGTCGCGTCCCAAGACCGGCGAAAAACAGCGCGTGGACGTGAATCAGCTGGTCGAGCAGACGCTGTTCCTGCTGAAGCACCACGACCGGTTCAAGCGCATCACGGTGCAGCGGCAGCTCTCGTTGGGCCTGCCGGCGGTGACGGTCGATCCCGAGCGGCTGATCCAGGGGTTCATGTCGCTGATGCTCAACGCCATGGACGCGATGAACTCGCGCGGCGTGCTCACGGTGCGCTCGAGCCGCAGCCCCGGGCGCGGGGCGGACGAGGTGCTGGTGGAGTTCATCGATACCGGGATCGGCATGCGCAAGGAAGAATTGTCCAAGATCTTCGAGCCGTTCTACACGACCAAGCCGCAGGGGCGGGGCACCGGCCTCGGGCTTTCGATCTGCTACGGCATCGTCGCCGACCATCGCGGCCGCATCGAGGTCGAATCGCAAGTGGGGGTCGGGTCGAACTTCAAAGTTTATCTGCCCGCGGCCGAGTGAAACTCCTCGTCATTGAGGACGACCGCACGGTCGGCCAATATGTCAAACGCGGACTCGCCGAAGCCGGCAGCCAGGTGGATCTCGTCGCGGACGGCGCGGAGGGCCTGCAGCTCGCCTCCGACGGGCACTACGACGTCGTGGTGCTCGATCTGCGGCTGCCGACGATGGAGGGACGGGAGATCCTGCGGACGCTGCGCGATCGCGGCAACGCGGTCCCGGTGCTCGTCCTCACGGCGCAGGACGCGGTGGACTTCAAGGTCCAGGCGCTGCGCATGGGCGCCGACGATTACGTCACCAAGCCCTTCGCGCTGGAAGAGCTGCTCGCCCGCGTCGAAGCGCTGGGGCGTCGGCCCAAGGCGATTTCGCCGCCGCAGCTGCGCGTGGCCGACCTCGTGCTGGACACCGGCAGCCGGGAAGTGCGGCGCGGTGGCCGGCCGATCGAGCTGACCCCGAAGGAATACGCGGTCCTGGAGTATCTGGTGCGTCATCGAGGCCGGGTGATGCCCCGCACGCTCATCACCGAATACGCCTGGGACTACCATTTCGACCCCGGGACGAACATCGTGGACGTCGTGATCACACGGTTGCGCAAGAAGATCGACCAGGCACGGGAGCCCAAGCTGATCCACACGGTGCGCGGCGTCGGCTACGTCGTGAAGGAGTGAGGTGGAGACCCTCCGGGGCCGGCTGACGGCGTGGTACGCCACCGCCCTCGCGCTCGCCCTCACCGCGTTCACCGTCGCGCTGTACCTCTCTCGCCGTCACGCGTCCTACCAGGAGCTCGACCGCCGCATCTCCTCCGAGGCCGATCTGACGGCGGGCATTCTCGCCGGCGTGTCGCGCGCCGGCGGCAACGTGATCACGCGCGATCCCAACGGCCGCCTCACGCTCGTGTCCGAGCTCCAGGCGACGCTCGATGCGGTGCCCGACTTCCTGATGATCACCGATTCGCTGGGGCAGCCGGTCTACACCTCGACCAACACGACGCTCATTTACGAGCAGTTCGAGCAATTTCGTCGCCTCATCCTCTCGGCGCATGGGCATCGCGTGCAGGGGACCATTCCGCTGGTCGCCGGAGGGCCGACGTTCCGCTACGTCGTGCACCCCCTCGGCGCGGTCGCCCCCGTCGGCGGGGCGGTGCTGGCCGGCGCCCGACCGGAAAGCGTCGAGCTGGGCCTGCAGCCCCTGCTATCGACGTTCCTGCTGACGCTCCCGATTGGCATCCTGGGCGCGTACGTGCTGGGATGGTGGCTCGCGTTTCGCGCGGTGGAGCCCGTCGACCGCCTCACCACGGAGGTCCGCGAGATCACCGACGGGCGAACGCTGCATCGCCGCGTGCCGGTGCCGATCGTCAAGGACGAAGTCGGTCGCCTGGCCGATACGCTGAACCAGATGTTGAGCCGGTTGGAGCGCAGCTTCTCGGCCCTGCGTCGTTTCACGGCCGACGCGAGTCACGAGCTCAAGACGCCGCTGACGGTGCTGCGCGCCGGCGTCGAGCGATCCATTACGACGCCCGGCATGCCGCAGGAGGCGCTGGCCGACCTGGAGGAGACGCTCCAGGAGATCAAC
Source organism: Gemmatimonadota bacterium (assembly GCA_041498155.1). Lineage (GTDB taxonomy): Bacteria > Gemmatimonadota > Gemmatimonadetes > Gemmatimonadales > GWC2-71-9 > DASTHG01. Next base: position 4,404 of record JBGQHV010000016.1, on the reverse strand, counting down.
CGCATGACCGAGCTGGTGGACACGCTGCTCACGCTGGCGCGGGCCGACGAGGGAACGGCGCGCCTCCACATGGAGCCCTTCGATCTGCGGGCGCTGCTGCTGGACACCGAGGAAACGGCCGAGCTGCTGGCGGAGCCCGCGGGTGTATCGGTGAGTGTGGAGGCCGGCGTGGGGCCGGTGGTCGTGCAGGCGGACCCGAGCCGCTTCCGTCAGCTCGTGATGAACCTGCTCAGCAACGCGGTGAAGTACACGCCCCAGGGCGGGCGCGTGCGGCTGTGGCTCGAGCGCGACGCCGGGCGGGTGCGCTTCGGCGTGTCCGACACGGGCATCGGCATCGCCCCCGGTGACCTGCCGCACATCTTCGACCGTTTCTACCAGGCGGATACAGCCCGCACGCGCACCGGCGACCGGCCGGGCGCGGGACTCGGGCTCGCCATCTGTAAATGGATCGCCGAAGCGCATGGCGGCACGATCGACGTGCAGAGCCGGCCCGGTCGGGGCACGACGTTTACGGTGACGTTGCCGGCCGCGCTCGATCAGCCTCCCGGCCACGGTTGAGTCACTCCGTCGTCATCGATTCGTCATCCTCGCTGCACGACCCCGCCACGCGCGCCTCTGATCGTCGGGAGGAACCCGTGACCGGAGGTTGCCATGTTCGATACGCTGATCGAAAGTCGCCCGAGTCCGCTGCGGTTGTCCCGGTGGGGACTGGTGGGCGCCGTGGGACTGCACGTGGCCGCCATCAGCGCGGCGCTGCGAACTCCCACGCCAGCGCTCGCGGAGCCTCCGGCCATCATCTTGGAGTCCCTCCCGGCTGAGCCTGCGCCGATCGCACGTAGCGGCGGGCCGGCGTCGCCGATCCCGGTCCTGCCACCCGTCGACGTGCCGATGCCAGCGCTGCCGCCGGTGGAGCCGATTCCCGGTCTTCCGGAGTTGACCGGCTTGGCCCCAATGTTCCCAGACGATCATCCGGGCGTGGCGCTGGATCCCGGGGTGCACGTCGATGACACTCCGCTGCCGGTGTGGTTGGTGCAGGAGCGCCCGGAGCTGCTCGCGGGGCCACCACCCGTGTACCCCGGGTCGCTGCGCGAGCTGGGAGTGGAGGGCCTCGTCGTGATCCAAGTGGTTGTGGACACGCTCGGGCGGCCGGAACCCGGCTCCGCTCGAATCGTGCAACACAGTGCGCCGGGGTTCGAGACTTCGGCGGTGGCTTCAATACTCGGAGCCCGGTTTCGACCAGCACGGGTGTGGGGGCGTGCGGTTCGGGTGCTGGTTCAAGTGCCGGTGGAATTTCGGCTCCAGGCTCGGCGCTGAAGCGACGTGGTCGAGGCCGCCCTGCTTGCCTGGGTCCGGTCGATCCATAACTTGTCTCCCATGGTGCGTGTCCTTCGGGTTGCGCTGCCGCTTGTGCTCGTCGGCGTGTCGGCACTCGGCGCCCAGGCTCGACCCGACTACCTGATGTTGGCCCGGGGCCAACTGTCGCAGGGGAAACGCGACAGCGCGCTCGCTCTGCTGCGCCTCGTGACCGATTCGCAGGCCGGAGAGCCGACCGCCCGGCAGGTCGAGGCCTGGGTGCTCACCGGCGTCGTGGAGTTCTACGGCGCGAACGATTCCGCCGTGGTCGCCGCGTTTCGCCGGGCCTTTGCCCTCGACCCGGGCGTGCAAGCCTCGGGGCTGGCCGCGGTCGACTCGGGGCTGGCCGCGACGTTCGAGGCGCAGCGGCCGGCGATGGCGGCTGCGGCACCCGCGGCTCCCTCGGCGCTCGCGCTGCCCTCGGCGGCGAGCGACTCCGTCTACGACTGCGTGAAGCGTTGCCCCGCTGGAGTGAACAAGCCCGCGCTGCTTCGCTTCCCGCAGGTGACCCCCCAGGACGCGCCGATGTCCTCGTCGCAGATCTATCCTGGTGCTTCCGGTCTGGGTCCCTCGGGGTTGCACGGGATCATCGAGTACCACTTCATCGTCAACGAGGCGGGATCGGCGGAGCCGGGATCGGTCGTGGTGAGCATGAGCTCGGCTGGCCCCTGGCAATCGGTGTTCCTGCAGGGGCTGTTGCAGGCGCGGTTCCGACCGGCGATGCTCGGCCCGCACCCGGTGCGCGCGCTGGTGCACCTGCGCATCGATATCCAGCGGGAGGGCGCCGACGCCTTCCAGTACCGGTTCGGCGGCCCGTGAGCGGGCGGTCGAGCGCTCATCCGGCTGTCATCATTTTGTAATGATTCGCCCACTAGCGGACAATCGCGCCCGCATAGTATCTCGGTAGTCATTGTCCGGGAGGCGACACCGTGTTCGACGTGCTGATCGAATCCAAGAAGGCCAGTCAGCGGGGCCGGTTGGCGGGGACGAGCATCGCGTCGCTCGTCTTCCATACGCTGGTCATCGGTGGGGCCGTGTGGGCGACGCTGTCGGCGGGGCAAGCCGATGATTCGCTCAAGGTGGACACCGCCATGGTGTACATCAACCCCGAGCAGCAGAAGCAGCCCGATCAGCCGCCGCCCCCGCAGCTCGACGTGCAGTTCAAGGGCTTCCAGACGGTCGTCGCGCCGACCGACATCCCGACCAACATCCCGCCGGTGAACCTGCAGGAGCATTTCGATCCCAAGGACTTCTCCGGCGTGGGCGTCGAGGGCGGCTCGGCCACCGGCATCGTGCCATCGGCCGACGCGGTGCTCTCGGTGGACGTGGTGCAGGAGAAGCCGGAGCGCCTGGCGGGCCCGCTGCCCGTCTATCCGCCGCTGCTGCAGCAGGCGGGGATCGAAGGCGTGGTCATGGTGCAGGCGATCATCGATACCATGGGGCGCGTCGAGCCGAACTCGTTGAAGATCACCCAGACCGCCAACCCCGGCTTCAACGAATCCGCCAAGCAGACCGTGCTCAAGTCGCTGTTCCGCCCGGCCCGGGTGTACGGCAAGGCGGTGCGCGTGCTGATTCAGATTCCGATCAACTACAACCTGAAGCACTAAACGCCGCTCGGAGGAGTCGCATCGGATGCCGAACATCATCGATCTGTGGACCGGCTCGGCAGGGTTCGCCAAGGGAATCGTCGTCATCCTCCTCATCATGTCGATCTGGTCGGTGTCGACCTTCCTCATGAAGTGGTGGCAGCTGCGCAAGTCGACGCGCGAAACGGTGCGTTTCGTCCCCGAGTTCTCGCGCTTCCTGCAGGAGGAGCACCTCGACGCGGCGATCGCCCTCGCCGAGAAGACCAAGATGAGCCACGTGGCGCGCGTGCTGGGTGAGGCGCTGGCCGAGGTGAAGCCGCTGCTGCGCGACCGGGCGACCATCACCGCCGCCGACATCAACTCGGCGGAGCGGGCGGTGGAGCGCCAGATGCTGATCATCGTGGCCGAGCTGAAGCGCGGCCTGGGCATCCTGGCGACGATCGGCGCTACGGCGCCCTTCGTCGGTCTGCTCGGCACCACGATGGGTATCGTGAACGCCTTCACCGGCATGATGGCGTCGGGCGGCGGCGGCTCGCTGTCGGCGGTCGCCGGCGGTATTTCCGAAGCGCTCATCACGACGGCGATCGGACTCGTCGCGGCGATTCCGGCGGTGTGGTTCTACAACTACTTCACCACCAAGATCGATTTCATCTCGGTGGAAATGACGTACACGTCCAAAGAGCTGATCGACTACCTGATCCGCAGTGTCGGGTCGGAGTTCGGCCGGTCGATCTTCACCAAGGAATTCCAGGCCCAGAAAGCGTCGCAGTCCAGTGGCCCGATCAGCCGCTAGTACCAAGGCGCCCGTCAACGCCAACATCAACGTCACGCCGATGATCGACGTGATGTTGGTGCTGCTGATCATTTTCATGATCGTGACGCCGCTGATTACGAAGGGCTTCCAGGCCACGATTCCGCGCGCCCTGAACCCCGACAAAGCGGAAGAGAAGGAAGGCGAGATCCGTCTGGGCATCGATCAGGACGGAAGGTTCTGGCTCGACCTCTCGGGCCCCGACGGCAATTACATGGGGATGCGCTATATCAGCGACGCGGATCTGGCCAACCAGCTGGTCGCGATCTACGCCGCGCGCACATCGGACAAGATCCTGTTTCTCAAGGCCGACGCCAACATCAAGTACGAGCGCGTCCAGACGGCGATCGCGATTGCCCGGCGGGCGGGCGTCCGGGTGATCGGGGCGATCACCGAGCAGCGCAAGCTGGCGACGACGCCGGCGCCATAGGGGACGACCATGGCCATGCAAGCGGGCGGCAGCGAAGGGGGACTCTCCTCCGACATCAACGTCACGCCGATGATCGACGTGCTGCTGGTGCTGTTGATCATCTTCATGATCATCCTGCCCCTGTCGCGCAAGACGTTCAACGCGCAGGTGCCGCCCGAGTCGCACGACAAGAAGCCGCAACAGCAATCCGCGCAGATCGTGCTCGAGCTGACGGCGGATGGCGG
>JBGQHV010000015.1:0-30006 GCA_041498155.1 Gemmatimonadota bacterium | reverse complement strand
TTCCGGAGCAGCTCCAGGTGCGGCGCCTGATGCCCGGCCTTCTCTCTCAGGAACGCCGAGTCCCCGGCCTCGACCACGTTGTTCACGATCAGGCGGTCGACCCGCAGCCCGTGGCGCTCTAGCTCGGCGCAGACACCGTCCAGCTGCCGGACCGCCAGGGCCTCGGGGATCGTAACCATCGAAAAGCTGACGGCATCGCGCAGGAACGCCATGCACTCGCTCGCCAGCTCGTCCCAGCGCTTCAGCGCCGCCATCACCGACTCACGCCGCGCACCCGACGTCCGCAGGTGCGAGTAGATGCGTGGTGCCATGCGCAGGTGCTCGGCCAGCAGTGAGGGTGTCTCGAGCAGCGCCAGCGTCTGCCCGAGAGGAGCGGTGTCCCATACGATGTGCCGGTAATCGCTGTCCCTAGCGAGGCGCCGGATCTGATCCACCATGAACTCCTCGTTCAGCCCGGGCAGCACCGACGTCACGAATTCGACGAAGGTCGCGTACTCGATGTCGACGAACGCCGAGAAGACGGCGTACACCTCACGCCCGAATCGCTCGTCCCACATCGCTCGCACCTCTTCCAATCCCAGTTCCGTCAGGACCAGACCGGCGAGGACTTCCCGCTCCCGCTGGCGACCCGGCAGCTCGAAGATGTGCGACAACGACGGAGTGGGATCGGTCGAGATGGCGAGGGTCCGCTCGCCCGCCTCCGCATAGCACAGGGCGGTCGCCGCGGCACAGGTGGTCTTCCCGACTCCCCCTTTGCCCAGAAAGACGTGGGTGCGGGTCACTCCGGTTGGCGGGCGAGCACGGCGGCACCGGCCGCGAGTGCCTGGCCCGCGGCGAGCGCGCGCTCGTTCAGCTCCAGCAACGCCGGCTTGATGCGGCTGCGGAGTGCGCGTTGCACACTCGTCTCCGACACGACGCCGGTCAGGACGATGAACGCCCCCAACGCCACTACGTTCGCGCTGAGCTCGCCACCGGGCCCCAGGTCCCGGGCGGTCGCGAGAAGCGGCAGGACGACAGTGTCGGGTGCGGATTCCTCACCGGGTGGGATCGCGCGCTCGTCGACGATCCGCAGGCCGCCGGCCGCGAGCGGCCGGCCGTGCTTGCGCCAGGCGTCGGCCGACAGGCACACGATGACGTCCGGCACGCGGACTTCGGGAAGCACGATCTCGTGGCGCGACAGGATGACCTCGGACTTGGCCGCGCCCAGCCGCGCTTCGGGACCGTAGCTCTGCGTCGACACGACGTGCAACCCGTCGTGCATCCCCGCTTCGGCCACGAGCACGCCGGCCAGCATCACCCCCTGGCCGCCGGTGCCGGCGAAGCGCACCTGGACCGGATCGCCGGGCGTCATGGGCGTTCCGCCTGACGCGCACACAGCTCGGCGTACTGCGCGGTGTACTCGGGGGCGATCTCGCGCCGGAACACGCCGAGCGGGCGCCGGCCGGCGAGTCCTTCCTTGGTGATTTCCCTCTGGGGTGTCGTGAGGTCGCGCTCGTAATCGAGCATCGCCACCGCGTCGCCCAGCTCGTTCATGCGTCCGTAGTACGTCGGGCATTGCGTGAGCACTTCGACCACGGCGAAGCCGGGATGGCGCACCGCGTCGACGATGAGCGCGGGCAGCTCGTCGAAATCGAACGTCGTGCTGCGCGCCACGAACGTCGCGCCGGCGGCGAGCGCCAACTGGACGATGTCGAACGGGGGCTCGAGGCTGCCGAGCGGCGTCGTCACCGAGCGCGCGCCCCGCGGCGTCGTCGGCGCCTGCTGGCCCCCGGTCATGCCGTAAATGCCGTTGTTGTACACGATCGCCGTGATGTCGATGTTGCGCCGGCAGGCATGAATGAAATGGTTGCCCCCGATCGCCGCAGTGTCGCCGTCCCCCATGGTGGCGATCACCGTGAGCTCTGGGCGCGTGAGCTTCAGGCCGGTGGCGAACGCGAGCGCCCGGCCGTGGGTGGTGTGCAGCGCGTTGGCGTTGAAGTAGAACGGCGTCCGTCCGGAGCAGCCGATGCCGCCGACCAGCACCAGCCGCTCGAGCGGCAGCGACAGCCGTTCGAAGGCCGTGGCCAGCCCGCGCGCCACCTGGCCGTGTCCGCAGCCGGGGCACCAGACGTGCGGCATGGCGTCCAGCTGCAGGTATTGTCGCAGGTCCTGGCCGACTCTAGGCATGGGCCACCTCGCCCGCGCGCACCGCGGCGGCGATCTCCTCGGGACTGAAGAGCCGCCCGTCGGCACGGCCCAGGTGGCGCACCGGCGCCGCGCCACCGATCGCGGCCCGTACCGCCATCACGAGCTGCCCCAGGTTCAGCTCGACGACCACGACGTTTTCCACGCGCGACGCCAGATCGACCACCAGGCGGTCGGGGAACGGCCACAGCGTCTGCAGCTCCAGCAGACCGACGCGCAGGCCCTCGGCCCGCAGCTGCTGGACCGCTCCGGCGGCGCTGCGGGCGGTGATACCGTACGTGAGGATCAGGTGATCCGCGTCCTCCAGCCCGATGCCGCGATAGCGCGTGATCGCGTCGCGGTCCGTCTCGAGCCGGTCGATCGAGCGCCGCAGCATCCGCTCCAGGTTTGGACCGTCGGAGGCCCGGGGACGGCCGGAGTCGGCGTGGGCGAGGCCGGTCACCACGATCGGCGCGCCGTCGCCGAAGGCCTGGAACGCGGTCGAGGCGAAGGGCTGGAACGCGCCGGTCGCATCCGGCTTGCGCCGGTCCACCACCGTCACTTCCGGCAGCTCCACGTTCTCGCGCATGTGCGACAGCAGGGCGTCGAGCAGCAAGACCACGGGGAGGCGATACGTCTCGGCAAGATTGAACGCCGCGACCGTCACTTCGTACACGTCCCGCACCGACGACGCCGTGAGCACGATCGCCGGGCGGTCACCGTGTGACCCCCACCGGGCCTGCATGACATCGCCTTGCGCCGGCAGGGTCGGCAACCCGGTGCTCGGGCCGCCCCGCTGCGAGTCCACCACGACGCACGGTGTTTCGGTCATCGCGGCATAGCCCAAGTGCTCCTGCATCAGCGAGAAGCCGGGCCCGGACGTCGCCGTCATCGCTTTCGCGCCGCCCCAGGACGCGCCGATCACGGCGGCGAGCGCCGCGATCTCGTCTTCCATCTGAATGAAGACGCCGCCCTTGGGAGGCAGCAGGCGCGCCATCCATTCCATGATTTCCGTCGCCGGCGTGATCGGATACCCCGCGAAGAAGCGGCACCCGGCTCGCATCGCGCCGAGTGCGCAGGCCTCGTTGCCCTGGATCAGCTTCATGCGCGCGCCTCCACGGATCCGAGCGACGGCCGCTCGAGCACGAACACGAAGTCGGGACAGCGCACCGAGCACAGGCCGCAGAAGATGCAGCGGCCGATGTCGCCTACCGCGATCCGCTGGTCGGCGTCGAGCGCCAGGATGCCGCTGGGGCAGGCCGCGATGCACAGGTTGCACCCTTTGCACCAGGCCCGGTTGACGTGGAGCGCGGCGGCTCCCTGCGCATAGCGCGCGAAGCCCGGGATCACGCCGCCCCCTGAGCTTGGTTGGCGCCGCGCAGATACCGGTCGATCCCGTGCGCGGCGACCGTGCCCGCGTGTACGGCCTGTACCACCGTCGCTCCACCGTTCACCGCGTCACCCCCCGCGAAGTACTTCGGCGCGCTTGTCTGTCCCGACACCGGGTCCGTCACCACGAGTCCGTGATCGAGCCGCAGGCCGTCGATCCAGGAGAACAGCTCGAGGCGGCGCTGCTGGCCGATCGCCATGATCAGCGTGTCGGCCGGGAGCAGGAACTCGCTTCCGGCGACCGGTTCGGGCCGGGACCGTCCCGAGGCGTCGGGCGCGCCGAGGCGCATGCGGCGGCATTCGACCTGCTCCACGTGCCCGTCGCCCAGAAACCGCACCGGCTCCGCCAGAAACTGGAACGCCACCCCTTCCTCGCGGGCTTCGCGCACCTCGTGGGCGTAGGCCGGCATTTCCTTTTCCGTGCGTCGGTAGAGGAGCGTGACGTGTCGCGCTCCGAGCCGCAGCGCCTCTCGGGCGACGTCGATGGCGGTGTTGCCCCCACCCACCACCAGCGCGTGCTCACCCACGCGGGGTGGATGATCGAGCTTGAGCGCCTCGATGAACGGGAGCGAGTCCCATACGCCTGGGAGATGATCGCCGGGGTAGGGGACCTCGGCATCGCTGCCCAGGCCGACGCCCAGGAACAGCGCGTCCGCTTCCTGCTCCAGCGCCCGCAGCACTTCCGGCCGGTCGACCGGATACTCGAACCGGAACTCGACGCCCGCGTCGGCGAGGCGGGCCGCCTCAGCCGGGAGCGGCTCGCGCACCAAGCGGTAGGGCGCGATGGCGTAACGGACCAGGCCGCCGACCTCCGCTCGGGCGTCCACGACCGTCACCGCGTACCCCAGGCGCACCAGTGTGGCGGCGCAGCCCAGCCCTGCCGGTCCGGCGCCGAGCACCGTCACCCGTTTCCCGTTTCGCGGGCCCGGGTGCAGTGGGACGGCGCCGCGCCCCAGCGCCCAATCAGCGGCGTAGCGCTGCAGCCGCGCGATCTCTATCGGCCGGCGTCCCCGCGTATCGAGGACGCAGGCCCGCTGGCACAGCTCCTCGACGGGGCATACCCGCGCGCACGATCCGCCCAGCGCGTTGGCCGAGAAGATGATGGTCGCCGCGGACTGCAGATCGCCGCGGGTGATGGCGTCGAGGAAACCCGGCACGTCGACTTCGGTAGGGCACGCAAGCGTGCACGGCGCCCGGGCGGTTGGTCCGCCGCAGCGGAGACACCGGTCGGCTTCCAACACCGCGTCGGTGTCGTCCAGTGGCTGCTGCAATGCCGTGGGCAGCGCCGGCGCTTGGGCGATTGGGATGGTCCCGTCCACACGGCTTACGTACCGCTTCGCTAATGAAGAACTCGCGAAGGCAGCGTGAAGGGCGCACTCGCCCGGCGCTCGAGGTATAACCCCTTGAGGATCTGCAAGATGGAGTCGCGGTCGGCCGCGCTCAGGTGCAGGTGCGATGCCAGCATCAACCGCATCACGCCGGACGGATGATCGAGAAACGCCTCGAGATCGACGCCGTAGCGGATCACCACGTCCCCGTACGCGTAGCTCAGGTCGGGCCCGACGTCTTTCGAGGCTCGGACCTGGAGGGCGGAAATCGCGTGACACTCGCTGCAGCCGCGCTGCAGGAAGATCGCGGCGCGTGGATCGCGCGCTCCGGGCCGCGTCGCGCGAGCGGCCACCGTCGCCATCGCTATCAATCCCAGTGCACCGGCGAGCCATGTCCTGTTCATATGGGCGCCTCCATGAACGCAGTGTAGGGAAGGCGCCGTCGAAATCCGGTGAAGGTCCGGCGAACACTTCTTCAGGCCACGTCCCGTGATTCTACTACATGGAGCTTCAGGCTGTCTTTAGAATCGAAGAGCGAGGTTTCGGTGGCTTCCATCTCGAGGTAGAGGCATGTCCCGCATCCTGGTCCTGTACGGTACGACAGACGGCCACACCGCCAAGATCGCGACGAGGCTCGGAGAGATCTTCCGCGCCCTGGGATGGGACGTGACGGTTGCGCACGCCGGGCGCGTCTCGACCGACGCATGGCCGGAGCGATACGACGGCATCGTCGTCGCGGCGTCGATCCACATCGGGAGCTACCAGGGGCCGGTGCGGCGCTGGGTGCAGGCGCACGCCGAGCAGCTCTCCCGCATGCCCAGCGCGTTCCTCTCGGTCTGCCTGGCGGTACTCGAGAAGCGGCCCGAGGTACATCAGGAAGTCCAGGACATCATCCTGCGATTCCTGCGCCGCACCGGTTGGCGGCCGACGCTCGTCAAACCGGTTGCGGGGGCGCTGCCCTACACGCGGTACGGCTGGCTCAAAAAGTGGATGATGCGCCGCATGGTCGCGAAAATAAGCGCGGACACCGATACGACGCGCGACTACGAGTACACCGACTGGGACGATCTCGATGCGTTCGCCCGAGAGTTCGCTCACCAGACGGAGCGTACGATCCCTGGCGCATTGGCGGTCGCGGCTTCACGTTAAAGGATGCGTCTACCACATCACCTCTGGGCCGGCCTCCTCGTCGCCGCGGCTCCCCTCGGCGCGCAAACGCCGGTCGATCTGAACGCGCTGCAAGACGAGGCGGTCCGCCGCATCGCCGAGTACGTCCACATCAACACGACGAATCCTCCCGGCAACGAAGCGGAGACGATGCGCTTTTTCGCCCGCATCTTCCACGACGAGGGGATTCCCTTCGATACCGCCTCGTCGGCGCCGGGGCGGGGCAACGTCTGGGCCCGTCTCAAAGGCGGCGCGGAGCCTGCGTTGGTGCTGCTGCACCACATGGACGTCGTTCCCGCCGATCCGCGTTTCTGGCGGGTGGATCCGTTCGCGGCGACGGTGCAGAACGGGGACCTGTTCGGTCGCGGCACGCTCGACACGAAGACCCTGGGCATCGTGGAGCTGGAAGCCTTCCTCGCGCTGCACCGCATGCGCGTGCCGCTCACCCGGGACGTGATCTTCATCGCCACGGCCGACGAAGAAGCCGGTGGCGCCTTCGGCGCCGGGTGGGTGGTCAAGAACCATCCCGAAGCGTTTCGCGGCGCCGGCTTCGTGCTGAACGAAGGCGGAGACGGTACGGTGGAGGACGGCCGCCGCCGCTTCGGGATCGAGGTCACGCAAAAGGTGCCCCTGTGGCTGCGGCTGGTGGCGACCGACAAGCCGAGCCACGGCTCGATCCCGCCCGTCGCCTCGGCGGTCAATCGGCTGATCCGCGCGCTGTACCGGATTCAGACCTATGACTTCACGCCCCGAATCGTCCCCGCGGTGGACGCCTACTTCAAGGGCCTGGCGCCCAACGCCGCGCCGCAGTGGCGGGACGCCTTCGGCGATATCGCGCACTCGGTCCAAGACCGCAACACGCTGCTCCGGCTGCAGATCGACGCCCCCGATCTGGCGGCGCTGACGCGCAACACCTGCTCCATCACCATGCTGACGGGCAGCGCCAAGATCAACGTGATTCCGCCCGAAGCGCAGGCCCAGCTCGATTGCCGCCTGCTGCCCGATCAGGATCACGCCGCCTTTCTGGCGGAGCTCGCGTCCGCCATCGACGACCCGGGCATCAAGGTCGAGCAGATCATGGGATTCACGCCCGCCGTCTCGTCGGCCGACACGCCGCTGTACCGGGCGCTCGTCGCAGTGACGCGCAAGTACTTCCCCGATGCCGCGATCGTTCCGCAGGTCTCGACGGGCTTCACCGACAGCCATTTCTTCCGGGATCTGGGGATCGCGAGCTACGGCTACGCCCCGTTCCTCGTCCCCGCCGACCAGGAGTCGGGTGTCCACGGCAACGACGAGCGGATTTCGATCGAGAACGTGCGGCGCGGAACGGCGATGATGCTGGACATCGTCCAGGCGATGGTTACAGCCGCATCCGGCGCACCAGCGCGGTGAATCGCGGGTCGGTTCGCAGGCCGTCGAGCGTCGGCTCCACCTTCAGATACGCCAGCCAGCCGCGCCGCTCGTCGTAGGCGCGCTCCAACCAGGTGAACGCCTCGTCGGCCATCCCCAGGCCGGCGTACACCATGCAGACCGCCACCGGTGACACGTACCCCGTCCGGCCGCGCTCGGCGAGCTCCGCGAGGACGCGTTCCGCCGCCGCGCGATCGCCCCGCACCGCGTGCAGGTATCCCAGTGCCGCGGTCGCGTACGCGGTCTCGGGCGAGAGGGAGACCGCCTCCTGCAGCGCGCGCTCGGCCTCGTCGTAGGCGCCGCGCTGCGTGTGCACGCGCCCCAGCATCCGGTAGTTCTCTTCCGACATGGGGTCCATGGCGATCGCGCGGCGCAGATGGCGCAGCGAGTCGTCGTAGCGGCGGGCGTAGTAGTACAGCCAGCCCAGTGAGCGGCGGATCGACACCGACGCGGGGTCGAGCTCGAGCGCCGTGTGGCCTTCCACCAGCGCCTGGTCGGTGCCGCGCTGCGTCAACACCACGAAGCTGTACCACTGGTGCGCGGTCGCGTAGCCGGGATCGATTTCCAGCGCGCGACGGAACGCCGCCGTGGCGTTGTCCCAGTCCCAATCGTAGATGAACAGCACCCAGCCGAGCGAGGAGTGCACTTCGGCGAGGGTCGGGTCGAGCGCCAGCGCCTGTTGGGCATAGCTTTTGGCCCGCTCGAATCCGTCGCGCACCGGCACGCCCCGATAGTCCACCTGCAGCGCGTACGCGTCGGCCAGACCAGCGTACGCCAGTGCGTACCGCGGGTCGGCCGCGATCGCCTGCTCGAAGTAGCCGATGGCCTCGGTCGCGCCCTCGGCGGAGCGCTTGTTCCAGCTGAATCGCCCCTTGAGGTAGAAGCCGTAGGCCTCGAGGGAGGACGTGCGCTGCGCGGGCGCCGGTTCGACCAGGTCGGCGAGGAACGTCGCCCGCAGCGTGCTCACGATGGTGCGGGCGATGTCGTCTTCGATCGCGAATACGTCGCCCGCCGGCCGGTCGTAGCGTTCCGACCAGAGGTGGCGGCCGTCGTCGGTGGCGGTGAGACGGGCCGTCACGCGCAGCCGCTCGCCCGCCTGCCGCACCGTTCCCTCCAGCACGGCGGACACGCCGAGCAGCGCGCCCGTGGCCCGCACGTCCTGCGGCTTTCCCTTGAGCGCGAACGCCGAGGTGCGCGACGCCACTCGCAGCCCTTCCACTTTGGTGAGGGCGTTGATCAGCTCGTCGGTGATGCCGTCGCTCAAGTAGTCGGCGTCGGCATCGGGACTCGCATTCACGAAGGGGAGCACGGCGATGAACCGGGCCACGCCCGCGCCTGACGTCCGGGCCGCGGGCCGTCCGTCCTCCAGCGCCGCCGCCAGCTCGGCCGCCGTCGCGTACCGCGCGTTGGGATCCTTGGACAGCAGACACTCCACCGCCGCCTCGACCCCGGGTGGGGTGTCGGGACGCACGGCCCGCAGCGGCCGCGGTCGCTCCGCCACGTGGCGGGCCAGGATGCGGCGCGTGTTGGGACCGGTGAATGGCGGCTCGCCGGCCAGCATCTCGTACAGCACACAGCCCAGGCTGTAGAGGTCGCTCTTGGCGCCGAGCTCCCGCTCGGCGCTGGCCTGTTCAGGGCTCATGTACTCCGCCGTTCCGATCGCAAGGCCGCCTTCGGTGATGACCTGGCCGCCCACCTCGGCGATCGCCCGCGCGATGCCGAAATCGGCGACCACCGCGTGGTCGTCCGACAGCAGGATGTTCTCGGGCTTCACGTCGCGGTGGATGAAGCCCTGGCGGTGCGCGTAGTCGAGCGCCGCCGCGATTTCCCGCGCGTAGCGCACCGCGTCGCGGATGGGCAGCCGGTGCTCACGCTCGAGGCGCTGGCGCAGCGACTCCCCCGCGACGAACGGCGTGATGTAATAGAGAAGGCCGGCGGCCTCTCCCGAATCGATGAACGGCAGGATGTGCGGGTGCGAGAGCTGCGCGGCGATCGCGATCTCACGCGAAAACCGCTCTTTGCCGAGCTGCGACCCGAGGTCCGAGCGCAGCACCTTGAGCGCCACCGGCCGGTGGTGCTTGAGGTCTTCCGCCAGATATACCGTCGCGGCCCCCCCACGGCCGAGCTCGCGCTCCACCGTGTAGCGGTCGGCGAGGGCGGCGGTCAGGGCAGCGGGTGCGTCGGCCATATCAGGGATGATACAGCGGTCATGGGGTTCGCGGCCGGCGCGGCTGGTCCGGCCGGCGTGTAACATTGGGTCGTGCCGGACGATCAAGCGAACGGCCCAGCCACCGCCCTGCTCGTGATCCACGGGATCGGCGAGCAGAACCCCTACGAGACGCTGGACCAGGTCGCGCGCGGCTTCGTGCGGTACTTCCGCGGGCGGAACCATCCGCCGGCACTCCGCCCCGAGCGTATCCGCCACGCCGACTGGACCGAGGTCGCCGTCCACCTCGAGTTCCCCGAGCCCTTTTCTCCGCGCGGGGAGCGGCGCCTCACCCTGTGCGAATTCTATTGGGCGCCCTTCACCGAGGGGAAGGCGACCACCCGGGGCATTCTCACCTGGTTGGTCCGGACCACGTTCACGCCGCTGCGCTATCTCGCCGACAACCTGCTCGCCTTGCTCGATACCCGCGAGCGCAACAGTCTGGGACGCGTCACGTGGTTGATGCTGCGCGAGGCGGGGCGGGCGGCACTGGTGTACGTCCCGTTCCTCGCAGCGCTCCTGGGAATGGTCGCCCTCTTCGCCAAGGGGATCACGCCGGTGAGCCAGGCCTCCCGCACCATGGCGGCCACCGTGCGCGTGGAGCCGAGCCTGTGGGCGCTGGGCGCGGCCACCGTGTGCGTCACTATGACCGTGGTGCTGGGAGCATTCGTCGCCCGCGAGCTGTGGCATTGGTGGCGCCGGCCCACGCCGAGCATCGAGCGCACGGGCGAAGTGGCCTGGGTCATGATGGCGGTGGGTCTTGCCCTGCTCTTCTGGCTTGCGGCGGGGTGGATCGCCCGAGCCGGGCACGTCGACGCGGCGCGGTATTCGGCAATCCTGATGCGGCGATCCCACCTCTGGATCGTCGCGTGGGGGGTTCTCGTGTTCCTGCTGCGCCGCGTCCTGGTCGATTACGTCGGGGACGTCGCCGTCTACGTGACGGCGGACGCGAAGCAGGCGAGCTACGAAGCGCGGACGGCGATCCTGAAGGCGTCCCCCGCCGTGCTGGCGCGAATGCTGCGCCGCTACGACCGGGTGATCGTCCTCGGCCACTCGCTCGGCAGCGTCATCGCCTACGACACCATCAACGAGCTGCTGTCGCAGGTGTGGGCGTCTCCCGATGCCGGAACGCCACCGGCGTCGGCGCCGGTGGACGCCGCCCAGCTGGCGAAGCTCCAGGGTCTCGTCACGTTCGGCTCACCGCTCGACAAGGTGTACTACTTCTTCCGCGAGCACGTGGCGTCCGATCAGGCGGTGCGCGCCCAGATTCTCTCCTTTCTCTACTCCTTCCGCCGTGGGTACTCGGGGCGCACGTACGGGGACTTCAAGTTCTCGTATTCCACCCCGTCCGGCCCCGAGCCGTCGGCGTTCCCCGACCTTGGCCCCGAGTTCCGCTGGATCAATCTTTGGGCGTTCATGGATCCCGTGAGCGGGCCGCTCCACTTTTATCGGCTGGAACCGGCCGATCGGCTGCGGTGCCGGTACTGGATTTGGGGGTTGGCGCACCTGGCCTACTGGAACGACCAGCGCCTGTACGGGACGATCGCCGAGCGGCTGTTGTAGGGGCGGACGGCCCGCCAGCTTGACGCGGCCCCCCCCGCGGCTCACATTGCTGCCCGCTCCTCACGGAATCGCATGCGTTTCTTGCGCGGGCGTGCCGCACCCAGGGGTTCGATGTGACGACCGCCAAGCCCGGCGCCCAGCCGGCGGGTGGGGCCAAGCTCGGCCTGGCCCTGTCGGGGGGCGGATTTCGCGCCGCCTTCTTCCACCTTGGCGTCCTGCGGCGCCTCGCCGAGCTCGACCTGCTGCGCTATGTGAGCGTGCTCTCGACGGTGTCGGGCGGCTCGATCCTCGGCGCCTGCTACATCCTCCACCTCAAACATCGGTTCGAGGCGAGTTGGGGCGCGCTCACGCGTCGCGACTACGAGGAAACGATCGACGCCACCGATGCCGCGTTGCGCCGTGGGGTCCGCAAGAACCTGCGCACCCGCCTGCTCATGACGCCGTGGTGGAACCTGCGCATGCTCTGCACCGATTTTTCCTGGGGCCGGCGCATGGCGCGGCTGTACCAGCGGCACCTGTTCCGTGACGCCGCGCGCCGCATCACGCCGGCGTGGGCCGGCGGCGCACCGCTCCAGGATCTGAAGTTCCGGCCGCCCGGCAAGGGTGTGGGGTTCGACGTGGAGCTCCACAACCGCGAAGCCACGACCCGCGCCGAGCCGACACTCGTGCCCAAGTGGGTGATCAACGCCACGTCGCTCAATACCGGGCGCGATTTCCGCTTCACGATGTCCGAGATCGGTGATCCGGCGCTGGGCAGCATCCGCTTCGACGAGGTCGCCCTCATCGTCGCGTACAAGCGCCTGCTCGAGACCGCGCGCCGCCGCGCTTCGGCCGGCGCCGAGTGGTTCCCCGACACGGTCACCCAGGCGCGCAACCGGTTCGTGACCGAGGACGAGCCATGGATTCGGCGCCGTGAGGCCGCGACCGCGCGACGCCCGGCGACCGCTCCGTCGGACACGTACCCGTTTCGCGCCTACACGGCGGCGCACCTCTACTGGTGGGTCGCGGCGCTCGCCGGCGCCGCGTGGCGGGGCGTGCCCGGTCGCGGCGGCCTCCCGGGCACCGTCTTCGCGCTCGAAGAACAGGGCCCGGTGCTGCTGCGGACACTCGCCGCCGCCGAGCCGGGCCGGCTGCGCGACGCGAAGATCGCCGCCTGGTACCTGCGCGACGGCTTGCACCGCGACCCGCCGGTGAGCGGCGGCTACACGCACGATCAGCACGTCGAGCGGTTCTGGGGAGCGCTGCGGGGAATTCAGGAATCCCTGGGCGGGCTGCGGTCCCGCTTTTCAGGCCAGGCACTGGACGACTTCGCGGAGCTGGTGATCGACGTGTATTACTTCCGCAGCGCCGAATCCTTCGGCTGGGCGGCGGCGCGCGAGCTCGAGCACGTCACCCTGGCCGACGCCGTCGCGGCCTCGGCCAACTTCCCCCCCGTCTTCAATCCATTTTCGGTGTACGGCCTGTACGACCCCGCCACGACACCGCGCCTGGCGCTGACCGACGGGGGCGTCTACGACAACCTGGGGTTGTCGGTGCTGCTGGAAGAGGAATGCACGCACTTCATCGTGAGCGACGCGGGTGGCACGCTCGCCGCCCAGCCCCAGCCGGCCAACGGCCGGATCTCGATGATGGCGCGCATCGGGGCCGTCCTCATGGCGGACGTCCGCGACCGCCAGCTGCGCGAGCTGCGCGAACGGCGCCGTCCGGGCTCGCCGCTCGCCGCCGCGGCGTTCTTCGAGATGGCGTCCGATCCTTCCGCGGCCGTGCCGGCGGGGCCCAAGCCGCCCGACCCGCACCCCGACGCCGGCTCGATCGCCCAACTGCGCACCGATCTCGATGCGTTCAACCCGATCGAAATCGAGGCGCTCATCTATCAGGGATATCAGCTGGCCGATCGTTTCGTCCGAACCCAGCTCGGCCCACCGTTCCTCGCGGCGCCGCAGACCGCTCCACCCCCCCTCGTGGTCACCGCGCCGCAGACCGCCCCGGCGCCCGTCGTCGCGCGTGTCCTGCGCGTCGGGGGCCGGCGCCTGTTTCGCGCCGTCGCCCTCTTCCCGCTGGTTCGCTGGACGCTCCTCGCGGTGGCCGTGGCGCTGATCGCCCTGCTCGCCACGCGGAACATCTCGATCGAGGATCTGGCGCAGCGGCTCGGGGCGGGGGCCCGCTACCTCGTCACCCACCCGTTTCTCTACCGCGGGTGGGAAGTGGAATGGACGAAGCCGAAGGGTGTGTTCTGGCTCATCGTCGTGATCGTCGCCGGTGGTCTCCTGTGGATCCGCTGGGCGGGCATCGAGGCGGCGCTCGCCCGGCTGTTGGCGCGCCGCCGGCGTGGCAGCCTCAAGTCGCAAATCGAGGCGTATCGGGTGACACGGTTCTTGGGGCAGTGGCGGTGGAACCTGTGGTGGCCGTTGGGCCTGGCGCCCCTGTGGGCTGCGCTCGGCGTGGCCGCGGCGGCGACGACGAGCTTCCTGTTCGACCTCATCCCGGTGCGACGGCGCTAGTCCGGTCCCTGCACCACGGCGGCTGAGTCGATATACTCCCACCGATGAACGAGCGCGATCACGAACCCATCGTAACCGTCGCCTACCTGGCGGCGCTGGCCGACGGGCGCACCGCCCCCGAGGAGCACACCGAGCTGCGCGCCGCCCTCACGCGGCTCGGCGTCACCGATGTCGACGCCGTCGCCCAACGGGGCGCCGGCGCGCGGACCCCGCTCGCAGAGCTCGCGCGCCGCTTTTCGGACGACGATGCGCGCCGTCTCGCGTACGAAACCGCCCTCGTCGTGTGCCATGCCGACGGACCGCTCAACCGGCAGGAAGCGGACTTCCTGAGCGCGCTGCGGAGTGCCCTCGGTCTCGCGCCCGCGACGATGGCCGAGATGGAGCAGAGCGCCGCGGGGCTCGCCGGAGCCCAGACCGCCTCTCCCGTCGTGGTGGGCAGCGGCACGCCACCGGGGGACGACGCGCTCGATCGCGCGATTCTGCAGCAGGCGATGATCACCTCCGCGGTCGAGCTGCTCCCCGACAAACTCGCCAACGTCGTGATCCTTCCGTTGCAGCTGCGCCTCGTCTATCAGATCGGCCAGCGCTATGGGCAGAAGCTCGACGCCGACCAGATCAAGGACCTGGCGGGGACCCTGGGGCTCGGCGCCGCCGCGCAGGTGATGGAAGGCGTGGTGCGGAAACTGGTCGGCGGTGTCGCGGGCGGCCTGTTCGGAAAGCTCGTCGGAGGGGCGGGTGGTGTGGCGGCCGGCGCTGCGGTCACGTTCGCCGCCACGTATGCGCTGGGGCACGTCGCGAAACAGTATTACGCGCAAGGGCGGAGGCTGAGCCGACAAGACCTGCGCGACCTGTTCGCGCGGTTTCAGGAAGAGGCCAAAGACCTGTTCCCCAAAATGCGCGACGAGATTCAGGCGCAGGCGAAAACGCTCGATCTGCGGAGCCTGGTGCAGGGAATCAGCTGAGCGCTTTCTGGGATCGCGTACTTAACTCGCATAGCCCATGGTGATTCACTGCCACAATAGCTACTTGACAATGTTAGTAAAGTAGACTAACCTTCGGCAACTTGAAGCGACAGCAATTAGGGCCGAACGGGCTCAGCGAGCTCGGCGGTCTGTTTGGAGGGGGAGGGCGGCGAGGCCGCCCTTTTTCTTTCTCGGGAGAGTGAAACGGACATGGTGCAGCGGACGGTCGAGATCCACTGTTACAACTGTGGTGGGTTTATTGGTGATCCGGAGGCAACGGCGCATCGCCTGCTGGGGACGGTGCTGCATTCGACCCGCGCAGCCAGCCCCAAGAGCGCGCTGTGTACCTGCCATCCCCCGGTGGTCTACGACGCCGCGGGTGCAGGTGAGGGAATGCTCGGTGCGGCGATCCCCGTGCGCAGTGAGACATAGCCGCGGTACCCGCAGTCGCATTGCTCCATTGTGCGGCCCTGGGTGTCGGTGCCGAACGTGAGGCGCCCGCCGCACGCCGCACATCGGGGTGGGCCGCCGGCCGACACGAGGGGAGTCTTGGCGAGCGCCCGGTTCATTTGTGCCGAAAGGTGATGCGGCCGCGCGTGAGATCGTAGGGCGACACTTCCAGCGTCACGCGGTCACCGGCGAGCACGCGGATTCGGAAACGCCGCATCTTGCCCGCGATGGTGGCGAGCACGGAGTGGCCGTTCGTGAGCGACACGCGGAACATCGTATTGGGAAGGACCTGGGCCACGGTCCCGTCGATCTCGATCGCTTCGATCTTGGCCATGTCGCGCTCAGCGCCTGCGTCCGGGGATCGGCATGCCCGGCGAGGACATGTAGCCGGGCGGCGGTCCGCACACGATCGGGGTCGTGCAGATGCAGAGGTCCCGGTGCGGCGTCGCCGCGACGCCCGTCGGGAGCCGGTAGGAGATGTAGCGCAGCTCGGTGATGAAGCCGCCGCAGACATGACAATGCAATTCGACCACGCGCTCCTTTTGTCGGGTGAATCGCCCCCAACGCGCCAAAGTGGGCGAACGCTGGCCCGCCCATCCGCAGTGCTTAACTGTCTCATTCTAGCTTACTTCACTATATTTGTCAACTCACGCTCCGTGATAGAGTCGTCGCTTCACGGGCCATTGTTAACGTCTGGCTCTCCGGAGGAAACGGCGTGGACGTGTCGTTCGTGATCCGCCAGCGCTTGGACGAATTGGGACTGGAGCAGAAAGAACTCGCCCGGGCGGCGAGTGTGACCGAATCCTACGTGTCGCAGCTGTTGACGCGGAAGCGGGCGCCTCCCGCGCCGAACCGCACCGATATCTACGAGCGGATGGACAAGTTCCTGCGGTTGCCGAGCGGGGAGCTCGCGCGGCTGGCCGACCTCCAGCGTAAAGAAAGCCTGAAACGGGAGCTGGAGGGTGAGGCGGCCCCGTTGTTCCGCGAGGTGCGCGAGCTGGTGCTGCGCAAGTGCAAGCCCGCCGACGCGGAGCACGTGCGGACGATCTTCGAGCGGCAGCCGTTCGGCGAGCTCGAGCGCATGGTCACCCAGAAGCTGCTGGACGTGGTGAAGAGTGTCGCCCGGCAGGAGCTCGACAACGAATACTGGCTTCGCATGGTGGCCCGGCTCGGTGGCCGCAGCTTCGAAGCGATGCGCGTGATCGTGCTCGAGTTCCTCGATACGGATATTTTCCATCTGTCGGCGGAGCAGTGTGTGTCCTTTCTCGATCCGTTGATCGAGTCCTGGAGCATCGACCTCGCGAGCTTCCGGCTGGATATCGCGTTGAACCAACGGGTGGCGCCGGGGGCCGCACGACGCTTCGAATTCGTGCAGCAGGAAGCCGATCCACCCGCGGTCGAGGAGCCCGGCCTGAAGGAGTTCCGGCGCGATCCCGCCCTCAGCGGCACCGCCACCGAGGAAGAGCTGGCGTTTCTGGGCCGCCTGCAGTTCAAAGGCCGTCGGCCAACGGCGCTCTATTATTATCGGGAGTTGCAGAGTCTCCGGGATCCGCTCCACTTCCGCATGACGTGAGGTATGGCGTCAACCAAGGTCGCGCGCGTTCCCAGTCCGGTCGGTGAGCTCGAGCTGCTCGCCACCGAGGCGGGTCTCGTCGGTGTACGGTTCGAGACGTCGCGCCATGCCGCCCCGCCGCCGGAAGACTGCGTGCCAGACGACGGCCGGGGTGCGGCGGGAGAAACGCTCGCCCGCGTGCGGCGGCAGCTCGAGGAGTACTTCGCGCGCACGCGCACGACGTTCGACCTGCCGCTCGCCCCGCGCGGCACCCTGTTCCAGGAGCGGGTGTGGCGCGCGCTGCTCGATATCCCGTATGGCACGACCGCGAGCTACTCCGCCCTCGCGCGCCGCATCGGCGCCCCGGACGCGGCGCGCGCGGTGGGTGCCGCCAATGGACAGAACCCGATCCCCATTATCGTTCCCTGCCACCGGGTGGTGGGGGCGCACGGCGAGCTGACCGGCTTCGGCGGCGGCATCGAGCGCAAGCGCTGGCTACTGGCCCACGAAGGAAGTCCGGAGCTGCCCCTCGGGTGACCGCCCGTTGACAAATCAACCGATGTTGATGTATTGTCGGGTATGACGACGGCGACCCTCCCGGCCACCGCGCGTGCCGCGCGCTGGTTTCACGCGCTCTCGGACCCCACCCGGGTCGAAATCGTGCGGATGCTCTCGCACGGCGAGCGGTGCGTGTGCGAGCTGCAGAATGTGCTGGGGGCGCAGCAGTCCCGCCTCTCGTTCCACCTCCGGGTGCTCAAAGAGTCGGGGTTCGTCACGGACCGCAAGGACGGGCGCTGGGTGCACTACTCGCTGAACCGCGACGCGCTCGATGAGATCGCCGCGTTCGCGGCGGCGGTGCGCCCCGGCAAGCATGCGGGTAGTTGTGCGACGGCCTGCTGTCCGTGATTTTTTTTCACCGACCCATCAACGTTTCTTGATTCGAGGAGCAGACCATGAGCGATGCGATCAAGGCCACGGTACGCGAGAAGTACGGACAGGCGGCGCTGCGGGTGCTGGCCGGCTCGGGGTCGAGCTGCTGCGGCGCGGCGGCGGCCGGCGATTGCTGCGATCCGGTCACCACCGATCTGTACTCGGCTGAAGACAGGGGCGCGCTTCCTGAAAGCGCCGTTCTTGCGTCGCTCGGCTGCGGCAACCCGACCGCGCTGGCGGAGCTCAAGCCGGGCGATGTGGTCCTCGACCTCGGGTCGGGTGGCGGGATCGATGTCTTGCTCTCGGCACGGCGGGTGGCCCCGGGCGGCAAGGCGTACGGGCTCGACATGACCGACGAAATGCTCGTCCTGGCGCGCGAGAACCAGCGCAAGGCCGGCGTCGCCAACGTCGAGTTTCTCAGGGGCGACATCGAGCATATCCCGCTCCCCGACGCTACGGTCGATGTGATCATCTCGAACTGCGTGATCAACCTCGCCGCCGACAAGCGGCAGGTGCTGGCGGAAGCGTTCCGCGTGCTGAAGCCCGGGGGCCGCTTCGCGGTCTCGGACGTCGTCGTCCAGGGGACGCTCCCCGCCGAAGTGCGGCGCAGCATGGAGCTGTGGGTCGGCTGCATCGCCGGTGCCCTCGAGGAGAACGAGTTTGCGGGCTTGTTGACCGCGACTGGATTCACCGACGTATCGATCGAGCCGACCCGGGTCTATTCGTTCGAAGACGCGCGGACCTTTCTCGCCGGCGCGGGGCTCGACGCGGAGGTCCTGGCCCGCGAGATCGGCGGCTGTGTGATGGGCGCATTCATCCGGGCCACGAAGCCCCCGCGGCCAGGAGCCTGACCGTGGCAGCCCGCGCGCCGCTGCGCTTGCTGTTCCTGTGCACCGGCAACTCCGCTCGGAGTCAGATGGCCGAAGCGATCCTCAATCTGCGGGCGCAGGGGCGAATCGTGGCGGCGAGCGCGGGGTCGCGTCCCGCGGCGCGCGTCAACCCGCTCGCGATCGAGACGCTCCACGACTTCGGCATCCCCTGGCAGGGCCATCCACCCCAGGGTCTGGACGTTATCGCCGGGGAGCAGTGGGACTTCGTCGTTACAGTGTGCGACCGCGCCAGGGAGTCCTGCCCGATCTTCCCGGGGCGCCCTGTGCTGGCCCACTGGGGGATGCCCGACCCCGCTGAGGCGGCCGGCGACGATGCATCCCGGCGCGGGGCGTTCCGGGACGCCTTCTGGACCCTGAGCCGACGCATCGATCTTCTGCTGGCGCTACCGATCGAGAGTCTGGAACGCCTGGCGCTCGAAGGGCAGGTGCGCTCCATCGGACGCACCGCCGACACCTTTCCGCCGGCGCTCCCGTAGGGGCCCCACTATGTCCAAACCCATCGTAACGCTCGCCGCGGCCGGATTCCTCGGCATCGCCCTCTGGAAGCTCCTCTCGATTCTCTTCCTCCCGCTCGTCGGAACGCTGCTCGGGATGCTCCTGACGGTGGTCAAGGTCGTCGTCATCGTCGGGCTCGTGCTGCTCGTCTGGTGGCTGGTGCGACGGCGCAAGGACGAAGGCCAAGCCTAGACCCGCTCGTCCCGCGGGGGACCCCCTCGTCCCCCGCGGTTTGTGCATGACCCCTCCCTGGGTTAACGATCCTCGCGCACACACCGGGAGGTCGCACCGTGAAGCCCTGCCTGCTTATCATCGCGTTGGCTTTCGCCTCCAGCACCGGGCTGGCCGCCCAGCATCCGGCGACCACCGAGTGGCCCGCCTACGGCGGCGATCCGGGCGGCCATCGCTATGCACCGCTCGATCAGATCACCAGGGCGAACGTGAGCGGCCTGCGGCTCGCCTGGGTGTACCGCACGGGCGACCTGATGCGAGGGCGCGGCCGGTTCGAGGCCACGCCGCTGCTCGTCGATGGCACGCTGTTCGTTTCCACCCCGCTCGCCCGGGTCGTGGCGCTCGACCCGGCGAGCGGCGCCGAGCGCTGGACGTACGATCCCCGGGTCGACTTGTCGGGTGACTACGGCGACCTGGCGAACCGCGGCGTCGCGACCTGGCTCGATCGACGTGCCGGCGCCGGATCGCTCTGCCGCCGCCGCATCTACGTGGCCACCGTCGACGCCCGCCTCATCGCGTTGGACGGGAAGACTGGGGCACCGTGCGGCGACTTCGGCGCGCACGGTACGGTGGACCTGAGTCGCGATCTGCTGAACGCCCCCGCGTACCAATTCGAATACGGTGTCACGTCGCCGCCCACGGTGGTGGGCGACGTCGTGATCGTGGGTTCCGCGATCTCCGACAACCAGCGGACCGACGCTCCGAACGGCGTGGTGCGCGCTTACGATGTCCGGACCGGTGCGCCGCGCTGGAGCTGGGATCCGATCCCACGCACTCCCGGCGCGCCCGGCTACGACACCTGGCAGGGGTCGGGGGCGCACCAGACCGGTGCGGCGAACGCGTGGACCGTCCTGTCGGCGGACCCCGAGCGTGGCCTGGTGTTCGTCCCGGTCGGGAGCGCGAGCCCGGACTTCTACGGCGGCCTTCGACTGGGGAGCGACCTGTACGCCAATTCGGTGGTGGCACTGCGCGCCTCGACCGGCGCGGTCGTGTGGCACTTCCAGGTGGTGCATCACGATCTGTGGGACTACGACGTCCCCGCGCAGCCCGTCGCATTCACCTGGCGACGTGGCGGGCGCGCGATCCCGGCCCTCGCCGTCGCAACCAAGATGGGACACCTCTTCATTCTCGATCGCGCGACGGGACTGCCGCTGGTGCCGGTCGAAGAGCGCCCGGTGCCGTCCAGCGACGTTCCCGGCGAGCAGGCGTGGCCCACCCAGCCGTTCCCACCGCCGGCCTACCGCTTCGTCCCGGAAAGCCTTCCGGTGGTCGACGCGTTCGGGTTGACGCCGGAGGCGCGCGAGCAGTGCCGCGCGTGGATGGCCGGGCTCCGGTCCGACGGCATCTTCTCACCGCCGTCGCTGCGCGGCACCATTCACTTCCCGGGACACATCGGCGGGTTCAATTGGTCGGGGGTGTCGGTGGATGAGCGCGACGGCGTGCTCGTGGCTCCCGTCAATCATCTCGCGATGGTCGTGACGCTCATCCCGCGCGATTCGCTGCACGCGGCGCGGATGGCCCATCCCGACGAAGAGATCAGCGCTATGCGCGGGACGCCGTTCGGGATGATGCGGCAGACGCTGCTCAGCCCGAATCGTGTGCCGTGCAGTCCGCCGCCGTTTGGCGAGCTGGTGGCGTTCGATCTGACTCGGGGAGAGGTGAAGTGGAAGGTGCCGCTGGGAAATTGGCCCGGCACCGCCGCCTTGCCCGGCGCGCCGTTCGGGTCGATCTCGCTGGGCGGCGTGCTCGTCACTGCGGGCGGGCTCGCGTTCATCGCCGCCACGCTCGACCAGCGACTGCGCGCGTTCGACCTCGATACCGGGCGCGAGTTGTGGAGTACGCCGCTGCCCGCGGGCGGCCACGCCCTGCCGATGACCTACATCGCCGGCGGCCGGCAATACCTGGTGATCGCCGCGGGCGGGCATGACCGGCTGGGGACCGCCATGGGCGACTACGTCATGGCGTACACGCTCGATACTCCCGGCGCCCCGGTACCGGATACCATGCCGCGCGGGCTGGCGGGATCATGGCTCGGGGAGCTGCGCATCAACGACGCCGACCGCCACCCCACGCGGCTCACGCTGCGCGCCGCCGGCGATTCGTTGACCGGTGAGGCCAGCGCCGACAGCGGCCGCATCTCGGGGACCGTATCGGCCCGCGCTACGGGCACCGCCGTGCAGTTCGTCTTCTCGTTCACGTATCCCGAGAAACACTGCGGTGGTACGCTCACCGGAGAGGGTGCGCAGGCGAACGGCGGCAGCCTGTTGGACGGGAACGTCACGGTGGTGAGTAGTTGCAGCGAGCATCCCGAGCATGGCACGTTCTCGTTCCGCCGGATCGGGGGATAGCTTTCCCGCATGAAGCGCCCGGCGTGGCGGTTCGGACTGCTGTGGGCGGGGTCCTTCAGCGTGGTCGGGTTGCTGGAGTTCACCTACCACTATCTCGACGTCCTGGCCAGCGGTCATCACGAGCCGTTCAGTGTTCCGTTGATCGAGGAAATGACGGCGGCCTATGGGGCCGCCGTCTTGTTCCTGGGGGCGATCGCCCTGGTCCGCCGCGCACGGGCTCGGGGCTGGTCCGGCTGGCGGCTCTTCGCCGTGTACGCGGCGATCCTGCCGTTCTTCTCCATCGCCCACACGACGTGGAATTCCCTCACGCGTCATCTGGTGTTCCCGCTGGCCGGACTGGGCTCCTACGATTACGGGCGCATGCCGTTGCGGTACGCGATGGAATTCCCCATGGACGTGTTGGCGTTCACGCTGATCATGGGTCTCGCCTACCTGTTCGACCGCTACCGCGAGTCGCGCGACCGCGAGCTGCGCCTGGCGCAGGTCGAAACCGAGCTCACCCGGGTGCGGCTCGAGGCGCTGGAAGGACAGCTGCGGCCGCACTTTCTCTTCAACGTCCTGAACACGATCTCGTCCGTGATGTACGAGGACGTCGCCGCGGCCGACACGATGCTGATGCGGCTCGCCGATCTGCTGCGCCGCACCCTGCGACGGCCGAGCGGCGGAGAGATCGCGCTCGACGCGGAGCTCGAGACGCTCGAGCTGTACCTCGACATCATGCGAGCCCGCTTCGGGGACCGCTTGTCGGTCGTGGTAGCGGCCGAGCCGGCGGCGCGTCGCGCCGCCGTCCCGGCGCTCGTGCTGCAGCCGTTGGTCGAGAACGCCCTGCGCCACGGGGATCCCGGGCCGGGGGTGACGGCGCGCATCGCGGTACGGGCCCGGCGCGACAACGGGCGTCTGGTGCTCGAGGTGGAGGACAACGGCCCGGGCGTCGCGGGGACTCCCGAGGAAGCCATCGGGAAGGGCGTTGGACTCGCCAATACGGCGCGGCGCCTGGAACAGCTGTACGGCGCGCAGCAGGCGCTCCGATTGGAGAACCGCCAGGGCGGCGGGGCGCGCGTCTCGGTCGAGCTGCCGTTCCGGGAGACGCCGTGAACAAGGGTGGGCGGTCCGCGGGCCTGTCGGTGCTGATCGTGGACGACGAGCGGCCGGCCCGCGTGAAGGTGCGTCGCTTCGTAGCGGCCGATCCCGAGATCGGCACGATCTTCGAAGCCGCGGACGGCCTCCGCGCGGTGGATGTGGTGCGCGAGGAATCACCGGACCTCGTCTTCCTGGACGTGCAGATGCCGGGGCTGGACGGCTTCGGCGTGCTGGAGGCGCTCGAGCCCGGGGTCCTGCCGCACGTCGTGTTCGTGACTGCGTTCGACGAATACGCGGTGCGCGCCTTCGAAGTCCACGCCGTGGACTACGTGCTGAAGCCGTTCGATGTGGAGCGGCTCACGCTGGCGCTCACCAGGGCGAAAGAGGCGGTCGGGCGGCGGCGGGATGGGGAAGACCGGCGCCGTCTCACCCAGCTCCTGGCCGACGTCAGGCGCGAGCGGCCGGATCGCCTGGAGCGGCTACTCGTGGAACAGGCGGACCGCGCCGTGCTGTTGCCGCTGGCGCGCGTCGACCGGATGGAGTCCGCGCGCAACTACGTGGTGCTGCACGCCGGCCGGGAGTCCTACCGCGTCCGCACCACGCTCGAGCGCCTGGAAGGGCGGCTCGATCCGCGCCGCTTCGTGCGGGTGAGCCGGTCGGCGATCGTGAACGTGGACCGCGTGGCCGAGCTGCGGCCGTGGTCGCACGGAGACTGGGTCGTCGTCCTGAGCGACGGGGCGAAGCTCAAGCTCAGCCGGCGCTACCGCGGCCGGCTGCAACACTTCGATCCGTAGCCATCAGCTACCGGCGCGTTCCGCGATCGAGAAATCGAGCGGCAGGTTCACGAGTACCCGCACCAGCCGTCCCCCCAGCCGGGCCGGCCGGAACAGCGCCCTGAGGATCCACTGCCGGCTCGGGATCTCGAACCCGGGGTTCGGGCTGCGCAATACCTGCACCGAGCCCGGAACCACCCGGCCGGTCGTGTCGATGACCGCCTGCAGCATCACTCGCCCCGTGATCCCGGCGTCTCGCAATAGCGCGGGATAGGTGGGCGGCGGCGCAGCGAGCAGCAGCGGTTGCTCGTCGACCGCGCTTGCGGCGTATACCTGATCCGGATCGGGCTCGACGCCCGTCGCGCGCCCGCCTTCGACTCCCACCCCGGAGAAGTCCTTCGGATCGAAGCGCTCCTGGAGCGTGACGGGCGGGATCGCGGTGGGGATCACCGCAGCCACATCCACCGTCTGGAACCCCTTCAGCGGCACGCTCAGCTCCGGTTGGGGCGGGGGCGGCGTCGGCTCGGCGGGAGGCGCCAGGAACACGAGGGTGGTATCGGCGGCCACGCTGGAGGTGTTTTGTCGCGCGCTCATGGTGGCCAACACCGCGGCCCCGATGACGGTCGAGTGGATGATGAGGGATGGAACGCTGCCGCCGAACAGACTGCGGCCGATCTTCCGATCGGACTCGATGAGCGCGAATGCCATGGCCGTCCTCCGAAGCTCCGAAATGAAACGCGGGCGGAGATTCGTGGGACGGCATCTCCTCTCCTCGCGACACGAGCATCAGACGCGGGAGCGGAGCCGTTGGTTGCGGCGCGACTGTGCGCGGAGTGTCAGGGACTCCGGGGTCGGGCAGCCTGCGCGGCCATGATCCGCATCAGATCGGCGTTGGTCCAGGGCTGCCAGCCGTGCGGCTTCATCGGCCGGCCGTAGCCGAATTCCGCGTCGGCCGGCGGGGTGGCGCGTTTGAGGAAGTCCTCCAGCCGGTACACGGCCAGGTTGAGATAGAACGTGTCGTAGTCGCCGACGAAGACGTGGATCTTGCCGCGCAGCTTCGGCCCCAGCGTCGCCCAGTTGCGCTCGAGATAGTCCCGCAAATCGTAGTCGTGGGTGCGGAAGTACTCGGCCACGTCGTGGTTGATGTGCCCGGTCCGGAGATCCCACAGCTCCGCCGTGAATCCGTCCGGTCCGACCGGTCCATAGGTCGCCTCCCAGATCGCGAACTGCTCGCCGGAGCGGGCGTGACTGCCCAGCACCGCTTCGAACTGACTCTCCTGGCGCACCGTGATGCGCGGCTGGCCCGTCACTTCGACTTCGGCCGGGACCTCGGACCACATCCAGTCCGACACCGGGTACACGAAGGCGTTCGTGTCGCTGTACATGTTGACCAGCTCGTAACTGCGAAAATCCACCGGGTCGGGATAGAGCACCCACGTGCCGCCGAAGAAGTCGGGGTGGTACAGCTGCAGCGCCAGTGCCTCCCATCCGCCGGTCGAGCCTCCCGTGAGAAACCGGCCTGAGGGCTCGCGGGAGATCCGGAAGTGGTCCTCCAGGTACGGGATCAGCTCCTGCATGATGGCGTCGCCGTACGGCCCGTTGTTCACGGAGTTGACCGCGTACGAGTCGTCGAAATACGGGGTCGGGTGCTGGAATGTCACGGCGACCATTTGCGGAAAGCCGTCGGAGCGCCAGGCGCGATAGAACTCGAATCCGGGCTCGCGCATGGTCCGCAGCTCGGCCGCGGCCTTCTGCTCGGGCGTTTCCGTCACACTGTCGGTCGAGAACCCGAACGGAGCGCGCAGCGAGAAGTGCCCCTGCTCGTAGACCACCGGGTAGCGACGCGTCGTGTCGCGGTCGTAGTCCCGCGGCAGGAGGACGGTGGCGCCGAGGTAGATCGGGCGCCCCCACCAGGCGGACAGGAGCTTGCTCTGGAACTTGATCCGCCGCACCCACTTGGTGTCGGGTGGCACCTGCACCGGCGGCAGCGCCCGGGCGGGCGCGAGCCGGATCGTATAGCCGTTCTTCGGGTCGAGGTGCACGCGCTGCACATCGCTCACCAGGTTCCCGGGGGAGATGTTGAACTGCTGGCCTTCCCATTGGTCGTCGTGCATCCAGAGCGTGTGTCCGTCGGCACGGTGAAACTCGGAGTAGACACTGACGAGCGCCTGTACGTAGTAGTCACCAGCCGGAATCTCGTTGAGGCTCGCCACCGGGTAACCCAGCGTCGTGCCATCGATCACGACCGGCGTCCCGGCCGCGAGGCCGGTCACGTCCAGGCCGTAGAAGGGGACGCAGTCGCTTTCCCCGTGGTCCCCCAGCCGCGGCTCCTCGTCCCGCTTGGACGAGACGAACACGTAGACACGTCCGGTCACCGGAGTGGCGCGCAGTTGCGCGGGGATCGTGATCTCGAATCGCGGTCCCTGGGCGGTGGCGGTACGGGCGATGGTGCAGGCGGCAACGACGGTGAAAGTCAGGACGCGCACGGGTACTCCTCAAGTAGGGCGTGGTGCAAGTGTGATCCGGGACGGCGGGTGCCGCAAGGGAGGCGCTAGGTGCCGTCGGTTGGCGCGCCGCACGCCGCGAGGATCCCACGAACGTCGCCTCGCGCCTGCGGTGAGGGATCGATGGCGACCTTCCCGGCATCGTCGCCACGCGTGACCTGATATGCATCGACGACGACACGCAACGCGTATCGCCCGTCCGGCAGGGAATACACACGCAGCGTGATCTCGTCGTAGGCGTCGACGATCCCGATCGCATCGCCCCGGAACCGATCGGCCCGGATGAGCCACGCCAACGTGTCCGCCTCCTCCACCTGGTAGCCTCGCTGCTCGACCTCCGACCGCTCGCAGGCGAGTGCTTCCAGGGGTCCGCCGGGCGCCGGCGCGGTCTCTGGCCGGGCGGCGAACGTCGCGCAAGCCGCCGCGGCGAACATCGTTGCGGCGATCCCGGTGCCCAATCCGACGCCTCGCTTCAAGCGACGAGGTTCCATACAGGAAGGTACGATATGGGCTCACACGGTAGCGAGCCACGCCGCGGGCCCGTAAGATTGCCCGGTGCGGCTTCCCGGGGTGATGCTGGCGATGCTGGGCCTGGCGTCCGGCGCGAGCGCGCAGGCGCCGGGTGACAGCGGCCGTGCGGCGCGGCTGTTCGACGCCACGACGCCGCTCCAGATCAACCTGACCGCCGACTTCGGCGCGGTTGCCCGGGACCGCGGTGAGCGGAAGCAGGACCATCCCGCCGTGCTGACATTCACCACCGAGGGTGGCGACAGCACGCGGCTCGACGTCACGCTGCGCACGCGGGGCCACTATCGGTTGCGCACCTGTCAGTATCCGCCGCTCAAAGTCGCCTTCGACAAGGAACACACCGCGCACACGATCTTCGCGCACCAGAACGCGCTGAAGCTCGTGGTGCAATGCCGCAACGGCGGCCGGTGGAGCGACTACCTCCTCGAGGAGTATCTGCTGTACCGCGTGTACGGACTCCTGTCCGACCGGAGCTTCCGCGTCCGCCTCGTGAACGTCACCTATGTCGAGCCCGGCGGGAAACACCCGCCGGAAACGCGGCGCGGATTCTTCGTCGAAGACGACGACCGGATGGCGCACCGCAACCACGCCGACGTATTCGAGCAGCAGGGTGTGAACCAGGACGAAACCGACTTCACCCAGATCAGCCTGGTCGCGATGTTCGAGTACCTGGCCGGGAACACCGACTGGTCGGTGGGCGGGCTGCACAACATCGTGCTCATCCGCGATTCGACCAACGTGGTGTATGCGGTGCCGTACGATTTCGATTGGTCCGGTGTGATTTCCCCGCCGTATGCGACTCCCGATGCCCGTCTCGGTATCCGCACGGTGCGGGAGCGGCTGTTCCGGGCCGGGTGCCGCCGGCCGGAGCAGCTGGTCGCGACCCTCGCGCGGTTCAATCAGATCAAGGATTCCATATACGCGCTGTATCGCGGCCAGGAGGGCCTCGATCCGGGGCGTGTGCGGCAGGCGCTCGACTACTACGATGGGTTCTACCGCACCATCAACGACCCGCGCGCCGTGCGCCGCGAGTTCATGATCAACTGTACGGCCCCCTGATGCCCGATCCGGCGAATCGCTCGCTCTTCCGGCTGCTGCTCTACTACGCCGTCCTCGTCTCCGCGACGCTCGGCCTGGAGCGCGTGTCCCCCGCGGTCCAGGGCGCCGTGTCCGTAGCCGAGGGCGAGGCGGCGCCGCACCGGGCGGCCCTCGCCGTCGCGCTGGCAATGGTCGGCGCGGTGGCGCTCGTGATCCCCGTCGCCTGGGTGTACATGCTGACCAAGCGCCGGCAGCGCTGGGACCCGTCGGTGGTGCAGACGGTGATCCTGCTGCCGCTGGCGGTCGCCGGCATCGCCGCCCTGGTGCGCAACAGCCTCGCGCTCGCCTTCAGCCTCGCCGGGCTCGCGGCGGCGGTGCGGTTTCGCAACACGCTCAAGGACACGAAGGACGCCGTGTACATCTTCCTCGCCATCGCGGTGGGTCTGGCGGCGGGCGTCCAGGCGCTCGAGCTGGGGTTCGTGGTGAGCGGTCTCTTCAACGCCACCGTGCTGGCGCTCTGGGCGCTCAACGTCGGGGACATCTATGCGGGGGAGCCAGGACCGACCTTCACCCGCGAGTTCCGCGTCGCCCATCCCGAAGGAACGCACGGAACCCTGGTCGTGCAGGCGGATCGCGCCGGACAGGAGCGGCTCGAAACGGCGCTCGGCCAGCACGTGAAGCACTGGCGACTGGCCCAGCGCGAGGCCGGCGAGGAAAACCGGAGCATGCTGACCTATCGCGTCCAGCTCCGGAAACGGACGACGCCGGCCACGCTCGTCGCCGCCGTCACGTTCCTCGGAGTCGCGGCCGAGTTCCAACCGAGCGCGGGCGAGGGCGCCCAGCTCTAGCGCATCACCGCGACCCCGCGACGAGCCGCCGCAGTCCGCCGGCATCGAGCAGCTGATACCCGCCGCGACCCGTCGCCCGGATCACGCCCTGCTGCCGCAAGTACCGCAGCTCGCGGACGAGCACTTCCCGTACCGTCCCCAGCTCTTCGGCGAGGTCGGTCTGCGTTCCCTCGAACGAGACGACGTGTTGCGAGGTCGTGCTCGAGCGACTGAGCAGATAGTCGGCCAGCCGGGCGCGAACGCTCTGGAACGACAACCGGTCGAGCCGCTGCACGAGCTGCCGCACGCGGCGGGAGAGCTGGCCGAGCAGCAGCAAGGCGAGCCGAGGATCCTGCGCGATCGCCGCCTCGATTGCCCCCAGGGTGAACACGAGACAACGCGTGGGGACCAGCGCGACGGCGGTGGCCGGCAGCACACCCCCGTCGAACAGCGGAACTTCTCCGAGCGTCGCCCCCGGTCCCTCCGTGTGCACGACCTGCCGGCGGTCGGCCCCGTCGCGGACCACGCGCACACGGCCTTCGATCACGAGGAACATCCCCGGGGACGGCTGGCCGGCGCGAAACAGCGTTTGACGCGTGGTGTAGCGACGCTCGACCCCGCGCGCCGCGAGCTCGCGCTGGGCCGGGGGCGCCAGGGTCGCGAACGCCGGGATGCGTCGCATCGTGCGGATATCGAACATGAGCACCGGGCCTGGAACCGTTGTTCCTGCGGACAGCGGGTGGATACCGTAACCTACGCGCTGACGGAACCACCTGATGCGGAGGCACCATGCGGACGCGATTGCCGGTCATGCTATTGCTGGGTGTGTTGGTCGGGCGACTTCCCGCCCAGACGCCCCCGGACACGGGGTTCGCCGCTTTGCAGCAGCGCGGAAAAATGGTGATGGGGGTCGATCAGTACTCGAGCATGCACCGCTTTGACGACCTGGCCGACGGCGGCCGGATCGTGCTGACGCGATCGCCGGAAGACACGGCCGGGGTGCGCGCCATCCGCATCCACCTCGCCGAGATCACGCGCGCCTTCGGCGCCGGCGACTTCGGCCACACCATGATGGTCCACCAGCACGCGCTCCCGGGAACCGCGGTGATGCGGGAGCGCCGCGCCGCGATCACCTATCGGATGGACACGCTTCCCGGGGGTGGCGCGGTGCGCATCAAGACCCGGGACTCCACGGCGTTGCGGGCGATCCACGAGTTCCTGGCCGCGCAGCGCGGCGAACACCACGCCGCGGGGGCGATGCTCGACTCGACGTCGCCCGAGCACCGGCGTTGATCGATCGCCGTGACGCTCAAGCGCCCAGGGCCTTGCCGAGGAACGGGATGCGGCGCAACACCAGCATCAACGCCACGGACACCGCGAGCACCGCCATCGACAACAGCGGAATGCCGACGAGCGGTGCCACTGTCGCGGCCGTCAGCCGGTAGCCGAGCACTCCGCTGCCCAGGACATCGAGCAGCAGCGGATGAACGAGGTAGACGCCGAAGCTCGTCGCCGCCACGGCTCGGGTGATTCCGAGGATCTTCGGGTGCCGCGACAGCCACGCCGCCGGATCCGGCTGCGTGAGCAGCACGAACAGCGCCACACTCATCACCAGCACGTTGGGCCGGTCGTAGGCGTAGAGCGCCACGTTCATCTCGTCGCCTCCCGTCA
>JBGQHV010000014.1:0-32648 GCA_041498155.1 Gemmatimonadota bacterium | reverse complement strand
TCTGGTGCCCGATCTGACCCTGGTGCTCGACGTTCCGGTGGAGATCGGCCGCGAGCGCCAGCGAAAGGCACGGAAGGTGCAGGATCGCTTCGAGCGGGAAGACGACGCGTTTCACCAACGGGTGCGCGTGGCGTATCGGGACGCCGCT
Organism: Gemmatimonadota bacterium; assembly: GCA_041498155.1. Taxonomy (GTDB): domain Bacteria; phylum Gemmatimonadota; class Gemmatimonadetes; order Gemmatimonadales; family GWC2-71-9; genus DASTHG01. Next base: position 32,500 of record JBGQHV010000014.1, on the reverse strand, counting down.
GGCCCCGGCGTGGTGCATATCGATGCCACGCTGCCCAAGAAAACGGTGCTGGACGCGGCCTGGCGGGAGTTGCAGGCAGTGACGGTCCTTACGACGCGAGGAATCTCATGAATCGCAAGTGGTTGGTGGTGTCCGCCCTGACGGGCGTCGCCCTCGTGACCGGCGGCTGGCTGTTGCAGCGCGACGCCGGGCCGCAGGGGACGGTCTATCAACAGGCCCGCCTGTTTGATGACGTCCTGTCACGGGTTGCGGACTTCTACGTCGATTCGATCGACGAGCGCCGGCTCTATCAGATGGCGATCGACGGGATGCTGGACCAGCTGCACGATCCCTATTCGACCTTCCTGAAGCCGGACGATTTTCACGCGCTGAACGAGCAGACGACCGGCGATTACGGCGGCCTCGGGCTGCAGATCGACGTCCGCAACGGGTGGATCACGGTGATCGCCCCGCTGCCCGATACGCCGGCCGAGCGTGCCGGCGTCCAGACGGGGGATGAGATCGTCACGCTCGACGGCCGGTCCACGGAAGGGTGGAAGCAGGACGAGGCCGTGAAACAGCTGCGCGGCACCCCCGGCTCGACCGTCGAGCTCAAGGTGCGTCGCATCGGCGTCGACCAGCTGATCACCTACAAGCTGACCCGCGCCAAGATCCACATCCGTTCGGTCCAGATCGCCATGATGCTGGACGATCGGGTGGGCTACATCTCCCTCAGCCCCGTGAGCCAGACCTCGGCCGAAGAGGTCGCCGAGGCGGTGGACAGTCTCACCGCCAAGGGGATGAAGTCCCTGGTCTTCGACTTGCGCGGCAACCCGGGCGGATTGTTGACGCAGGGTATCGCGGTGAGCGATCTCTTCCTCGACCCGGGGCAGGAAGTGGTCGCGACGCGCGGCCGGGCGCCGGATGCGACGCACACGTATCACGACTCCCATGCGCAGCGCTGGCCCAAGCTGCCGATCGTGACGCTCGTCAACGGCGGCACGGCGAGCGCGGCCGAGATCATCGCGGGCGCGCTGCAGGACCACGACCGCGCGCTGGTGGTGGGCACGCCGACCTTCGGGAAGGGTCTGGTGCAATCGCTCTACATCCTGTCGCCCGAAACGGCGCTGAAGTTGACGACGGCCCGGTGGTATACGCCGAGCGGCCGCACCATCCAGCGTAAGAGCAAGAGCGAAGAGGATCAGCTCGCGGCGGTCGACGCGGCGGCCCAGGGAAAAGACACCGTGTCCGACAGCGCGCCCGTGTTCCACACGGATGCCGGCCGCACCGTGCGCGGGGGCGGCGGGATTCGGCCCGACATCTTCGAGCCGCCCGACACCTTCACCACGGCGGAGCGCGGCTTTGTGCGGGGGCTGGGGAGCAATGTCTCGACGTTCCGCGACGTGCTCACCGGGTATGCCCTGGAGCTGAAGTCGGGACATGCGCTGACGACGCAGCAGTTCACCGTGACCCCGGCGATGGTGGACGAAGTGTTCCGGCGGTTGCGCCAGCGCGGCACCGCCGTGCCCGACAGTCTTGCGGCCGGAGCCCGCTCGCTGATTCAGGATGAGCTCGGCTACGAGGCGGCGCGCTACGTGTTCGGGCGGCCGGCGGAAGTGCTCCGCCGCATGCACGACGATCACCAGGTGCAGGATGCGCTGGATTTCGCCCGGCGTGCCCGCGCGCCCCAGGATCTGTTCGCTCTCATAGGGACGGGCGCTCCGCCGACCCGGAGCCCGTGACGACGGCGCCGGGGCCGGCTCCCCTCGTTGTGGGGGTAGTCGGTCCCGGGCGCGCTGGGACCGGCCTCGCGCTCGCCTGGGCGCGGGCGGGACACGACGTCCGGCTCCAGGGCCGGCGTGTGAAGCAGGTGCCGGCGCCGCTTACGCTCACGGTGAGCCCCTCCAACGAGCCAGCGCCGTGGCTCGCCGCAGCGAGCGTCATCGTTCTGGCTGTTCCCGACGACGCCATTGCCCCCCTCGCGGGCGCCCTCGCCCGTCATCCGGCGATCAACGCGGACCAGGTCGTCTTGCACCTCTCCGGCCTGCTGGACCATACGACCCTGGACGCCCTGTCGGCGAGCGGCGCCGCGCTCGGCTCGCTCCATCCCCTCCAGACCCTGGTGGAGCCCGAGCAGGCGCCCGAGCACCTGCGCGGGGCGTGGGCAGCCGTGGAGGGGATGCCTCGGGCGGTGGCAACGGCCGAGCGGCTCGCGCGGGACATCGGACTCCACCCCTTCCGGGTCCGGACCGAGGACAAGGCGCGCTATCATGCCGGCGCCGTCTTCGCATCCAACTATTTCGTGGTGGTGGAGGCGATCGCGCAGGACCTGCTGTGCTCGACGGGTCTGAGTGCGGCAGACGCGTGGGCGGCGCTTGCCCCGTTGGTGGCCGGCACGCTGGACAACCTGCGGCGCCAGAGCCCGCCGGGTGCGCTCACCGGTCCGGTCGCGCGCGGTGATGCGGAGACGGTGATCCGTCACCTGTCGGCGTTGGCCGGCGATGATCGCGAGCTGTATCGACGGTTGGGGAGCGTCGCCTTCGAGCTGGCGCGCCGCCGCGGGCTGGACGAGTCGGCCGCCGCGCGCGTGGCTGGCGCGCTGGCTACTGATCCACGACCCGGACGCCCGCCGGAGGGGTGAAGCGGAATTCCTTTGCGGGCACTGCGGCATTGGGACGCAGCTGGGTGAGCCGCACAGACCGCTCCTGGCCGCCGGACTCGACGAGATCCACCCGCCGCACCAGTCCGTCGGCCCGCCCCACCCAGATCACGGCCGACGAGTAGGGCAGCGCGCTGTCGAGCGGCGTCAGGGCGACGACATCGGCCCATCCGGCCCCGCCGGAGTCGGCGCGCACGTAGCGCGCGGTGTACCGCTCGCGCGGTCGCTCCACGAACTGACCCACGAGATTCGGCCCCGTGGTCCCGACCTCCGGGATCCGGCTGCGAATCACCTGCCCAGGTGCGGTGCTCGGCGTATACAACCAGAGGTAGCGGCCGTCGGCGACGATCCGGTCCCCGGTGGGATCGGTGAACCGCATCGCGAATCGGCTGGGGCGCTGCTGGAACAGCTGCCCGCGCGTCGTATCGGGCTCCCCCACCATCGGATTGGTGATGATCTGCACGAAGCTGGCGGTGAGCGACTGGGTGGCCTGCCACGCGGCGCTCGCGCGATCGAGGACGAGCCACGGATCCTGGGCGGATGGGCGGATCGACGGATGGCCGGATGGCTTTGGCAGCGCGACGAGGAGCGCGAGTCCCACGGCCCCAATCCGTCCATCCGCCCATCCGCCCATCGCCTAGGCCCCCACCGGCGCCGGCTCCGCGACGCGCCGGCCGATGACTTCGGCGATGACGCGGACTTCGCGCATCAGCTGGGCGAATTGCTCGGGGAAGAGCGATTGCGCGCCATCCGACTTGGCGTTCTCGGGATTGGGGTGCACCTCGACCATCAGGCCGTCCGCTCCGGCGGCGACGGCGGCGCGCGCCATGGGAATCACCTTCTCTCGTAACCCCGTCGCGTGCGATGGATCCGCGATGATCGGGAGATGCGAGAGCTTCTGGACCACGGGAATGGCGCTCAGGTCGAAGATGTTCCGGGTCGCCGTGTCGAACCCCCGCACGCCACGCTCGCACAGGATCACGTCGTGGTTGCCTTCGGCGAGCAGATACTCCGCCGACAGCAGCAGCTCGGTGATCGTCGCCGCGATGCCGCGTTTCAACAGTACCGGTTTGCCGGCCCGCCCCGCTGCCCGCAGCAACGAGAAGTTCTGCATGTTGCGCGCGCCGATCTGAATGATGTCCGCGACCTCGGACACCCACCCGACGCCGTCGGGGTCCATGGCTTCGGTACAGAGCAGCAGCCCGGTCTCTTCCCGGGCCTTCGCCAGCATCCGCAATCCGGGGCGCCCCAATCCCTGAAAGGAATAGGGCGACGTCCGTGGCTTGAACGCGCCGCCCCGCAGGATGACCGCGCCCGCGTCCTTCACCTGGCGCGCGGCCTGGAGAATCTGCGCCTCCGACTCCACCGAGCACGGCCCGGCGATGACGACGACATCGGTTCCGCCCACGGCCACACCGCCGGGCAGCCGCACCACCGTGTCTTCCGGTTGCCATTCGCGGCTCACCTGCTTGTACGGCTTCGAGACGTGGATCACGTCTTGGACGCCGGGCAGCCCCTCCAGCCGCGACGAGTCCACGCGGCCGTCGTTGCCGACGAGGCCGACGGCGGTTCGCTGCGCCCCGGGCATGGGACGGGCCTGGTAGCCCATGTCCCGAATGACGGCAACGACCCGCTGGACTTCTTCCTCGGTCGCACCGTGGCGCATCACGATCAACACGACGTCATCCCCTTGCTAGATGGTGAACCGGTCGCCGTCCGAAGCGGCGGTAACCCGACCGCCGAAGCGGCTGGCCGCGCCCCTGGCGGGATCAGAATTCTCGACCGGCGGATAGAAGTGCGTCAAGACGAGCTGGCCGGCCCCCGCCTCGCGGGCCAATTCCCCCGCCCGTTCGGGGGTCAGATGCAGGTCCAGCGCCATGTGTTCGGGCAGCGAGCACTCGGCGAGCAGCAGACTACAGCCTTTGGCCCAGCGCGCCAACTCAGAGGACGGACCCGTGTCCCCGGTATACACCAGGCGGCCTTCGGGTGCCGTGAGTCCATAGGCGACGCTTTCCTGCGTGTGCGGCACCGGGAACGACTCGAGAGACAGCTCCGCGTCGAGCGGAAACGGCTCCCCCGGCTCGACATCCATGACGAGAAACGGAAACCCGGGATCGAGCAGCCAGGCGCCGTAGCCTTCGGCCAGCGCCTTCACGAGTCGCACCACGCCGCGGGGTCCGAGCACCACGAGCGGCTCGCGCCGCGGCGGCACCGTGGTGTACTTGAGCGCGTACACGAGAATCGGCAGATCGGCGAAGTGATCGGGATGAAAGTGCGACAACGCCACGTGGGTGATGTCGCTCCACGGCAGGCCGAACTGGGCGAGCCGGTGCAGGGTCCCCGGCCCGCAATCGAGCAACACCCGGACCCCGTTGCGCTGGACGAAATGGGCGGCGGCGGTGCGGTGCGCCGATGGAGCGACGGTGCCGGTGCCCACGGTGATCAGCTCCACGGCGTCACGGCATCCTTCCCCGAAACACGATGCGTTTGAACTGGATTACTCCGCCGGACTTCAACTTATACAGATACACCCCCGCGGGCAGCCACTCACCATCGTCGGCGCGTCCGTCCCAGCTGAGACGTGGATCGCAGAGCCCACCCCCGACTCCGCCGCGGCCGTAACGACCGGCCGGCAGCGCAGCGGGGAAGTCGCTGCTGGGAACCAGCCGGCGCACCACCCCCCCGCGGAGGCTCAGCACCTCGAGGGCGACCTCCCCGGGCTGTGCCAGATCGAACCAGATGCACGTGGCGGCGTGCGTCGCCGTGGGGAAGGGGTTGGGGAAGTTCTGGTACAGCAGTGTGGCGGGCGGGGTCGCCGTGTCGAGCACCACGAACGGCGCGGGTGGGATAATGGCCGATGTATCGGTGCCGGCGTGCACGACCAGGGTCCACCGGTAGGTGGCGTTCCGCTCCAAGGGGACCGGCAGCAGGTACGAGGTATCGGTCAGTCCTCCCACGCCGAAGAGGACGACGGTGCTCGTGCTGCGCCGCACAAAGAGATCGTAGCGAAACGGCCCGGGTGGGCTCGCGACGGTGGCCGGCGACCACGTGAACGTCGGCTGCACGTCGGAGGTGGCCGCTCCGGTGGAATCGGCGAGCGTGGTGAGGCGCGCCCACGCCGGAACCGTGATCGGTCCCACGAGTCCGGTCGACGCGGTCAGTCCCGTGGCGCTGGTCGCATCCACCTGCCAGAACAACGGAGCGCCGGGTTGCTGCGGCCGCCGCAGCGCGTACTGCTCGAGGGTGAGCACGGTGTCCACGACCGGCGCGTCGAGGCTGGAGTCGCGGGCGATCCGCAGGCGGTAGCTGACCGGCTGGGCGAAGACGGGGATCGCCCCGGCGGTCCAGGCGAAATTCGGGGTGATCGAGGCGAGGGCCGGCGGCAGCGGGGCGAGAGCGCTGACGCCGCCGGCGAATACCGCGGCGGTGCCGACGTCGGGACGTCCCCACCCGCGGATGGAATCGGGGGCGGTGCGATTGGTCGCCTGGTTCCGCAGCGCTGCGCGCAGGGCCATTGGGGCGATCGCGGGATGCAGCTGCTTCACCAGGGCCGACGCGGCGGCCATGAGCGGGGTCGCGAACGAGGTGCCGGCCAGCCGGCCCAGGGAGGCCCCGGCAATCGCGCACACGTCGAAGCCTGGCGCCGTGAGATCGGGTTTGATACGCCCATCGGCCGTGGGTCCGCGCGAGGAGAATGCGGTGATGGTCCCGAGGGAGTCTTCCGCTCCGACGGTGATGACGGAATCTGCGTCGCCCGGAGTGACCAGCGTGCGGAACCCCGGTCCGTTGTTGCCGGCGGCCGTGACGACGAGAACGCCGTGGGCCGCGGCGGAATCGGCCGCGACGGTGGTGACGGCGACATCCCCGTTGAGCTGCGACGGCGTGTAGCTGAAGCCGTTGTCGAAGGTGAGGTAGCCGAGGCTGGACGAGACGATGTCCACACCGATCGAATCGGCCCATTCCAGGGCGGCGACGTAGTGGTCCTCTTCGACCCGCGTCTCGGAACGGATGTCCTCGGTCTTGGCGAGGAGGTAGGATGCCCCACGAGCGATTCCGATCAGTCGGCCGGGGACCAGGCCGGCGAAGAGCGACCAGACCGCCGTGCCGTGCGACTGCGCACCGGGCAGGTCGTTCGGTTCATCACGCACGATCGAGTCGCCGAACACGAAATCCCGCTGGGCGGTGACGGCGATGCCGGCAAACGCGGGGTTGAGGGTGTTGAAGCCGGCATCGAGGATGGCGATGCGGACGCCCGCGCCGTTCATTCCCGCGTCGGCGAGGGGACGGAGGCCCAGCTGCCGGTACGGCATCTCGGATGGGCCATAGACCGGATCCCCTCCGGCCGGGCAAGTATCCGGCGCCCCCGCGAGCTCGTCGACGCGAGCGGGAGTGGCGGGGAGCCGCCAGCGTCCTAGCGGTTGCAGGTGACTCGACCAGCGCTCGCGGGCGAGTTGTCCCAGCACCGCCGCGGGAGCCGTGGCGCTCACGGCGTGAAGCCAGCGGCTGGTCGTCCGCAGGGAGGCGCCGAGGGCCGTCGCTCGCGCGGCGGCATCATCGAGAGACACGCCGCGCCGCACGAATACCCAGACGGAAAACGTCGTGTCGCGTCCGAGCGCGGCCGCGAGCGGCGGGGAGACGGTGGGGCGCTGGGCGGTCAGCGCCGGGGGCAGGGCCAGCGCCAGCAGGCCGACGGTCCAGAGCCCGCGGCTACTGGGCCGTGGAACACGACGGGCCATGTCCGCTCAGGCGGTGGCGAGCTGGCCGAGCCGCACGCCCACGATCGTCGAGACGCCGGGCTCCTGCATCGTGACGCCGTACACGGCGTCGGCGGCTTGCATCGTCCGCGGGTTGTGCGTGATGACGATGAACTGGGTCTGCGTCTTGAACTCCGACAGGAGGCGCACGTAGCGCCCGACGTTCGCGTCGTCCAGTGGAGCGTCCACCTCGTCGAGCAGGCAGAACGGGCTGGGGCACGCGAGGAAAATGGCGAACAGGAGCGACACGGCCACGAGGGTGCGCTCGCCGGACGACAGCAGGTGGATGCGCTGGGTGCGCTTGCCCCGGGGGGCCGCGTGGATCTCGATCTCGCTCTCCAGCGGCTCGTCCTCGTTGGCGAGTCGCACGTCGCACTCGCCGCCGCCAAACAGCGTCTGGAAGACCGCGCGAAAGTGCTCGCGCACCTTGCCGAAGGAATCGAGGAACAGCGCCTTCGCTGTCTGGTCGATTTCCCGCGCCGCCTGTTGCAGCGAGGACCGCGCCGAGACGAGGTCGTCGCGCTGCGTCATGAGGAACTCGAGGCGCTTGACCTCTTCCGCGTGCTCCTCGACAGCCAGCGCGTTGACCGGTCCCACCGCATCGATGGCCCCTTGGAGCCGCTCGTTCTCCTGTCGCAGCCACTCGAGGTCGCCGACGACCTCCGGCGCGTCCCGCAGCAGCTGCGCGAGCGGTTTGCGCCACTCTGCCTCGACCCGCTCCGCGATGGCCCGTTTGCGGCCTTCCAGCTCGGTGCGCTCCACCGCAAGACGGTGCTCCTCTTCGCCCAGCGCGGTCATGGCCGTCCGGGCGGCTTCTACGCCGGCTTCGGCCGTCGCGAGCGCCGCCTCCGCGGCGGCGACCTGGGCGGCCGCTTCGTGCGTCGCCGTCTCGAGCTCGCCCAGCGCCAGTCGGCGCTCCTGGAGAGCATCCTGCCATTGGGCGCGCTGGGCGGTGAGGGCCGCGTTGGCGGCGTCGATTTCCACCACTTCGGCGCCCAGGGTGGTCGCAGCGCGACGGGCCTCATCGGCCTCGGCCGCGGAGCGGCCGGCGCGCTCGCGCGCGGCGACGAGCCGCGCCTCCATCTGCGCGGCCTCGACCTGCCAATGCACCCGTTGCTCCCGGGCGTGCTCTTGCTCGGACTCGAGCGCCGTGAGATTGGCGCGCTCGGCCGCGAGCTGGTCGTCGTGGCGCCGGCGGGCGTGCTGGTGCGTCTGGATTTCGCCGTCGAACGACTCGAAGCGGGGAGCGACGTCGCGCAGCCGCAGGGTCACCCGCTGCACCAGCTCGGCGGACTCGGTCAGCTCGCGGCGGGCGTGGGCGAGAGTCCGCTCGGCGTCGGACTTGCGCGAACCGGCCTCCAGCTCGCCTTGGCGGTGGCGATCCGCCGCCTCCGCCGCCGCGGAGAGCGCGGTCTGGGCGTCGCCCAGCTCGCGGATGGTGTTGTCCAGGGTCGCCTGGGTCCGGTCGCGATCCGCTTCCGCGGTGGCGATATCCACGGCCAGGGCTTCGAGCTCCGCCCGCCGCTGCAGTGGACCGCTGCCGGTAGCGGCATCGCCGTCCAGGAAGATCGCGCCATTGGCCCGGCGCAACGTGCGCCCGTCGTCCAGCACTTCGTGACCGGTGAGGAGCGCGCGGACCCAGGAAACGGCCGGCCCGTCCACCCGCAGATCGTCGCGCAGCGGGTGACCGTCCGCCGCGAGCCGCGGGCCGGGCGTGCACGGGAGCAGCACGAGGGGCCCGGGGTGCTGGGTGGCGTGCCAGCGACGGATCTCGTCCGCCGCGGCGGCGTCACGCACCAGTACCGCCTGCAGCCACTCTCCCAGCAGACGCTCGGCCAGCGCGGCGTCGCGCCGGCTGGTCCGCACGAAATCCGCCAGGGGACCGAGCACCGCCCCCACGAATTGGTCGCGGGCGGCCAGCAGGGCCTGGGCGGCGGGCGCGAGCCCGACGTGTCCGCGCTCCAGCTCGGCCAACGCATCGCGACGGGCTGTCAGCTGTGACCAGGCGTTTTCGGCCTGCCGCCGGGTCGTGCGAGCGCTCAACTCCTGCTCCTCCAGGCCCGCAACGCGCCGGCGCGCGAGCTGGACCGCTTCGACGGCCCGCACCGCCGCCTGCGCGGCGGCCGTGGCAGCTCCGGACGTCGCCGCGAGCGACTGCTCCGCGGCCGTCACCGACTGTTGGCGCGTGGTGTGTTGGAGCGATGCGGCCTGCAGCTGCTGCTGCAGCTCTCCACGCTCACGCTCCAACGCGGCGCGCTCGATCTCGAGTGTGCGCCCCGCTTCGGTCGTTTCCTGCAGCCGTTGTTCGAGGCCGCGGACCGTCTCGCGGAGAGCACCCAGGCGCTCGCGCACTTCACTCTCGAGCGCGGACCGCCCTGACAACTCTCCCTGAACCGTCCCCAGCTCGCGGTCTGCGCTGGCCCGCTCGGCGTCGGCGGCGCTTCGCTCCCGCTCGGCCTGTGCGGCGCGGCGTTCCTTTTCCGCTCGCTCCTCGAGCGCGCGCTCGCGGCGCCGTGCGGCATTCCCCAGCCGTTCCGCGGCGAGCGCCAGGTCGCCCTGCAGGCGCTCCGCCTCGAGCTTGGCATCCGCGAGGCGGCGCTCCACCTCCGTCCGGCGGGCTTCCGCCGTGTGACGGGCCTGGATGCCCGCTTCGCGCTCCCGCTCGGCGCCGTCGAACCGTCCCCGCGCGTCCGGCAGGCTCTCCGACAGCTCTCGTGTGCGCACGCCCAACGCGCCGAGGGCCAGGTCGAGATCCTCCAGCTCGCGGCGCACCAGCGTGATGCCCACCCCGAAGCGCTCCTCGATCATCTTGGTGTAGCGCTCCGCCTTGCCGCGCTGCCGCGCGAGACTGCGCACCTGCGTCTGGACTTCGGCGATGAGATCCCCCAGCCGGGCCAGATCCCCGGCCGTTTCTTCGAGCCGCCGCTCATAGCTCTGCTTGCGGTTGCGGTACAGTCCGATTCCCGCCGCCTCTTCGAAGAGCGCACGCCGCTCCTCGGCCTTCTCGGAGAGCAGGGCATCGATCATCTTCGCTTCCATCACGACCGCCGCATCCGCCCCGAGACCCGTGCCGCGCAACAGGTCCTGGATGTCGCGCAGCCGCACCGGCGAGCGGTTGAGCAGGTAGTCGCTCTGTCCCGAGCGCGACAGCCGCCGGGTGATCACCACCTCCTGGTAGGCGATCGGCAGCGTCCCATCCGAATTGTCGAACACGAGGGAGACCTCGGCCACATTCACCGGCCGCCGTCCCGTCGACCCCTGGAAGATCACGTCTTCCATCTTGCCGCCGCGCAGCAGCCGCGGTGATTGCTCGCCCAACACCCAGCGCACGGCGTCGGAGATGTTCGATTTCCCGCACCCGTTCGGCCCGACAATGGCGGTGACGCCCAGATCGAAGGGGAGATCCACCGATCCGGCGAACGACTTGAATCCCACCAACTCGAGCCGACTCAATCTCATGGGGTCCGATCCGTTCGGGTGACCAGGGTGGTGGCGATGCCCAGGCGCTGCAGCTGCGCGGCCGCGATCGCCGCCTGTTCGGGGTGCTCAAAGGCGCCGACGAGCACCGCGTTTCGCGCTCCCCACCGGATCCCGGCGAGCCCGGCGGTTCGTAACCGGCCGGCGTCGGCCGGGTGCGCCAGCACCAGAGAATAGGGCGCGAGCAGCGGCTTCCCTTCACCCCGTGCCGCGAGGCCATGTTTCCACAGGATACGTCGCGCCGCGGTGGCGGCTGGACGACTCGGATAGGCGCCGGCGAGCACGCGGTACCACACCGTTCCCGAGGCATCCGGAGCGAGGGGGCTGATGAACGCGGCGATCCCGGCTGAGGCGAGTCGTTCGACGTGACTCTGGGCCCGTTGCGGAGCGCCGTACGCGGCGAGCTGCAGCGACCATGCGCCGGAGTCAGCACGCGCCAGCGTCGGGAGCGCCGGGTCGGGAGAGGCAAGGGACTCGGCGGACACCGGTGCCTGCGCCGTCCCGAACGACTCGCGACTCACGGAAGGACGTGGCGATGCCGCCTTCGGTCCCGACGGGGCGCCGTAGGACGACGCCAGCAGCACGGTTCCGACGATCGCGGCGACGGCCGCGAGCGCCAGCAGCCATGGCCCCACCTGCCGCCGCGGCGCCGCAAGGAGCGCGGGGCTGGGGGCGCTCCAGCGCTCCCGGACCACGCCGAGGAGCTCGATGCCGCGCTCGCGCGCGGCCAGCAGCGCGCGACCCGGCGCGGTGCCGAGATCCACTCCACCGGGGGAGAGGGCGAGCACACCGTCGAGCTCCCCGCCGAACTCGGCGAGCCGCTCCGCCGGCAGGCAGACGAGCAACAGCGCCGCTTCGCTCCGGAATCCCGCCCGCAGCCGACGCCAGCGCGCGGCAGCCAAGATGCCCGAAGGATCCGCCGTCGGCGTTCCCGCGGAAAGGAAGTGCACGCCATCCACGTCGTGAGCGACGTCGCTGAGCGGGCCATCGGAGGCGAAGGCATCCGCGATGCCGGGTGACGCGGGGAGCTTCTTGACCTGGTGGAGGAGCGGCGCGTCGAGCCAGAGATCCACGAGCGCCACGGCGCGCAGGCTGCCCACCGCCGCCGCCCGGGCGACACTCCACACCGCCTCGGCGGCCCAACGGGTATCGTCGGTGACGGGCACCAGAGCGACCAAGGCGCCATCGCGCATTAGCGGGGGCACCAGCCGGTCCAGGCGGGAACGGGGCAGCGCGCGCAGCGTCATTGACCGGGGTGGTAGATCCAGTAGGGACGCCCGAGCTTCCTGCCGATCGTCTCCGCCTGATCCCGGGTGGGATAGGGGCCCAGCACGACGCGATATCCCTCGTCGGCCGATACGGGGGCGAGCACTTTGGCCGAGAGGCCGGCGCGCGTCAGCTCATCCGCCATCTGCTGCGACCAGGTCTGGTTGCGCGAGACGGAGACCTGGACGTAGAGCGGGCCCTCCGTCCCGACCGAATCGGTGGCTGCCGAGCTGCCGGCACTCGCAGACGTCGCGGCGCCGCGCGGTGTCCAACTCGTGGTGGCCCAGAGGTCGGCCGCTCCCTGCGACACCCGGCCCGTTTCCATGAGCGAGTCGGGACGCACCGCCACGACGTCGTCACCGCGCCGGAGCAGCAGCGAGCCGTCCGGGGCGACGGTCGGCAGGTCGCCCAGCCAGGTCGTCGGCAACCCGCCCACCAGCTGCTTGATGGGCAAATCGACGACCCAGACCGTATCTCCGAGCGTGGGACGGGCGAGCAGCCATTGCCCGTACGGATCGAGCCGCAACGCGGCGGCCGGCGTGGGGAGGGCGACGCCATCCATTTCCTTCAAGGCGTAGCGGTCGATGACCGAGAGGCCCAGTCCGCCCCGGCTCCCCACGTAGACGCGGTGCCCCGAAGGCGAGAACAGCAACGCGCGGGGGTGATCCGCGATGGGGACGAATCCGGGTTCACGGCGACCCAGAGGATCGAGCAGCGTGACGCCCGAGTCGCTCGCCACCGCGACCAGATCCCCCCACCGGCTGGCCGCCACATCCCCGTCGGCGGGGAGCGGCCGGGAGGCCTGCGGCTGGTCGGCCGCCGCGACGAGCAGCGCGGGCTGATCGCCGCCGAGCGTCGCGACGAGTCGCTCGTTCGACGCGCCAAACAGATCGGTGGGATCGCCCGTCAATGGATGGGGCCAGGTGAGTCGCACACGCCGCGAGAGCGTAGTGACCCGGTGTTTCGAATCCACCGCGTACACTGTCCCATCGGGACCGAGCGTGGCCCGCTGCACGTCGGTGGCCACCGTATCGAGGCGGCCGCTCTCCAGGTCCAGGGCCAGGACTTCGCGCTTGGCGGTGCGGACGAAGAGCTCGGCGGCCTCGGGGTCTACCCCCAGCACCCGTTCCACCGCTGGGAGCTTGCCGCGCAACGGCGTGGGCCACGGGGCGAGGGATGGTAGCCGGTAGAGTTGGGGGGTGCCGCCGTTGACGGCTACGCGGATGGCGAAGCCGGAGCGGCGCCCCGCGGGTCCCGTTTCCGGCCTAAGTGACGGTGCTGCAGCCGGTTGCGATGACGATCCACCCGGCGTCTGAGTGCGACAGCCCCACAGCGCCGCGACCAGCAGGAGGGGAACGAGTCGAGGAGGATGCAAATGACCTCGCCGCAAGATAGGAACGCGGCGAGGCCATGGCAAGTGGTGCAACGGTGCGGAGTTAGAAGGTCGGACCGAGGCTGATTGTCCAGTACGCCTTGTTGTGCTCCCGATCGAGCGGTTTGGCGACGTCAAAGCGCAGGATGACGAATCCCAGGAGGTTCACGCGGATCGAACCGCCATAGCTGCGGACCGGCGAGCGCACCAACAGCGGATCATCGGTGGCGCTGCGGCTCCACTTCAGCGTGTTCCCCTTCCCCCAGGCGACACCGGCGTCGTAGAAGATCGCGCCTTCGATAGGGGGCAGACCGATCGGGAGGAACCCCAGCACCAGACTGCGGGTGAGCGGGAATCGCAGCTCCACGTTCCCGACCGCCACGCGCGTCCCGATGAGCTGATCGAGCTCAGGGCAGCCTGTGAAGCCGGTCGGCAGGCTCGGGCTGGTCAAGCATTCGTGGTTGATGATCGATCCCGAGGTATAGCCGCGAATCAGCTCGGTACTGCCGACGAAGATCGGGAAGAGGTCGGCATCGCGCCCGCTGTTGCCATAGAACAGTCCGCGGACCGCCAGGGTGAAAGGACGGAAGAACACGTAGCGACGATAGTCGGCGGTGAAGGATGTGAACCTCTTGTTACCGAACGCGGGCGAGATACCGAAGCGCGAGCGGCTCCCGGCGAACGGCCCGACGTAGCTGAAGAGCGCGTTGTCGTGGACGATGGCCAGGCTGGGCTGGAGGTAGCCCAGCGAAGACCGGCCGCTGTCCGCCTCGGCCGAACCGATGTACTGCCCGGTCTGCAGGTCGTACCCGTCCGACAGCGTCAGCGTCGCGATTCCCAGGCTCACGCCGTGGAGACCGAGCTCGACCCGGCTGAACCGGCTCAACGGGTAGTAGGATTCCGCGAACAGGTCGCGCACCACGTAGCGCTGAATGCGCAGCGAGTACACGAGCGCGCTGTCCGATCCACCCGGCGCTCCGACGTCGATCACCTCGAGAGTACTCGGGAGATAGAAGTAGTAGGGTGTCTGCGATCCTCCCACGCCCCAGTTCAGCCGGTTCCGTTGATTGATGTATGCCGCGAACACCTGGGCTTCGCTGATCCGTCCGTTCACCGAGCCGGCGAACTGCAGCGTATGATCGCCGAGCATGTCGGAGAGCGAGACGGCGGCGCCGCCGAAAAAGCCGCGGCCGAAGTTGTCACGGGCGTACCCGATGGTCGGCCGCGCCGTATAGTCGGGGCTGAAGCGGACGTGGTAGGGCCGTACCGAGAATTCCGTCGTGTCGGGCAGCGACAGCGTGGCGGAATCGAGCAGGGTCCGCACGGAGATGGGCGCGCTGGTCGCGGTCGATTCGGCGGCGGGCGGGCTTCCGCTCGAGGGCCGGAAGCCGCCGCTTGGCGGCCGGTAGAGCGAAACGGCGTCGTTGTAGCCCGCGGTCGGAGTCGCCGCCGCGGTGTCGGCCCGGGTCGCCGTCACGGCGGTGGTATCGTGCCGCGCCGTGCTGGCGAGCAGCATGATCGGACCCGGCGCGGGACGGTCCTGGTAGGGCTGGCGGCGCAGCGAGCGCGGGTTGTCGACCGCGTAGACGTTGTATTCGCCGTTCTCGTAGTATGCGAATGCCAGCCGATCGGCCTGGCGCGCCCACGAGAGCGCGGGAGAGGACGGCGTGATGCCGGACACCCCCGTGAACACGTCGGTGAGCTCATAGACCGCGTGCTCACCGAGGTCGTACAGGAAGAGATTACTGATCCCGGTGCGGTCGGACACGAACGCGAGGGAGCGCCCGTCGGGGGCCCAGGCGGGATCGATGTTCTTGCCGTCGTCCATGTGCGCCAGCATCTCGATCGACCCACCGTCAAGGTGGTAGAGCGCGAGGCGCATGTTCCCGAAGCGCAGCTCATCGAAGTCGGTCTGACCGCCGCGATCGGTGGCGAAGGCGATGGTCTTCCCGTCGGGCGACCATGCCGGCTGCAGGTCGGCGTACTTGTCGTTGGTCAGCCGGCGCAGGCCGGTGCCGTCGCGGTTGATGATGAAGAGGTCAGACAGCCCGCCGTCGAAGCCGGTGAACACCAGCTGTCGGCCGTCGGGCGACCAGGAGGGTGTCTCGAGTCCGTTCAACGGCACCTGGATGCGCCGCTCTTCGCGCCCGCGCTTCACGTCGAGGATCACGAGGTCTTCGTGCTGTTTTCGCTTGGCCGTGATCGCGAAAAACCGTCCGTCGGGAGAGAAGGAGCCCGAGGAATTGACGAAGCGGAGGCTCTCGTAGTTGGAGTTGATCGTCGATTTGACCATGCGCCGCAGCGTGTGTCCCGTCTCGGCGTCCGCCAGGTACAGGTCGATGAAGAACGAGTTGCGCTCGCCGAAGAACGCCACCTGCCGGCCGTCGGGGGTGAGGGCGGGCGCCAGGTGATAGCCGCCGCCGGAGCGTTTCTCCGTCAGCAGCGGCTGCGCGATGCGGCGGGCCCGGTAGTGCTCGCCGAGCTGGGGCAGGAAGGTCGTCTGGACGGCATCACGCCATTCGTTCGACAGCTCTTCGAGCGAGAGGCCGAGCGCCCGCTTGAAGGAGCCCTCCACGCCGGACGTGGTCGAGGCCTGCAAAATCTCGCCGATGACTTCGTCGCCCCACTTCTCCCCGATGTACGACCACAAGGCGTGGCCGTAGTGATAGGGAAAGACACGCGGGTCGTAGGTCATCTGCTCGATCGTCGGGAGGTCGCCCTCGAGCGAGGCATCGCGCAGCCACATCGCGGTATGCGGATCGATCGGCCCGAGGGACAGATACTCGGCCATCCCCTCCATGAACCACAGCGGCGGGTTGACGTTGACGAGCGTCTGGACGCCGGCGCCGATGCGGCCGCTGGAGAAGATGTCGTATTGGAACTGGTGCACCATTTCGTGCTGCAACACGTGCTCCAGGTCGGCGTAGGACCCGGTGAAGGGCAGCACCATCCGATGCTTGAAGAACTCGGTGACGCCACCGGTTCCCTCACCCAGGTCCCCCGCGATCGCGTTGGTCTGCTCGAAGTCGGTGTGCGAGGCGTAGAGGATGATGGGCTTCCGCGTCTGGAAGCGATGATGCAGGACGCGGGACAGCCGGGCGTAAGCCCGCTCGGCCATCCGCGCGGCGTCGAGCGCGGCGGCGCGCTCCTCATCGTAGAAGTAGACCTCGAAGTGCTCGGTCTGGATGATCTTGAACGGGAAGGAGCGGTATTGCACCTTGTTCTGACCGAAGTACTGCGCCGCCGCGGGTCGAGCGGTCACCAAGGCCGCCACCGCGACTGCCGCCGCGGTCCCGAGCTGTCTCCATGTCCGCATACTGCACGCCGTCCTTTCGTCCTGCGCTTTTCTCATCCGCCGATGCCCACTTCGCTCCACGCCACGGGGGGGGCGTCCCCCCACAACCGTTCCAGCTGGTAGAACGCCCGCAGCTCGGGATGAAACAGATGCACGACCAGATCCACGTAGTCCAGCAGCACCCAGCGCCCCTGCGCCAGGCCTTCCACGTGGTGCGGGTGCAGCCGCTCCATCAAGTGCTCGGCCATTCCTCGCACATGCGCCTCGGACGTCCCCGAGGCTATCACAAAATAGTCGGTTGCTTCCGAAAGTCCGCGTAAATCGAGCACCACTGGGTCGACGGCCTTCCGATCCTCGAGCGCCGCGATGACGTGCCGCAGGGCGTCGGGATGCCGGTACGCCCCGCCTGGCGAACGTCCCCGGCTCCTATTCATAGCGCGCGCCTCACCGCTTTGTTCCGTCCTCGATCTGATAAAACACGCCCCACGCGCCGATCCCGGCGTGAGCTGCGATCACCGGGGTGATCGGGCTCACCAGGATCTCTTTCGGCTGATAGCGCTGCGTCAGCTCGTCCCGCAACGACGCGGCAAAGTCCGGTATGTCGCCATGGGCGATTCCCAGGCGCAGCGCGCCGGGGCGGGGGGTGAGGGCGCGCTCGAGCCAAGCCAGGATCCTCGTCCGCGCGGCCTCCAGGCCCCGGGCCCGGTCCACCGGCTCCGCCCGGCCGTCGCGCGTGAGGGCGATGATCGGCTTCACCCCGAGCTTCGTGCCGAGCCATCCCCGCAGCCGGCCGACCCTCCCAGAGCGAATCAGACGCTCGAGATTGTCCACTGTGAAGACCCCGCCGGACTGGTCCCGCACTCGGTCCAACTCGCGGGCGATCGCCGCGGCGTCCCAGCCCTCCGTCGCCAGCTCGATACCGCGCAGCACCAGCATTCCTTCGGTGAGTGATGCGCCGCGACTGTTCACCAGCACCACGCGTCCGGCATCCAGCTCCTTGGCGGCCCGCTCGGCGCTGCCGTAGGTGCCCGAGAGTGCTTTGGAGAGCACCACCGCCACCACGTGCTCGGCCGTCCGCAACGCGTCCACAAACGTCTCGCGGAAGGCATCGGGTCCCGGTTGGGACGTGGACGCGTCCTCTCCTGCTCGCAGCCGCTGGAAGAACTCCGCCGGCGTCATCTCCAGCCGGTCGCGGTAAGTGTGGTCCCCGATGATGAGCTGCGTCGGGACCAGCCCGATGCCGTGCTCGAAGATCACCGCATCGGGAAGGTCGCAGGCGGTGTCGGTGACGAAGGCCACGGGGCGCTTGCTCTGCAGCGCCTTGTGCTGCACCCGCATGTCTTCGGCCTTGGTTTGCTCCACGTCGCCCCAGGTGGCACCCAGGGCGAATACGGCGTCTGGGGTATCGGTGTGCACGTGGGCCTTCAGCAGATCGGCGCTCTGGAGGACGACGATCGAGCCGCCGAGCTGGCGGAGCGCCTGTCGCACCTCCGCGACGGGCGGGAGCGCGCGCCCGCGTACCATGACTTCCGTGCAGAATCGATAATCGTTTTCGGAGGACACTTCGGTGCGAGCGGCGGCGTCCGGCTGCTCGAGGCGATCCACCGCACCTTGCGCGAGCGTTCCCTCGTCGATCAATCGCTTGACGCCTTCGAGGAAGCGCACGAACCCCTTGGCCCCGGCGTCCACCACGCCGGCCCGTCGGAGCGACTCGAGCAGCTCGGGCGTCTTCGCCAGCGCCACCTCGGTCCGCGCCACCAGCCGCCGGACGAACACGCCCACGTCGCGCTCGGCGGCAGCCCGTTCGGCTTCGTCCGCGGCCTCACGGGCGACGGTGAGGATTGTGCCTTCCACCGGCTTGTCGAGCGAGCCGTTGACGCGGTCGAATCCGGCGCGAATCGCCCGGGCCAGATCGGCCGAGCTCGCCTGGCCCAGGGTGCCGAGCCCTTCCTTCAACCCGAGGAGGAATTGTGAGAGCATCAGCCCGGAGTTGCCACGGGCGCCCCGGATGCTCGCCTGCGCCATCGCTTCGGTCACCTGCGGCAGGGGAGCGTCGCCGAGGTCGCGCAGCGCGTGGGCCACGGCCCGCAGCGTGAGGCACATGTTCGTGCCGGTGTCGCCGTCGGGTACGGGAAAGACATTGATGCGGTTCAACTCGTCCCGGCCGGCGGCCACCCAATCCGCCGCCGCGAGCAGCGAGCGGCGGAGCCGGGGTCCATCGACGTAGGCGATGCCGATGGTCACGGCCGGAACGTCACTCTTTCACCACCACCACGGTGATTTCCGGTCGAACCTCGGCGTGGAGCTTGATGCCCACGTGGAATTCCCCCAGGGACCGAATCGGCTCGGGCAGGTCGATCTTGCGTTTGTCGACGTGGACGCCTTGCTCCTCGAGCCGGCGCTGGATGTCGCTGGCGGTGACGGAGCCATAGAGCTTGTCCTCTTCGCCGACCTTCATCGCGAACGTGAGACTGAGCCCGGCCAGCTTCGCCGCTTCGCCTTCGGCCGCCTCCTTCTCGGTCGCGCGATGGCGGGCGATCCGCTCGGCTTCGAACGTGACCCGCTTGCGATTCCCCTCCGTGGCCATGTACGCGAGCCCCTTGGGGAGGAGGTAATTGCGGGCGTAGCCATCCTTGACCTTGACCATCTCGCCCGCCTTCCCGAGGTGCTGGACGTCTTCGCGCAGTATGATCTCCATCGTCTCTTCCTCTTTAATGAAGGAACAATGTGTGGCGGCCCGGCGGCTCCACGAGCGCCGCGAAGGCATGGTGGCGTTGCACGCCGACCGGATGCTCGGGGTTGGACTCGCGTGACATACCGAGCCCGGCGCCGAGCGGGACGAATGCGATGCGCGCGTGCCAATGCCACGCCAACGCGAGCCCGGCGAGGGTCTGCCCGATCACGAACGCCGGGTACGCGCGTCCCAGCAGCCGGACGGCCGGCGCGAACAACGGGTACGCGTCCGGCCGCACCAGCATCACGAAGCGCAGGGAGCTCGAGAGCCCCCGCACCAGACTCCAATGCAGCTCCGTCCAGAACGACGTGCCCCGGAGGACGAGGCCGAGCAGCGCGACTCCGGCGATGCCCCAACACGTGGCGCGCCACGCCTGCCGCAGCACGCCCGCCGGAGCGACGAGGGAGGCGCTCGCGAATGCCGCGGCCACGATCAGGAAATACGCGCCCAACGCCGCGGCCAGCGGGTTCGCCGTCGGCCAGGCTACCCAGGCGAGCCCGATCGCTCCAGCCACGACCGCTACCGCGCGCTCGCGCGGTCGCCGCAGGCCCGCCGCAACGAGGAGCGCCGCGAGCGATAGCGTCACCAGGCCCAGGCTGCCGGGCGCAAACAGCAGGAGCGCGATGGTGCCCACCACCAGGCGCCACCACCGGCCACCAGCCGGCTGGATCAAGCCGAAGCGCCGCTCTTGATATATGGAATCAGGGCGAGCTGCCGCGCACGCTTGATGGCGGTCGCGAGCTGCCGCTGATGCCGCGCGCACATCCCGGACAGTCGAGACGGCAGGATCTTGCCGCGCTCGGTCAGAAACCGACCGAGCGTGCGGTCGTCCTTGTAGTCGAGCACCCGAACCCCGGATTCGCACACGGGACAGGTCTTGGCGGGGCGTCTCATGCTTCCTCCTCTTCCAGCTCCAGCAGCTCGGGCACGACCGCGGGGGCCGTCGGCATCGGCTTCGGCGGCTCGCCTTCGTTCAAGACCACCATGTAGCGGAGCACCGATTCGTCCAACTTGACCGCTCGCTCGTACTCGGGCAACAACTCTCCCGCCGCCTCGAATTGCACGACGACGTAATAGCCCGTTTCCTTCTTCTTGACGGGGAAGGCGAGCGTCCGCTTCCCCCAGTGGTTCGTGCTCGAAACGGTGCCCTTCCCGCCCTTGGTCAGGAGCAGGTTGAATCGCTCGAGCTTTTCGGTGATCGCTGGCTCTTCGAGAGTGCTGTCGAAGATGTAGACGGTCTCATACCGACGCATCATGAACACCTCCCTTTGGTCATGGGCGACCCGGCGCTGGTGTGGCGCCGAGTAGGGGATATGTGAGCGGGGAAGATAGCCGGTCAGACGTTGAAGCGGAACAGCAGGATGTCTCCGTCGGCCACCCGATAGTCGCGTCCCTCGCTCCGCACTAACCCTTGCTCCCGGGCGGCCTTGGACGAGCCCGCCTTGAGGAAATCCTCGTAGCCCACGGTTTCGGCGCGAATGAAGCCGCGCTGGAAGTCGGAGTGAATCGCGCCGGCGGCGTCGAACGCCGTATCGCCACGATGGATGGTCCAGGCGCGCACTTCGCTCTCTCCCGCGGTGAAGAACGTCTGCAACCCGAGCAGGTGATAGCCGGCGTGGATGAGCCGGTCGAGGCCCGGCTCGGTGACGCCCGCCTGGGCCAGGAATTCGGCGCGCTCTTCCCCTGACAGGTCCGCCAGCTCTGCCTCGAAGCGGGCGGAGAACAGCACGACCTCCGCCTCCTCGTGGTGCGCGCTCACGGCACGGTTCAATGCACCGGTGAAGGGCCCGCCCGTCACGAGATCGGCTTCGTTGACGTTCGCCGCGTAGAGGATCGGCTTGGCGGTCAGCAACCCGAGCGTGCGGAGAAACCGGATGTCCGCTTCGCTCTCGCCCGCCTCTCGAGCGCCGCGGCCGCCGTCCAGCTCCAAGGTCACCCGCTCCAACACCGCAATCTCCACCAGCGCGTCCTTGTCGCCGGCCTTGGCGGCCTTGCGGGTCTTCTCGAGACGCCGCTCGATCACGGCGAGGTCGGCGAGGGCGAGCTCGCCCGTGATCACGTCATGATCCCGCACCGGATCCACCGGTCCCATGACGTGGACCACGTCGGGATCGTCGAAGCAGCGGATCACGTGCACCACGGCATCCACTTCCCGGATGTGCGACAGGAACTGATTGCCCAGACCTTCGCCCTGCGACGCACCTTTGACGAGTCCGGCGATATCCACGAACTCGACGACCGCCGGCACTTTCTTCTTGGGGCGGATGATGTCGTGCAGCCGCTCGAGCCGCGCGTCGGGAACCTCGACGACCCCGACGTTCGGCTCGACCGTGCAGAAGGGGTAGTTCTCCGCCGCCGCCGCTTTCGACGCGGTGAGGGCGTTGAACAGGGTGGATTTCCCGACGTTAGGCAGGCCGACGATGCCGAGACGGAGCATAGGGAGGGCGTAGTCTCGCCAGGCGGACGTTGAAGGGGAAGGCAGTTGGCGGTATGATTCATTCCGATGGCCACCGCCTCACCCCTCGTGCGACCGGTCCCCCGGGAAGAGCGGGAGCAGGCCGTGATCCGGTTCGCCGGCGACTCCGGCGACGGGATGCAGGTCACCGGCTCCCAGTTCACCCTCGAGACCGCGCTCGCCGGCAACGATCTGGCGACCTTCCCGGATTATCCGGCCGAGATTCGCGCCCCCGCCGGCACGACCTTCGGGGTGTCCGCGTTCCAGATCCACTTCGGCGCCTCCGACGTACTGACGGCGGGCGACGAGCTCGACGTCCTGGTCGCCATGAACCCCGCGGCGCTCACGGTCAACGTGAAGGATCTGCGCCCCGGCGGGACGATCGTGGTGGATCTCGCGGCGTTCACCGAGCGCAACCTGACCAAGGCTGGCTACGCAACGAACCCGTTGAACGACGACACGCTCGCGGCGTTCCGCGTGCTCCCGCTGGACATTACCCGCCTCACGACCGAGGCGGTGAAGCCGTTCGGGATCTCGTCGCGCGACGCGCACCGCTGCCGCAACATGTGGGCGCTGGGTCTGATGCTGTGGATGTACGGGCGCGAGCGCGCCGCCACGGTGGATTGGCTCGAGCGCAAGTTCGCCACGGAGCCCGAGATCGCGCGCGCCAACGTGGCCGCGCTCGATGCCGGCCACGCGTTCGGGGAAACGGCGGAGCTGCCCAGCCACATCGGGGCCTACACCGTGGCGCCCCATCCCAGCGCGCCGGGCACCTACCGCACGATTAGCGGGACCGAGGCCATGGCGTGGGGCCTGATCGCGGGGCTGCGCGCCGCGGGGCTCGACCGGATGGTGTTCGCGTCCTACCCGATCACGCCGGCCTCGGGCATCCTGCACACGCTGGCGGGGCTCAAGTCGTTCGGCGTGGTGACGTTCCAGGCGGAAGACGAAATCGCGGCGGTCTGCTCCGCCATCGGCGCGTCCTACGCCGGCGCCCTCGGCGTCACGTCGTCGTCGGGGCCGGGGATCGCGCTCAAGACCGAAGGGCTGGGGCTGGCGATCGCGACCGAGCTGCCGCTCGTCGTCATCGATTCGCAGCGGGCCGGCCCCTCGACCGGGATGCCGACCAAGACGGAGCAGTCCGATCTGTTCCAGGCGGTGCTGGGGCGCAACGCCGACGCGCCGCTCCCGGTCATCGCGGCGGCAACCCCAGGGGACTGCTTCGAGGTCGCGCGGGAAGCGGTGCGCCTGGCGACGCGCTATATGACGCCGGTCATCGTGTTGTCGGACGGGTATCTCGCGAACGCCGCCGAACCGTGGCGCATCCCCGATGTCGCGTCGCTGCCCGACTTCCCGGTGCGGTTCCGCACCGACGCGCGGGGATTCCATCCGTTGCTGCGCGATCCCGAGACGCTGGCGCGCGTGTGGGCCCGGCCCGGCTCGCCCGGACTGGAGCATCGCATCGGTGGGCTCGAGCGCGCTTACGACAGCGGACACATCTCCTACGATCCCGACAACCACGAGCTGATGACCAAGACGCGCGCGGCCAAGATCGCGGGGATCGCGCAGGACATTCCGCTCCAGACCGTGGCGCTCGGTGAGGATCACGGCGTGCTCGCCGTCGTCGGGTGGGGATCAACCTACGGGGCGCTGCACCAGGCGGTGAAGCAGGTGCGCGCCGACGGGCACGCGGTGTCCCACATCCATATCCGCTACCTGGCGCCGTTCCCGCGGAATCTGGGAGAGCTGCTGGCGCGGTTCGATCGGGTGCTCGTGCCCGAGCTGAACAACGGACAACTGGTGCAGCTGCTGCGCGCAGCCTATCTCGTCCCGGCCGAGGGACTCAATCAGATCAGCGGCAAGCCGTTCAAGGTGTCGCGCCTCGTGGCGGCGCTCGAGGAGCGCCTCGCATGACCGCGACACTCGCGCCCAAGGACTTCGCGTCCGACCAGGAAGTGCGCTGGTGCCCGGGGTGCGGGGACTACGCGATCCTCAAGGCCGTGCAGAAGACGCTGGCGGAGGTCGGCTCCCGCCCGGAGAACACGGTCTTCGTCTCGGGAATCGGCTGCTCCTCGCGCTTCCCCTACTACATCGCCACGTACGGTTTCCACACGATTCACGGGCGCGCGCCGGCGGTCGCGACGGGGGTGAAGCTCGCCAACCCCGACCTGGACGTGTGGCTGGTGACCGGGGACGGGGACGGCCTCTCGATCGGCGGGAATCACCTGCTCCATGTGCTGCGGCGCAACGTGGATCTGCAGATCATTCTGTTCAACAACGAGATCTACGGGCTCACGAAGGGCCAGTACTCGCCCACCTCGCGCCGCGGGACTCGCACGCCGTCGACGCCGGGGGGCTCCCTGGACAATCCGGTCTCGCCGTGCGCGTTCGCGCTCGGGGCTGGGGCGCGCTTCGTGGCGCGCGCCGTCGACACGCAGCAAGCCGCGCTCGTCGACGTGCTGACGCGGGCCCACGCGCACCGCGGGGCGTCGTTCGTGGAGGTCTTCCAGAACTGCGTCGTCTACAACGACGGCGTGTTCGACGCCTTCACGGAGAAGTCGGTCGCCGCGGACCAGCAGCTGCACGCGGCGCACGGACAGCCGCTGCGCTTCGGCAAGGACAAGAGCCGGGGCTTGCGACTCGTACCCGGCAAGCTCGAGCTCGAGATCGTCACGCTCGGGCAGGACGGCGTCACCGAGCGGGATCTTCTGGTGCACGACGAGACCAACCGGACGCTCGCCGGCCTCCTGGCGGGCCTTCAACCTCCGACCTTTCCGATGGCGCTGGGGGTCCTGTATTGCGATCCGGCGCCGTCCTACGGGCAGGAAGTGGAGGCGCAGCTCACGGCGGCGGGGACCGGCGGGGACCTGGCTGGTCTACTGACGAAAGGCAGGACCTGGCAGGTCGCCTGATCCAGCCGCGCTACTGCACCCCCCGCCGCACCCACCCGTCGATGACGTCCACCAGCTGCGGCATCAGCGCATCCATCTGCTCTCGCTCCTCGTCGGCGAAGGGCGACAGCACGAAATCCTCCCACCGCTCTCCGGTGGGGACGGGGCCGACGCCGACCCGGAGGCGCGGGTACTCCTGGCTCTGCAGGGCGCCCTCGACGCTCTTCAAGCCGTTGTGGCCGCCGGGTGAGCCGGACGGGCGCAGGCGGTGGGTACCCAGGGGGATGTTGAAGTCGTCCACGACGATCAGTAAATCGGTGGCGGGCGTGAAGGCGGGATTGGCTCGAAGCGCGGCGAGCGCCGCACCGCTGTGGTTCATCATCGTCGTCGGCTTCAGGACGTGGACGGGGACGCCGTCCACCACACCCTGGGAAACGCGGGCGCGCTCGCCGCGCCGAAAGGGGGGAAACCCCCAGTGCGCGACGAGCGCGTCCGCCACCCAGAAGCCTGCGTTGTGGCGCGTCGCCGCGTACTCCGGACCCGGGTTGCCCAGGCCGACGACGGCGCGCAACCGGTTCAGCCCTCTTTGCCGCCCTTGGACTTCTCGGGCTTCTCCGCCTTCTCGGCCTTGGGCTTCGCGTCGGGCGCCTTGCCTTCGGCCTCCGCCGCGCCCTCTTCGCCTTCCTCCTCACGCACCTTGCGGATCAGCTCGGGCTCGGCGACTTCCACCGTCGCCTCCGCCGTGGGCGCGACGACTTCCTCGGCGCGCGGCGGCACGACCGTGGCGACGGTCAGGTCGCGCTGCGTCATGATCGTCGCGTTGGGGATGACGAGATCGCTCACGTGCAGCGAGTGGCCGATCGTGAGCGCTGTGACGTCGAGCTCCACCCGGTCGGGAATGTGCTCGGGGAGCACTTCGATCTCGACCTCGCGGATCACCTGGTCCAGCACCCCGCCGGCGTTGCGCACGCCGTCAGCGGTTCCGGTGAGGTGGATGGGGACCCGCAGCGTCACCTTCTCACCTGCGCGAACCTCGTAGAAGTCGACGTGGATGATATCGGGGCGCACCGGATGCCGCTGGATCTCGCGGATCAGCGTGCGGGCTTTCTTGCCTTCGAGCGTGAGCTCGATGATGGTGCTCGCGGGCTCGATCCCGATGAGCGCCAGCTCGAGCGCTTTGGCGTCGAGCTCGAGCGACTGGCTGGGGCGGCCGTGCCCGTAGATCACCGCCGGCACTTTCTTCTGGAAGCGCACCTGCCGCGCCGCGCCCTTACCGGTCTTGTTGCGCGGGCTCGCCGCGAGTTCCACGAATTGCGCCATACGTCCGTCCTCAGTCTGCGGTCAACGGTTTAGTCGAACAGCGAGCTCACCGACTGGTTGGAGTGCTCGTAGCCGATCGCTTTCGCCATCAGTCCCGCGATCGACAGGATCTTCAGCTTCTCGAACTTGCGCTCCTCGGGGAGCCGGATCGTGTTGGTGACCGTCACTTCCTCGATCGCCGAGGCCCGCAGTCGCTCCACCGCCGGTCCCGACAGCAGAGCGTGGGTCGCGAACGCGAACACGCGCTGGGCGCCGAGGCGCTTCAAGGCGGCGGCGGCCTCCGTGATCGTCCCCGCCGTATCGATCATGTCGTCGGGGATGAGGCAGTCCTTGCCCTCGACCTCTCCGACCACGTTCACCACTTCCGCGATGTTCGCCGACGGCCGCCGCTTGTCGATGATCGCCAGCGACGCGTTCAGCCGCTTCGCGTAGCCGCGGGCCATCTTCGCCGATCCCACGTCGGGCGCCACCACCACCGGCTCCCGCAGTCCCTTCGTCCGGAAGTGCGACACGAACACGGGCGCGGCATACAGGTGATCCACCGGAATGTCCCAGAAGCCCTGCAGCTGATGGGAATGGAAATCCATCCCCAGCACTCGATCCACACCGGCGTGCGTGATCAAGTTCGCCATCAGCTTCGCACTCACCGCCACCCGGGGCTGGTCCTTCCGGTCCTGGCGTGCGTACCCGAAGTAGGGCAGCACCGCCGTGATCCGGGCCGCGCTGGCCCGCCGGGCCGCGTCGGTGAGGAGCAGCAGCTCCATGTAATTCTCGGCCGGCGGGTTGGTGGGCTGGATGATGAACACGTCACGCCCGCGCACGTTCTCGTCGATCTTGACGAAGATCTCACCGTCGGCAAAACGCCGGATGGTGACCGCGCACAGCGGCTGGTTGAGATGCTGCGCCATCTCCTCGGCGAGCGGCCTGTTGGCCGTCCCGGCGAGGAGCAGCAGCTGTCCGCGCGCAAACGTGAAGTCCGCCATCCGGAGCCCCACAAGCTAGCGGGCAAAGTGCTCGCAGCCAAGGGGTTGGCCCTGCGGCCGTACTTGACCGCCGATTGATCCCCGCGCCGCAGCTTTGTGAGGCTGGTGGCGCTGGCGGAGGCAAGTATGCAACGATACCCTGAAACGCTGACTCTACGGGTTCGCTACGTCGAGCGACGCAAGGCTATGGCCGACCTACGCAATCGTTTGGAGAACGCCCTGAGCGGGCGCTACACCATCGGCCGGGAGATCGGTCGCGGGGGGATGGCCATCGTCTTCCTCGCCCGCGACGTGCGGCACGGGCGGGACGTGGCGCTCAAGGTGCTGCGCCCGGAGCTGGCGGCGACGCTGGGCCCCGAGCGGTTCCTGCAGGAAATCCGCCTGGCGGCGGGTCTCGCCCACCCGCACATCCTGCCGCTGCACGATTCCGGAGAAGCCGACGGGTGCCTGTTCTACGTGATGCCCTATGTCCCGGGCGAGTCACTGCGCGACCGCCTGGAGACCGAGGGGCAGTTGCCGTTGGTGGAGGCGCTGGCCATCGCGCGCGAGATCGCCGATGCGCTCGACTACGCCCATCGCGCCGGAGTGGTGCACCGGGACATCAAGCCGGAGAACATCCTGCTGCAGGCCGGGCACGCCGTCGTGAGCGATTTCGGCATTGCGCGGGCGATCAGCGCAGCCGGATCACGGCGGGTGACCGCCGTGGGCACGACGGTGGGCACGCCCGACTATATGAGTCCCGAACAGGCGGCCGGCGTGGGGCCGATCGACGGACGCAGCGACATCTACAGCCTGGGGTGCGTTGTGTTCGAGATGTTGGCGGGTACGCCCCCCGCCGCGCTGACGCCTCCGGAGGGGCCGGCCGCGGGCCCGCTGCGCCCGCGGGACCGGCTGGCCGAGCTCGTTGCGCTGCGGGCGTCGGTGCCGCCCGCGGTGGCGGGCGTTGTGGCGCGCATGCTGGCGCCGGCGCCGGGCGACCGGTTCGCGACAGGAGCGGACGCGGCCGAGGCGCTGGCGGCTCCGAGCGGCGTCTGGACGCCCCGCAGCGTGGCGGCCCAGCGGCGGCGGCGGCGGGCGGTTGGGGTGAGCGTCGCGGCGGTGACGACGCTCGCGGCGTTGGCGATCGTGTTGTTCCCCCGGCTTTCGGGCGCGAGCCTCGATCGGTCGCTCTATGTGATGTTGCCATTCGTCCATCGCAGCGCGATCCCGGCGGGCATCCTGGACGGGGATGATTGCGAGCGATTGCTGCACGCCGCGTTCTCCCGCTGGACCGACATCCACGTCGTGACCGAGATCCAGCTGTATGACGCATTGGAACGCCGCGACGGAGCGCAGGGATCGCTCCAGGCCAACCTCGACCTGACGCGATCGCAGGGCGCCGCTCACATGATCTGGGGCGACGTGCAGCTGCTGGGCGACTCGGTTGAAGTGAGCGCCGCGATGTACGACGTCGGGCGACGCGGCGCGCTCGAGCGCTCCTATGCCGTCCGGGTCGGCAAGAACGCGCCGGATCTGGAGCGGAAGTTCGCCGAGCTGGCCGATTCGCTGCTGCTGGGCCATGTGCCCAGCCAGGCCACCGCGGCTGTCCTGGGGACCCGGTCTCTGGCAGCTTGGGCCGCGTACAGTGCTGGCCATGCAGGGCTCGACGCCTGGGACCTGGATAGTGCCGTGCATGCATTTCGCGCCGCGGTAGGGCTCGATCCCGCCTTTCCGGAGGCGAATCTGTGGCTCGCCGAAGTGCTCGCGCTGAGGGGCGATCGGACCGACAGCTGGCGCACCAACGCCACTGCCGCGGCATCGGGTGCACGCGGCGAGCGCGATCAGCTGCTGGCGCAGGGGCTGGCGGCGATGTCGGCGGGGCAGTATCCCGACGCCTGCAGCCGGTACCACCAGATCGTGCGGCGTAACCCCCGCGACTTCGTCGGGTGGTTCGGGCTCGGCGAATGCCGGGCGCTCGACCCGCTCGTCGTGGCCGATGCGGCCAGCCCGTCGGGATTCCGGTACCGGGGAAGCTACCAGGCTGCGGTGGCGTCCTATCAACGCGCGCTCGAGCTGATTCCGTCATCGCATCGCGCGTTTGGCGGCACAGCCTACGGCCGTCTGACGCACCTATTCTATGGAGAGCCGAATCATCTCCGCGGCGGGTATGCGCTCGCTCCGGATACGGTGCTCATGGCCGCCCCACCGGGCCTCGACCACGACACGCTCGCCTTCATTCCGTACAGACTTCCTGACGTGCTGGAGGCCCGGCCGGGCACGTACCCGGGCACGATGTCGGACGCGATCGCCCGCAACCGGGAGACACTGCGCCACATCGCGCTGAGCTGGGCCGCGGCGTTCCCGCGCAGCGCCACGGCGTTCGAAACCCTGGCGCTGGCGCTCGAAGCGCGCGGCGAGATTCAGGACAACCTCCCCCCGGAGCGCTCGGCGCTCGCCGCGGTGCGACGAGCGCGGACCCTGAGCGCCGACCCCGATCAGCGGCTACGTCTGGCCGTCGCGGAAGTCCGTCTGCTGGTGAAACTGGGACGCTTCGACGCGGCGCAGCGTCTCGCCGATTCCGTGGTGACGGTAGCCCGTCCCACCGACCCGGCGGATGCCTGGCGGGTCGCGGCGCTGGGCGCCCTCACCGGCCGCGTGCGTCTCACGGCGGAACTACTCGGCCGGGCCGCGCCGCAGGATACGCTCCGCACTGAGACGGGCCAGTTCCTCCGACCGCCCCTCGCCGTCACGTCCGCGTCGCTTACATTGCTGGCGTTCGCGGCCCTGGGGGCGCCCGTGGACAGCGTGACGACGTGGCGCACGCGCACGGAGACCGCGGTGCGGAGCTGGGCGGCGCCCAAGGACCAGGCCGCCGTGCTCCGAGCGACGCTCGACGAACCCGCGGCGCTGGCCTTCTTCTCGACAGGCGCGTGGTCGGTCCACCGGTCCCAGGCCGGTCCGATGTATCCGATCGAGATGCAGTGGGCGCTCGCCCACGGCGATACGGCCCGCGTGCGGGCGCGGTTCGACGCGCTGCGACAGGAGCGGCGCGACATCCGGCCCGGAGATGTCGCCATCGACGCGACGTACGAAGAGGCGCGGCTGCTGCTCGCGATCGGCGACACGGCGGCCGCGGTGCATCTGCTGGATCTTTCGCTCGACGCACTGCCGGGCCTCGGGGCCGGCATGCTCGACCGCGTCCCCGAGGCGGCAACTCTCGTGCGGGCGATGCAGCTGCGCGCCACGGTCGCCGACCGACTGCGCGACGGAGACACGCGCCGCCGCTGGGCCCGGGCGGTCGCGACGCTCTGGCAACATGCCGATCCGGTACTCCAACCGGCGGTCGATTCGATGCGAACGTGGGCGGGTCACGAGTGAGTGGGAGGGGACTATGAGCGGATGGGGTGGCGCGGTGCTGCGCGCCCTGAGTTTGAGCGGCGGGGTGCTGTTGTCGGGGTGTGCCTATCACACGCCGGCCCCACCAGGACCCGTATCGGACCCCAAGCTGCCCACCGAACGGGGATCCGTGCTCGCCTACGCCAGAAGCCTGCGCTACGACAGCACGACGCATGGCGCGACCGACCGGCAGATGCTCACGATCTACGACTCGGCGACGGGCTATCACGTCGGACCGTTGGCGACGATCTATCCGGAACCCGGCGCGAACCGCAATGCCTATACCGACCTCGCGGGCCGCGGCCGGATCGTCGGCCGGATCGAGACCGATAGCGCCTATCCAAAGCTCGGGCTACGGCCCGGCGTGAACTACATCTGGATCGACAGCCTGCGCCTCTCCGGGGACACGGGTGTGGGCCGGGCGGTCGTCATTCCCGACGACCCACGTCTCCCCGCGGTCGTGCTCCCGATGTTCTATCTCACCGACCACCACGGAGCGGAGGGGCCGGCGGCCGCACGCTGGTTGTTCCGGCCGAAGGACGAAGCCGGCTGGTTCAAGTGCACCAAGACGGGCTGTTGCGCGGTCGGTGTGTCGAGCTCGGCGGGACTGGATCTCACCACCGGGCTATACTCGCCCTGACGAGAGCCGGTCAGCTCCCGGCGCGCGCCGCGAGCCGGTAGCGCTTCGCGCGCGACCCTTGCACGGCGACGAGGTAGCTGCCCGGAGACAGGGTCGCCGTGACGCGCGAGCACAGGTTCAGGGCGGCCGCGTCGATGTCGTCGTTGATGGCCAGCACGGTTCCGCTGGAATCCGACAGCGTGAGGCGCGTGTTCTCCTCGAGCGCGAACCCGCACGCG
This sequence comes from Gemmatimonadota bacterium, assembly GCA_041498155.1. Classification (GTDB taxonomy): domain Bacteria; phylum Gemmatimonadota; class Gemmatimonadetes; order Gemmatimonadales; family GWC2-71-9; genus DASTHG01. Next base: position 1,082 of record JBGQHV010000014.1, on the reverse strand, counting down.
CCGTTGACGGCGGACGTTTCGACGGTGTAGGTCCCGCTCTGCGGAATCCGCACCCGGTACAGGTCGACGTCCGAGACGGAGCCGATCGCACCGGTCACATAGCCACCGATCACCAGCGCGTTGGCCTGCGCGGCCGCGTCGTTCGGCTCGTGCTCGGTCGGCAGCGCGACGGCGAAGGTGGCCGGATAGATGGCGGCGCCGTCCACCGTCACGGGTGCCGGTGTCGCCGACCCGCCCAGGGCGCCCCAGCGGCGGCCCGGGACGCCGATTTGTCCATCCCCGTTCTCGTCCGTTCCACCGAACACGGTGTAGCTCCCGTCGCCGAGCCCGGTGAAGGCATACGAGCCGTCCGCCGCCACTGCCGCCGTGGCGAGCAACACGCCGCTGGCGGAGAACAGCCGGGCATACGTCTTCGTCGGCGGCGCCGGGGTCTGGGTGAGGCTGTTGCGGGCGTTCACGATGCCGGCGCCGTACTGGTTGTCCGGTCCCGGCGCGCCGGCGTCCACCGCGTAGGTCGTCAACCGCGCCCGCAGCTGTGCCTGGGTCAGCGACGGGTTCTGCGCGAGGATCAGCGCGGCAACGCCGGAGACGTGCGGCGTCGCCATCGACGTCCCGTCCCAGGAATCGTAGATCGGCGTGCTGGTGACGTAGTTCCAGGTACTCGAGAGGACGCCGTAGCTCCCGTCGCCGTCGGCGATATCGCCGCCGGGCGCCGCGATGTCGATCGTCGAGCCGAAGGAGGAGTAGGAGGCGAGCAGCCCGTCCGGCCCCACCGCCGACACCGACAGTGCTTCGGCGTACGCCGCGGGGTAGAGCAGGCTCGTGTTCCCGCTGTTGCCGGCGGCGGCGATGACGAGCGCGCCCGCGTTCGTCGCCGCGATCACCGCGTTGTGCAATGTGCTGCTCCCCGACGAGCCGCCCAGGCTGATGTTGATGATGCGCGCACCGCTGGGCGCGGTCACGGTGCCGCCCTTGCCATTGTCGGCGGGCAGCCCGGCCGCGTACAGGATCCCCTGGGCGATGTCGTAGAAGCTGCCGAACCCCGCCACGCCGATCACGCGCACGGGGCGAATGCGCACCGT